>DASYAA010000175.1:0-34759 GCA_036501565.1 Verrucomicrobiia bacterium
AATTGCGCGGGCAACTGCAAAAAATTGGCATGACGAACAATGTCGCAATTTTCTTTTCGAGCGCGAGCGTTCCGAAAAAGACCGCTGAAATTGACCCCGATTTTTTTCACAGCAACATTTCCACAAACGATTTTCGCGTGCCGATGATTGTCTGTTGGCCAAAAACAATTCCGGCGGGCAAAGTCAGCGATTTGAAATGGTCGGCGCAGGATTTTCTGCCGACGGCGGCGCAAATCGCCTACGCGCAATCGCCCACAAACATTGACGGAGTTTCACTTTTACCGTTGCTGACGGGACAAGCCGGAAAATAAAATCACTTTGCGCCGTTTGGAATCGGCGCATTGAAATCGCGCTCCTGTTTCTCGCGATGAACGGCGAAGCTCATCCACAAAATCGCTGAAATGATCCCGATCAAAACCATCGCCAGCAAAAACCACGGCCATTTGTAGCCGCGCGGATTTTCATTTGAATCGCCCATGCCGGATAATTGTAGCGGCGGTCTGTGACCGCAGCCATTTGTTTCGCGCACAAAGCGTCGTTGCAATTCAGAAAACTCGACCCGCAAAAATTTTCTGTTAAACTCATCATTCGTTTATGCACGATCAGGAATCACCGGAAAATCTGCCGGACGAGCCGATAAAAAAATCCGCCGCCGCAAACGAAAGCGCCTACGCCGTTTTGCGGAACGCGAATTTTTTGCGCTATCTCATCGGGCGTTTCATTGCCTCGCTCGGCCAGCAAATGCTCGTCGTGGCGATTGACTGGGAATTGTATCAGCGCACACATTCCGCGCTGCCGCTCGCCTTCGTCGGCTTGTCGCTGATGGTTCCGATGATTCTTTGCACGATTCCAGCCGGACATTTTGCGGACGTTTTCAACCGGAAAAAAATTGTTTTGGCCACGACGCTGATTGTCGCGGCGGCGAGCGGTTGCCTTGCGTTGCTCTCCTATTTCGCCGCGCCGGTGTTTTGGATTTACATTTGCCTGATCGTGCTCGGCGGAGCGCGAACTTTTTTGTGGCCGGCGAGTGCGGCATTCGTAGTGAGCCTCGTGCCGCGAAAGCAATTTTCCCGCGCTGTGACCTTCAACAGCGGTTTGTTTCAATTTTCGTCCGTCATCGGCCCGCCGGCATTCGGCGCGGTCATCGCCTTGACGCCGCATGCGGAAGCGCACGCGACGGCGTGGTCGGTCTATGCGCTGAACGTTTTGGCTTCGCTCCTGTGTTTCGCGCTCGTCGCGCCGATCAAGCATATTCACAAAGTCAAATCCGCCGAACCGGTTTCAGTTAAAAGCCTCGTCGAAGGTTTTCGCTTCGTTTATCAAAGCAAAATCATTCTTGGCGTCATCACGCTGGATTTGTTCGCCGTGCTGCTCGGCGGCGCGGTGACGATTCTGCCGATGTTTGCGAACGACATTTTTCACACCGGTCCTACCGGTCTTGGCTGGCTGCGCAACGCAATGGCGATCGGCGCGGTGATTTGCGCGCTCGTCATCGCGCATCGCCCGCCGCTGCAAAAAGCCGGCAAAACCATGCTCGCGTGCGTGGCGATTTTCGGCGTGGCGACAATTTTATTCGGTCTCGCCAACGGAAATTGTTTTGGCCGATGGCTTGCGTTTCCGAATTCATTCTGGTTCTGGTTTGCGTTCGCGATGCTCGCGCTGGCGGGCTTCGTGGACAACATCAGCGTCATCGTGCGGCAGACGCTCGTGCAGATTTTGACGCCGGACGAAAAGCGCGGGCGCGTCTCGGCGGTCAACAGCCTCTTCATCGGCACGTCGAATGAACTCGGCGGCTTCCGGTCGGGCATCGTCGCGTGGCTGTTCGCGTCGCCGACGGTTTTGGGCAATGCAGCGGCGACGGGCGCGATTATTTCCACCGTGAGCGGCGGCATCGGGACGATTTTAGTGGTGCTGGCCGTGGCGTGGATTTGGCCGGAGATTCGGAAATACGGAAAACTGGCGTGATTCAAGATGCACATCGCAATTCATCTTCTCGGATTTTGGGCGGCTGCCTTCGTGACGCTCTGCGCGGCGATTGCGCTGCTGGATATTTTTTGCGGCCTGATCAATTTCGACCTCACGTTGCACAGTCTCGGCAGGGAAATCATCATTGCTGCCATCGCCTCGCTCGTTGAAGGCGCGAGTCTTTGGGCGGTTGTCACTTTTCTTCCGGCGGCGGCGCGCTCGCTGATCATTCCCGCGCTCATCGTCGGCGTGATTTACAAAGTCAGCCATTTGGAAGATTGGAATCGCTACGACATCGCGGCGCTCTTGCTGTTTCAATTTTTCATCGGCTGTTTTGGCGCGACCCTGTTGCTCGGCCATTTCGGGACGGCGATTATCATCCTGGTTGTCTTTGCCGCCATCCTGTCGCTCGTCGCCGTCATCCAAAAGTTTTGATTGAACTCGGCTTGACGTGCCGTCGCAGAGGTTTATTTTCGGCGCATGAGAAAGATTTCGCTATGGGTTTTTATCCTCGTTTTCACGGCTTCGCTGGCTCGCGCGCAGGATTCGGCGACGCAGGATCAAATTGACCAGATCAACGGCAAGATTCAGGATTTGCTCGACGCGCAGGCCGCGCAGGGCAAACGCATTGACGCGCTGGAAAAAGAAATCAGCGATTTGTCGGACAAGTCAAGTCAGGCCGGCGGCGCGGCGAGTCCGGACGATTTAAAAAAACTTGCCGAGCAGGTTCAGGAAATTGACAAAAAACGGCAGGACGACAACGAGCGCATTTTGAAAGAATTGGAGCGTCTCGACAAATCAATGGGTGTGTCGCCGCCAAGCCATAAAACCGAGCCGAGTGTTTCGACGCCTTCAACGAGCAGCGCAACTTCCAGTGGTCCGCAAAAGGGTTACGAATATCCGATTGCATCGGGCGACACAATTTCGGCGATTGCGAAAGCGTATCGCGCCAAAGGCATCAAAGTGACGAGCGACCAGATTTTGGCGGTGAATCCGGGATTGAATCCGAACAGTTTGGTTGTCGGGAAGAAAATTTTTATTCCTGACGCGAACGCGAAATAATTTTCAGCGCAACAATAGTATAAAAATCGCAATCGCCAGAACGATGCGATACCAGCCGAACGCAACGAATGTGTGCGTTTGCACGTAGCGCAACAGCCATTTCACGGCGATGAAGGAAACGACGGCGGCGATGGCAGTGGCCAGCAAAAGCATTCCCCAGTTTTCCGGCGGAGCGCCGGGAATTGGATGGCGCAATTTTTTCAGAATTTCCCAACCACCCGCCGCGAGCATTGTTGGGATGCCGACGAGAAATGAAAATTCGGTCGCCGCCGGACGCGCCAGACCAAGCAGCAGGCAGAATAAAATGGTTGAGCCGGAGCGTGACGCGCCGGGAAAAACGGCGGCAATTAATTGCGCGAAGCCAACGGCGATGGCGATGGCCCATGTGACTTCGTTGCTCAATTTTTTCCCGCGCAAAAAGAATTCGATGACGATGAACGCAATGCCGCCGATGAGCAGCGCCCAGGCGACGGGCGCGAGTTGTTCCGGCAATTTGAATCCTTTTTTGTCGAGAATGAATCCGCCGATGCAGGTGATGACGAAGGCGGTGAGCATTTTCAGGAGATAACTTTGCGTTTCACAATCACGCAGTTCAAAAACAAATTTGTAAAGGCGTTGCGGAAAAAGCGGCAGCACGGCGATGACCGCGCCGCATTGGATGACGACGTTGAAGAGGTCGCTCTGGCGCGGCAGCCAATGCTCGGCGATGAGCAAATGGCCGGTGGATGAAACGGGAATGAATTCCGTGATTCCCTCGATCACGGCCAAAATGACGATGGCAATCCAATCAGGCATGAATTATTTGGACGTGAAATGGACGCGTCGGGCAAGAAAGAAATGACGCTTATTTTTTCCGCCCCCAAAAGGCTTTGTTTTCTCCGGCGCGTTGTTTGACTTTGAGTTGTCCCAAAATGGAATGCCAGCCGATGTAGATTTTGTGCCACTGGCTCTCAATGCCGCGCAGTTCGCCTTCGCTCATCTCGCTCAAGTAGCGCAGCGACGGCGCATGGCCGATGAGCGAAATGACTTCGTCGCGACCGGGCGAGGTGACTTCGATGGCGGCGAAAATCAATTCCAGTTCCTGGGCGATAACGCTCTTGATTTCGAGGAAATGACTTTCGTCGGCGTGGCCGAATTTTTTGCTGCGGGCGACGTTGATGAAGTGATTGAATTGTTTCCAGCACTCGATGTGGGTTTCAATCTGGCTGATCAATTGGTTGAGTTCTTTGGCTGTCATAAACTGGCTCCGGTTGGCGTTGGCGCGAGTGTAGTTTGCGGGAAAATGAAAATGAGAGTGCCGCCGCGCAATTCGCGGGCGGTGATGCGCAGGCTGGCGAAATGAATGTCCAGTTCGGTGAGCGGCATTTCGGTCGAACGCGCTTCGCGAAAGAGCCGCAGCACGTCGCGTCCGATGGCCTGCAACAACGCGCGCGGATACGCGGACGAAACGGTGGAGGTGACGATCTGACCGTCACGGTCCATCGTAATGCTGCCCGTCGGCAATTGTTGAATTGCCGCGCGCGATCCAAATAGTTTTTTCAGGAATCCCATGATGCTACCAGTCTTTTGCTTTTTTCCAATATTTCGCCGGCGGCATCTCCGGGAGGCCAGCCGACGAGAAAGGATTTTCTTTCGGAGGGAAATATGAGCAATTGGCGGTCCAAACCTGTGGCTGCCACGTGCGACAACGGGCCTGCTTCAATGCGTTCCCCAAGACGTTTTGTGACTTCGGCGACCTGACGCGTCCAATCGGCAAGCTGCGCGGTGGATTGCGTGCCCAGCGCTTCGGGCACACCTTGCCCGTCAAGCGGGACGGAGACGACAAATTCCGCGCCCTCGCGCATGAGCAGTCCAAGTTTCCAAACTGTTTTCCGATGGACATCTTGTTCCATAGATTCGGGTTCGGAGACATTGGCGCTTTCATCAATGGTCTGGGCGGATTCAAGTAGCAACGTGTTGATGGCTTTAGCAATAGTGCGCTCGCGATTCGGTTCGGCAGGCAGGCTTTCAAAAGTGCCGGATTTCCACGCCAAAATCCTCCGCACCGCCGCTTCGCCGCGAGTGCCTTCGGTTTCGGCGTCAATCACTTCGCCATCCTGAATCCACATTTTGGCGGTCAACGGCCCGCGCGAGATGCGCAGCACGGTGGAACTGCGCGAAAGGCATTCCATTTGGATGATGTCCATGAGACTCTTGCTCTGGATGCCGCGAAAGCCGCCGTCTACCTCGCGTCCCAAAAGCGATTCAAGACAGTCCAAAAACATTTGTGTGTTCTGCTGCATGTCGGCTTTGAGCCAGAATAAATCCACGCCCAGCGCGTAGGCGCGCGAGCGGAATTCCTCATCTTCCAGCCCGCTCAAGACAACCGTGCGCAATTGGGGAAAGCGACGGCGGACAATGGCCAGCACTTGCAAACCGTCCATACGCGGCATTTTCAAATCACAAACCAACAGACGGAATGGCTCGGATTCCAACAATGCCAGCGCGCGCGCGCCGGACGAGACGGTGCGTATTTCAGGTTTGCTGGCGAGCGGCGCGAGTAATTCCCGACATAGGTCCAGCCAGTCGGCATCGTCGTCCAATATGAGAATCTTGTGGTGCGTTTCCATTTCAGTTGCGTCAATCGCCGCCGCCATTCCGTAAATTTCCTGCGCGCAACGGCAGCGCCGTTTCTCCAAAGCAATCTGTGTTCCGAATCAGACCTATAGGAATCATTTTTTTTGACCGCCGTTTAGCAGCAATATGGACAAACAACAGTCCAGCAGTCCAATGATGAGACATATCCCCCGTCACGCAGCAAGAAAAATAATAGCGCTCCTTGAAACTTCTGACGGAAGCTGTTTGTGGCACATTTCTTGCCCCATAAAACCAACTCTGTCCTGTCGGCGGAGTTTAAGCAAGACATGAGCGCCATTGCAACCACCGTGAAAGCAAAATTTGCCGGATTTCTCCGAAATTTGTTGCGTCGTTTTGATGAAAACGAAGCGGCCAATCATTCTGTGCCACCGCCTGCCGCAACCAAAACATTGGTGATGCCGCCGCCTGTCATACCGCCAATAACCGCACGTCTGCAAACGAAGCCAGAGCCGCGCCCGGCGCAACCAGCAGCGCAACACGCTTTCACGCCGCCGAGCCGCCCGGCCAATCCCGACGAGTTGCAATTGCCGTTGCAGCCCATCCTTGACGCGCTGCCGATGGAATTGCGCGCGCGAATCAAGCGCACTGACACAAACAATTTGATGGTGACACTTTCGTTGGAAAAAATTTTGACGCAACTCGCGCTCGGCACGGTGAGAATCACTTTCGGTGAATTGCGCGCCGCCGCGCCCGGCGTTTTTTCTGATGTCGTCAGCGCGCATGACCAAAAGCCCGTCGCGTTGCCGTTGAATGAAATTCTCGCGCGGCTTAGCCCCAGTCTGCTGTCGCGGCGATTCGTGCAAAAGCACGTTGAAGTGGGTGACGACATCGCCAGTCCGTTCGGCGGTCAGGGGCAGGGACTCAAAATTTCTCCGCCGCCTGCCAAATCGGCGACGCCTGCTATGGGTGTTCCACCATCTCGAATGGTCACGCCCGTTCCGGCGGCAAAAATCCAGGCGCCTTTTCCGGCCCGCTCAATCACGCCAGCGGTCAATGGCAGCAATGGCAGTAACGGTAACAACGGCAGCGCTTCCCGAAATATCATGCCGCATTCTGCGGAGCCGCCCGCCGCGCCAGTTACTCCCATTTCGCCAATTACTCCTATTACTTCAATTTCACCGATCACTCCGATTTCGCCGGAAGCGCCGACAATCAAAATCCCCACGCCTGAACAACCGTCGCTTTTCGTGCCGTTATCTGCGCTGCTTGCCGGCTGGCCGGAAGCATTGAAATTGGAAATCGTTCAGGTGAATTTAACAAACGCTCAAATCGCTTTGCCGCTGGACGTGGTGGAAGCAGCTTTGAAACGCGGACGGGTGACTTTTTCCTGGCGGAATTTGCGCGCATTGATTAGACCCACGCCGCCTGCGGTGTCAGCCCACGACGCTGTCGAACTTACGTTGCCGCTTCATATCATTGCGCCGCTGTTTTTGGCGCGGCAAACCGGCGCCGCCAAACCGCCGCAAAAAATTGCCAACGTCGAAGACATTCCAAATTTATTTTTTGGCGCACCAGCGCCGCAGCCGGCTGCCACATCAGTCACACCAGCCGCGCCAATTGCGCCAACTCCGATTACTCCCATTCAGCCGCCCGCGCCAACACCCGATGTGCCGCCGATTGTGCCGATCACGCCGATTGCACCTGTCAACAATCCATCCGTGGCTGCGCCGACTGTAAAACTTCCAGACACGAATTTCTTCCTGCGTGCCAACGCGCCGCACATTTCCGACACCGAATTCAAGCGGCGTCCTTCGCCGGGGACGGATTTTCTTTCACGCGGCATGACGCCGAAGGAAGTTGTCCAGCGTGCAACGCTTTTGGAAGGCGTGGCGGGCGCGATCGTCGCCTTGCCCGATGGCTTGAAAGTGGCCAGTGAAATCCCAGCGGAACTGAACGCCGACACGCTGGCGGCGTTTTTGCCGCAACTTTTTGGCCGCGTGACACAATGCGCGAAGGAGTTGCGCATGGGCGAATTGAACAATTTGAATTTCACCGTCGGCAACGTGCCGTGGAAAATTTTCCGGGTGAACGCGGTTTATTTCGCAGCGTTTGGTCGTGCAGGTCAGGCGCTGCCAACCGCCCAACTGGCCATGCTGGCCACCGAACTTGACCGCAAACGACTCTAAATTTATGGCACTCATCAACCAAGCCACCAAAGAATTGCAGGTAAAAATCGTCTATTACGGCCCGGCAATGGGCGGCAAGACGACCAACCTCGTGCAAGTCCACGACCACGTCCAAACCGCCGCGGGCAACAAGGGCAAACTCGTGTCGCTGGCGACGAGTTCCGACCGCACGCTGTTCTTCGACTTTCTGCCGATCGAGGCGACGACGATCAAAGGTTTCAAAACGAAGTTCCAGCTTTACACCGTGCCCGGTCAGGTCATTTACAACACTACGCGGCAGCTCGTGTTGCGCGGCGTGGATGGCGTCGTGTTCGTCGCCGATTCGCAATACGAAAAAATGCCGGAGAACGTCGAAAGTTTCCAAAACCTTGTGGATAATTTGAAGGCGTTGAAACTGGAGCTTGGGGAAATTCCCTATGTGCTTCAATACAACAAGCGCGACCTGCCGAACGCCGCGCCGGCCGAATACATGGAATTTCTGCTCAACAACCGCGAAGTCCAGGTGCCCTCATTTTCCGCGACCGCGCACAATTGCGAAGGTGTGTTCGAGACGTTGAACATGATTACGCGCGTGTTATTGCACAAATTCATCAACCAAAATGTTCCGCAATACGCATGACATGGCTACTTTGCCCCAACTTATCGAGGAAGACATTCAGAAACTGGACGGAATCCTTGGCGAATTCATCGAGTCCACGGACGCGATGGCGGCGCTGATCATTGACAAGGGCGGCTTCCTCATCACGCAACACGGCGAGGCGAACGATTTCGATTTCACCACCATCGCCGCGCTTGCCTCCGGCGCGTTCATGGCCAATCAAACCATCGCCGGTCTGGTCAATGAAAAAAAATTCGACAGCATTTATCAAGAGGGCGACCATCGCAGCCTTTTCGTCGTCAACGTGGATGAACACTGCCTCGCCGTCGTGATCTTCAAATCGGAAATCGGCGTCGGCACTGTGAAATATCACGCCATCAAAACCGTCAAGCGCATTGCGCGCCAGCTCAAACACGCGCAGGAACGCGAACCCGGCGGCGGACTCGACCTGTCCATGCTCAACGTCGCGGACACGCAGAATTTCTTTCGCAAAAAGGAGAAAGAAGAAAAGCGCAAACGCTAAAAATTGCGGCGACCATGCATACCTCGTTTTGGATCAACCTCACCGTCGTTATTCTCGTTTCCGGCTATGTGCTGTGGACGGCTTACGGCGGCTGGCGGCTTTTTCTCGGTTTGGTCCGCGCCCGTGGTGCCGACGACGTTTTGAAAAATGTCCAGGAGCGGCACCAATTTTATTTTTCCAAAGGCATGAGCAATCTCGTCGGGCTGGCTTTTTTTCTCGGCATCAAAGCCACGCTCATCATTTTTTCCAGACAATTCGAGAAAACCACCTTCAGCATGTTTATTTTCGGCGGCAATCCCGGCTGGAATCCGTTCAACACCTTCGGCTGCCTTGGCGTTCTGTTGATTGCGACTTCGCTCGTCTGTTTTTATCAGCACGTCAAAAGCAAACACTACCTCGACGTGCTCTACACCTTTCGCGAGCAGCTTGGGCTGGCGGAACTCGAATAAATTTCACGCCGTTCGCGAAATTAAATTATTTCCACACGCCTAGTTCAATGAGTTCTTTCGTCGCGATTTTTGCCCAGCCACGATTCGCCTTCGGACTCGCCGGACTCGGATGCAAAATCTGGCCGACTTGAATTTTCAAATCTTTCGCGACAATTTCCCCGCGCCCTTTCGCCCACGCGCCAATACCGATCAACCATTCCGGTTCTAAAATCTCCAAAGTCTTCCGCAAATGTTCGTCGCAGATTTTTAGCAGTGGATTTTTTTCCGACGGCGGCAATTTGTTCGGCGTAAAGTTCGCGCCGCTTTGTTCCACGAACGCCAGCGGACAATAATTCGCCACGAAATGTTCCTTGAAAAATTTCTCCGGCGAACCGAATCGTTCCGCAAAAAGTCCCCACAGCCTGCGTCCGCTCACTTCTGAATTGGGACAATCGAATCCGAGCACCGGACGTTTGGGATTGTAATGCTCCGGCTTGCCGACGGGCGCGGAAATTTTCAGCCAGTCGCGAACAGCAGCGATTTCGCCGAACGGAATTCCGGTTTGCACCATGCCGAACGGGCCGGGATTCATGCCGATGAAAACGACGCGCTTTTTGGTGCTGCCAAACTTCTGCAAATATTTTTCATGCGCCGCCCATGCGTAATCCAGCGGGTTGTAAACATGCGTGACCGGCGGCTTGAATTTCAAACGGTCAACCTGCGCGCAAAGTTCACGCGCGACGGTGATGAGTTGCTGGCTTTCCGTCATGAAATCTTTTCCGCCGGCGCGGTGATGCCGATGCGATGGATGAGGTCGGTGGGCATGGTTATTTTTTGATCACAGCTTGAGTTTGTTTCGCGCGCTCTTTGTCGAACTGTGTAACGAAATCAATATTCACTTTAGCAACGCCTTCAAGCATCTCGTCTGGACCAAAACCATGCGTCTTAAAAAATTTCATGTATTCGTCAAGGTCACTTCTCCGAGCTAAAATTACATAACAGACATATAGCAGACTAATTCCACGAACCAATGAATCTTGCGGGCTGTCGTCACGATGTTCTATGAATCTATGAACTGCCAAACCAAAAACAATATCACTGTTTGTTTTTAGGAAGTTATCAAGTTCATTTACAGTATTAAGTCCTACCCATCGGAACTCGGCTGCATCCCTTTCCGGCATTTCCGGCAGAAAATCTATAAGTGGTAGCGCTAGTGTTTCGGATAATTTTTTATCACATGATTGTAGAATAGGGCTTGTGTTCGTATATTCCCGAATAGATGTAGCATCAATTTCGACGGTTTCTGGAGTCGCGACAATTGCCGCCCCCACTTCCTTTTCATATTCGGTGAGGGTTTGTTTGATTGATGTAAATCCTTCGTCAGCCATTTCTAACATGGCAGCCAATTGAAAAAATTTACGCTTTACTGTTTTTGGAATTGCCAATTCACGCTTGTAACCCAAGTCATGTTCAATTTCAGCCCACGCGTGTTGAATTACTGTCCGAATCTGAACGAAGTAATGTTTTCAATAATGATTCAACGCATTTAGCAAATGCGTCATAATCCCCGAAGCGACTTTTATATTCTTCAATTAATTCCACAAGAGTTTTTATTTTTTCCTCTGCACCTTCGCGGCGACTTTCAATCGCAGCGCGTTGAGCCGGATGAAGCCGGTGGCGTCGTCCTGATTGTAGGCTTTCGTCGGATCGGCTTCCATCGTCTCGATGTACGGATTGTAAAGGCTCATGGCAACGCGATGTTTTCGACTTGAAATGAATACGTCTTCAATGATTCGGGCGTCGCGAGTTGAATATTCAATTGAGTATCCGGAGGTGGCGGCGAATCAAAATCAGTGCTCTTAAAATTGTCGGTGCTCCAACTTTGGTTGCTCTTCAATGCGTTGCCCTGACCGTCCACAAATTTCATATCAATGATGCGTTTGTCCGGGTCTTTGATATAAAGTTGGATGGAGTTTTTGGAGTTGGACACCATGCCGCCGAACATTCCTTTGAACAGTTGGCCAAAAGCATCGCCTATGTTCTGGCCGCTGTTTTGTTGGGATTCGATTTCCTTTTTCTTGGCGTCGTAGGATTCTTTTGTCAGGTAGATCAACTGGATATTATATTTTGCCAGCGCCGGATTTTGAACCGGCTCGGCGGGATGTTGCAGGATATTTGTTATGGTGAGCAATCCGCCGTTGGCTTCCGTGGGATTGAACAATTCCACATTTCCTTTGAGAATCTTGATGGCCGTCGCGCTGCGAGCAGGATTGCGCAGTTTTACTTCCGTGCTTAACGCACCGCTGGATTGCCCAAAACCGAACGGACGGGGAGAATTTTCGCCGTTATCCTTCGGAATGAGGTCGCGACCCGTTGTGTCGGTGGCTTCGGTCAACAGAACGCGACGCACACTTTGAGCATCGGCGGCGGCATCGCCGGTAAATTTCAATTCGACTTTACATTCGGAATTAAAAGCACCGGTCGTGCGGCTGTCCGTAACGTCGCCGACATTTACCTGGATTGGCGGCGTGGATTTCTCTTCGGTCTGCGCATTGGCAGCTATTGGCAATGCGAGAAAAATTGCCAGACAAGTTTGATTTAACAGTTTCATATTTTTCATGTTTTATTTTTCTTTTGCACTTTTGCCGCGACTTTCAATCGCAGTGCGTTGAGCCGGATGAAGCCGGTGGCGTCGCCCTGATTGTAGGCTTTGGTCGGGTCGGCTTCCATCGTGGCGATGTGCGGATTGTAAAGGCTCACGGCGGATTTGCGGCCGCTGACCATGATGTTGCCCTTGTAGAGTTTCACGCGCACCGTGCCGGTCACGTTCTTCTGGCTCTCGGTCACGTAGGCCTGCAACGCGAGGCGTTCGGGCGCATACCAGAAGCCGTTATAGACGAGTTCGGCATATTTCGGGATGAGCGCGTCGCGCTGGTGCATGACTTCGCGGTCCATCGTGAGGCTTTCCATCTGGCGATGCGCGAAATGCAAAATCGCGCCGCCGGGCGTCTCATACACGCCGCGCGATTTCATGCCGACGAACCGGTTCTCGACCATGTCCACGCGACCGACGCCGTGTTTGCCGCCGAGTTTGTTCAGCGCCTTCATCACGCCAAGCGGATTTAATTTCTTTCCGTTCACGGCGACGCAATCGCCTTTGATGAAATCGAGTTCGACGAACTCCGCTTTATTCGGCGCGTCTTCGGGAAAAACGGAGAGCGTCGTGAAATAATTTTTATTCTTCGGGTCGAACGAATCGAACCACGGGTCTTCGAGAATCCCAGCCTCGTAGGAAATGTGCAGAAGATTCCGGTCCATCGAGAACGGTTTCTTGGCGCTGGCCTGCACGGGAATCTTATGCGCGGCGCAGTAATCAATCATCTCCTGCCGTCCGGGAAATTCGTTGCGATAGCGTTCGTCTCGCCATGGCGCGATGACTTGCAAATCTGGCGCGAGCGCGGCGGCGGTCAGCTCGAAGCGCACTTGATCGTTGCCCTTGCCCGTCGCACCGTGCGCGATGGCGTCGGCCTTTTCTTTCTTCGCGATCTCGACCATGCGCTTGGCGATGAGCGGACGCGCGATGCTCGTGCCGAGAAAATATTGACCTTCGTAAATCGCGCCCGCGTGAATCATCGGATAAATAAAATCGCGCGCGAATTCTTCCTGCAAATCGTCAATGTAGATTTTCGACGCGCCGGTCTTGAGCGCCTTGGCTTCGAGGCCGTCGAGTTCCTCTTCCTGCCCGATGTCGGCGCAGAAGCCGATCATCTCGGCGTTGTATTTTTCCTTGATCCAGGACATCAGCACCGAGGTGTCGAGTCCGCCGGAGTAAGCGAGAACAATTTTCATGCGCGAAGATTAACCGCGAATGAGCGCGAAACGCAAAATGGAAATCAATTGAACTATTTGGCCGAAGTCCGTTGCTGCATCCAATTCCAATCCTGCTGGTCGGCGGGATCGGTGATGACAAATCCGCCGCTTTGTTTGGGAGCGCGGCTCATCCAGCGATGGGTTTCGGAGTGGCCGTCGGCAAAGGCGAAGCCGCAGCCGCCGTTGTGATAAGTGCCGGGCGCGTCAAACCATTGCGGACTTTCCATGCCGAAAGCAAAAGCGGCGTCATTGAGGCCGCGGGCGTCTTCGTCCACCAACACCCAAAGCATCGAAGGTCCGGGCGCGCGATTGTCTGTGGCTTTGCCGTAAGTGAACCACGGCGAATCGCGCCGGTGAGTTTCCTGATTGTTCAACCACGGGCCGTTGACGGACAAATTCGGGACGCCGCTGTGGGTGGATTGGTCGGCGTCGAAACCCGCATCAATCGTGCCGACGGCCTGATTCATTGAAAACGTTCTGGCGGCCGGAACAACTTGGCCGAGCAAAGCCGAGTTTGTTCCCTGATATTTTCCCGTGCGCGCATCCGCTGGGCAGCGAAATAAATCCACGCTTCCGCCCAGATAAGTCACCAGCAATGAAAGGGTCGGGTCTTTGAGCACATCGGGATTGAATTCGTCCGGCTGGCCGATGCCGGCCTGGCCACCGCACCAGTTGTAACCGGGCTGCGTATTGCCATCGTCGGGATTGGGCGGGAAAAATTCATTGTTCTCGCCCGTGTAAAGGATCATGGCCAGCATCATCTGTTTGCCCCGGCTCAAACACAACGCGCCTTGCGCCCTTTGCTTGGCTCTGGACAACACCGGCAGCAGCATTGCCGCCAGAATCGCAATGATGGCGATGACCACGAGCAGTTCAATCAAGGTGAATGCCCGGAATTTTTTCATTGCTGGAATTTAACCGCCAAGTCGCCCGGAACGCAAAGTGGAAATCAAATTGCCGGAAGAATTTACGAACGACTACCAATTAGTCAGGGTCGTGTAGGCGAAAGTCATTTCAGCGGGATTATAGCTTTTATACCATTTTGAGTGGCCGTCGGCGAACATGATGTTCTGACCGCCGCTGTGGATTTGCCAGTATTCCGTCAACGATGGATCAGCCGCGCCGCCGACGCAGTTTTGCGTATAATCGTCCTTGTCCGCGTCCTGTGGATCAAAAAGAACTGGGCCGCCTTTCGTGCCTGCCGTATCGCCGTCCAGGACAAAAGCCGAAGGAAATAAAATCAAAGTGCTTCTGACGGCGGCAAAACCACCGGCTGTCAGATACGCGGCGCGACAGCCGTTGAAATAATTAAACGGACCTTGCAACTTCGCCGCCAACTGCACATTGCCGGGACAATTAAACACATTCGTATTGCCGGTGTAGGGAAAAATCTGCTCCGACCAACTGGCTTTTCCGGTCGTTGAATCAATTGTGTTCCATGGAATGTCAGCGCCGGATTCGGGATAATACTCGTTGTTGTCATCCGCAAACATTCTCATGCCCAAACCGATTTGATGCAGGTTGGAAGTGCAACTGGTCGTCCACGCTTTTTGCTTGGCTGACGCCAGCGCAGGCAGCAACATCGCCGCCAAAATCGCGATGATGGCGATGACGACGAGCAATTCGATCAGAGTGAACGCCCGCGCATCATTTTTATTTTTTGGAAAAACTTCCATGCTCAATTCAGACGAAAATTTTGCGACAAGGTTTCAATTTTATCTCCAATCCGGCAAACGGTTTTGAAAATTTTTGTGATCGGCAAAATTTCCATTTGAAAAATCAATTTGAAGTCGGCGCCGTTTGTTGCAGGCGCGCGATGTCTTGAAGCGTCGCAGGATCGGTTGAAGTGGAATTCGGCATTGGCAGCGCACTCCGCCATTTCCAATATTCGACGTGCCCATCGGCGAATGCGAGCGTGTCGCCGTGTTGATGCCGCCATGCCGGGACATTGAACCATTGATTGACTGTGGCCGAGTAAAGAAAATGGCCATCGTCAATCGTTGAAATATCTTCTTCAAGAAAAGTAAGCGTGGTGGACGGTTTGTGAATTTGGCTTGTTTGATGCACCGGCTTGAGACCGTAATCATCCGTGTCACCTTGCGGTCCACCCATATAACAACTCAAAGAGTAACTGCGCAATGTCGGAACAGTCATGCCTAAAACCGTGCCGTAATCGGCTGGACATTTGTAAGCCTGGATATTTTTTACATACGGATAAATTGATCCGCTGGTGATGGTCGCCGGATCGGTGTCCAAACCGGCATTGCCAGTCACCCATGAATTCGACGGGCTTTCAACCGCCGGGTTAAAATCCCAATCATTCGATGCCAACATACCGTTATTTTCGTCAGCATACATCTGCCATGCCAGTTCGAGTTGTTTTTGATTGTTCAGGCAAATGACGCGATGGGCTTTCTCCTTGGCCATCGCCAACGCCGGCAGCAGCAACGCCGCCAAAATCGCGATGATGGCGATGACCACCAGCAGTTCAATCAAAGTGAATGCGCGCCGATAATTTTTTTCGGACAGAAGATCGCCAATTCGTTTCATATTTTTTGGCGGCAGGTCATTGCTAAAACTTTTACTGCACATCCACCAGCGTCAGCCGGATTTTCTGGGTCATTTGCGGCGTCATCGTTTGCGTCCGGGTGGTGACTTTCATCGTTATGTTCTGATCGCTATCTGTTTCCACAATCATTCCCAGTTCCGGGTCAAACCAAACATCGCCGGAAATTTTTCCTTTTTCGATTTCAATCACCGCGCCCGAGGCATTGGAAGTGCTTTTTGTTGAAATATCGCCCGCCATTTCAATGTGCGCGCATTTACGGTCGGCGTGCTGTTCCCAATTTTTGAAAGTATATTTCATGTCTATAGTTAAAACGCCAATGGCGCTGGTCGTGTCCTTTTTCACAGACCAGCTTTCGCCAACATTCACCATCCGGTTGGGCATCATGTCTGCAAACGAACCATATTTTTTCAAAGTGTCCTCGCTGAACATCTGTTTGAACATCGCCTGCTGCTGCGGTTTTGCGGTCGCGGCAACGCGATTCATCAAGTCGTCCATGCCTTCAACTTTTTGCACGGCACCGTTCGCGTCCGTAAAATATTGAAGGCGTGCGCCAACCATCAGACGGAGCATCGGCGCGATGGGATTGTTCGTGTCCTGTGCCGAACTTTGAGCGGAATCGAAACTCAACACTTTGCGGTCGCCTTGCGAGACATCCATCGTTTCATCCACAAATTCCAATTCCAATTGTCGCCCGCCGTTGTCGAGTGCTTTCAGTGCTGAAAAATCGAAATCCTGCGCCAAGTTCACTTCCGACTTCATCGGCTGCGTTTGATTAGGCAACGTCGTCTCCGTGCCCTGATTAAACTCCATTCGCATCACATATTTTTTTCCGACCGTCCATTTGATTTTCATTTCCGCCGGCCTGTCCGCCGTTGCGGAAGTCTCGGTGGAATCAGCGTTATTTCCTGGCGCAGTCACCGAATTTTTTGATTTTGAACAGCCGGACAACAACACGCAGCCAGCCACGGCGCAGAGCGAGAGAACAACGACAATTTTTTTCATAGTTTTTTATTCTACAATTATTGAATTATTCCAAATGAGATGGTTTGAACGATTGTTTTAGATTCAAAATTCTTTTTCAAGAGTTAAAGTTGCCGTCACAACTGCTGAAAACAACTGCTGAAACTTTCACTGCACATCCACCAGCGTCCAGTGTGATTTTTCGGTCATCAGCGGCCTCATGATTTGCGCTTGAGTGGTTACTTTCATGGCGATGCTTTGGTCACTATCTGATTCCACCATCATACCCAAGTCAGGGTCAAACCAAAATTCGCCCGTAATTTTCCCCTTTTCAATTTGTATCATGGCTCCTGACCCAGTCGAAACACTTTTCGTTGAAACAGTGCCAGTCATTTGAACGCGGGCGCATTTGTGATCATTATGCTGCTCCCAATTTTTGAAGGTGAACTGCATGTCCAGGGTCAAGATTCCTGCCATGCTGAGAATATCTTTTTTTACCGACCATCCCTCACCAATTTTCACCGTGTGATTCGGCAGCCATTCTCCAAGTGAAGCGTATTGTTTCAAGGTATCTGCTCCAAACAGTTGTCTGAACAACGCCTGCTGTTGCGGCTTTGCGGCAGCCGCGCGTTGCATCAGATCATCCATTCCTTCAACTTTTTCTACTTCACCATTCGCGTTGACAAAGTATTGAATCGGCGCGCCAATTATCAGACTCAACAACGCGACCGGGCTGTTGGTGTCCGGCAGCGAACTTTGAGTCGAATCAAAGCTCAAAACCATGTTTCCATTTTGTGAGACATTGAGCGATTCATCCGCAATTTTCAACTCCAACTGCCGTCCATCGTCCGGCAATTCTTTAAGCGCGGAAATGTCAAAATCTTGCGCCACTTCCACATCCGACTTCACCGGCTGCGGCTGCTTGGGCAATTTTGTTTCCGTGTTCTGGCTCAATTCCATTCGCATCGAATATTTTTTTCCAACGAGCCAATTGATTTTCATTTCCGCCGCATCATTTGTTGCCGGCGGCGCAACTGTTTCTTTATGCGAATTCTGACTCATTTCATAGATTGCTGTTCCCGCGCCGGCGGCCAGCAACACGCCCGCGCTCGCGATGACCGCCAATTTCATTTTTGCCCATGCCATAATTTTCAACGTTCCTTTTGCAAGGGTTAAGTTTGATGCCGCAACTGCCGAACCCTTCACGGCCGTCGCGGAAATTGTCGCCGCCAGGCCAACCGGCGCCGCTTGAACAGAATTGGCCGAAACTGCGCCGGCAATAATTGTCGCCGTCAATGCCACGCCGCGTTTTCCGAAAAATTTCCGCAACTTTTCCAGCGCGCGATTCACGCGCATTTTCGCCGCGTTCTCGCTCGCGCCCAAAGCCAATCCGACTTCATTCAAACTTTTGTTTTCAAAAAACCGCAGCATAATCGCGTCGCGATCGCGCTGGCCGAGCTTGGAAATCGCGCTGTCCAAAATCGGCGCGATTTGCAGCCATGCCTCGGATTCAGATTCGTTCAAAGTAGATTGCATGAAAGCCTCCTGTTCACGTTTTTGACGCCGGATTTCCGTTCGCAAATAATTCGCCGCCGTCAGCCGCGTCGTTTGATGAAGCCAGCCGGACAACACAGTTTTGGATGAAAAACTTTTTGCCTTGCGCGCAAGAATGATGAAAACGGCTTGCGAAATTTCCTGTGCAGCGTGCGCATTACCGATGCTGCGCAGCGCGACGGAATAAACGAAATTCACATGCCGCTCAACGAGTTTGGCAAACGCGTTTTCGGAATTGCGTTCGGCATACTCGCGCAGCAATTCGATGTCTTCCAGTTCCGGCATTTACCTATAAATGTCCGCCGAATGGAAAAGGGAACATTATTTTGAAGAAATAATATCGCTGTGTGTGTTTTTTCTTTGATGCGCCGCGATTCCGAGCGGTTCGATATGAACCAAAACATCGCTGACATTGGGCATTTGCCCGCGGATTTGATCCTTCACTTCATGTGCGATTTCATGTGAGCGCAGCACGGTCATTTGCGGATTCACTTCCACGTGCATTTCCACAAAAAAAAGATGCCCGGCTTTGCGGGCGAAACATTTTTCCACGCGCTCAACGCCGCCCACGCCCGACGCGAGCTGCCGGATTCTCTCGATGATTTTCGGGTCGGGCGCTTTGTCCATCAATTCGCTCAACGCCGGTCGTAGCAAAAGCCAGCCGCTCCATCCGATGATGAACGCCGCGAAGATCGCCGCAGCGTCGTCCGCGCAAACAAATTTTGGCCCGCCGATCAATGCAATCGTAATTCCAATCGCCGCGGCGATCGAAGTGATGGCGTCCGCGCGATGATGCCACGCGTCGGTTTTCACGGCGGAATTGTCAATGTCCGTCCCTTCGCTTTTTACAAAACGGAACAAACCTTCCTTGACAAAAACAACGACGCCCAGCGCGACGAGCGTGAACCATTGCGGTTGCTCGCGAAAATATCCCGGGCGCGGATTCACCCATTCGTAAATATCCACGCCGCCTTTGATGATGATCCAAAGTGCTGCAATCAGCAGCATGACCGCGCCGAACGCGGCGGCGAGCGGTTCGGCTTTGCTGTGCCCGTAAGGATGTTCTTCGTCTGCGGGCGCGGCGGCGACGACAATCCCGCGCCACACGATAATTGAATTAAAAATATCCGCGAACGATTCCGTCGCATCCGCGATGAGCGCGTGCGAATGGCCGAAAATTCCGGCGGCAAATTTTGCGCAGCCGAGAACGATGTTCACCGCGATTCCTAAAAAGGTCGCGCGCAAACCGCGTTGAACTCGGTCTTTTGCCACGCGCAAAAATTAAACGGTTTCGGGCGAAAGGAAATGCGAAAGGTTCAAATCATGTGGCAAAACATCGCGTCGCGCAGCTTCGGCTCGAACCATGTGCTTTTCGGCGGCATGATTTCGTCCGCGTCGGCAATCGCCATCAAATCTTCAATGCTCGTCGGAAACATCAAGAACGCGCAGGCGTATTCGCCGCTGTCCACGAGCTTTTCCAATTCCGCCGTGCCGCGAATGCCGCCGACGAAATTTATTTTTTTGCTCGTGCGCGGATCGCCAATGCCGAAAACCGATTCAAGCACGTGCTTTTGCAGCAACGTCACGTCGAGCCGATCAATCGGATTCTCCGCTTCCGTGAACTTTTTGCGGAAGGCCAGCGTGTGCCACTTGCCGCGCAAGTAAAATCCGAGTTCATGTTTGCGGGTTGGTGTCGCCGCGCCGCTGCCCGGATTGAACGCGAACACGGTTTGAAGAATTTCCAGCAATTGCTCCGGCGTCCAACCGTTCAAATCCTTCAGCACGCGATTGTAAGGCAGAATTTGCATCTGATTATGCGGGAAAATCACCGCGAGAAACTTTCCACTTTCGCCCGCGCCTTTGCGCGATTGAAAAACGCGCGCCGCCGCCGCGCTGCGATGATGCCCGTCCGCGATGTAAAGGGATTTGATTTGCGCGAACTGCGTTTCAATAAACTTGATTTCTTCCGCGTCCGAAATGTTCCACGAAGAATGACGAACAGCGTCTTTGGCCGTGAAATCAATGTCCGGCTTCTCCGAAATTCTCTTCGTGACAAATTCATCCAGCGCGCGAACGGATTTGTAAGTCAAAAAAACTGGCCCGGTCTGCGAATTCAAAGTCTCGATATGCCGCACGCGGTCGTCTTCCTTGTCCGGTCGCGTGAGTTCATGCTTCTTGATGATGCCGCGCAAATACTCTTCGCAACTCGTAGCCGCGACGAGGCCGACCTGCGAATGGCCGCCCATGATTTGCCGATACAAATAAAAATTCGGCTGCGAATCCTGCTTGAGCGCGCCCTGCGAAATGAGTTTTTGAAAATTTTCTCTGCCCTTCGCATAAACTTCCGGCGAATACAAATCCGTCCCGCGCGGCAGATCAATTTCCGGTTTGCTGACGTGCAGGAAGCTCAACGGATTGTCTTTGGCGATTTCCCGCGCCTCGTCCGACGACATCACGTCGTAAGGCAGTTCGCAGATTTGCGCGGCGAGTTCGGTTTTTGGTCGCAGCGCGGCAAAAGGTTTTAACGTGGCCATTAAAATTTAAGGTTCAAGTTTCGTTTCGAGCGACGGAAATTAAATCTGTAAAATGCGTCGCGGGCGAGAAAATTTGACTTGGGCTTTCGGTTAAAATTTTCACGCGCACAAGCAGGCCACCAGGCAAATAAGCCAATTCATATTTATCGAGTTTTGATTGTGAAATAGATTTAACACCGGAATAAGCGGCGACAGTTGGCCAAATGAGTCTTCCTTCGCAAGGAACTTCTGCTAGATGCAATTGTGATTCGTCAGACAATTTAGATTCCTCTTTAGCTTGGAGAAATAATTTTCTGGCGGACTCAACTTGAAGCTTTAAGTCTGGAACATCGCCAGTATCGCATACGCCATCGCACCAAATGCCAGAATTCCAATTAAGATAAAAAAGAGAATTTTTATTTGTTTGGAGTTGGAAGCAGTTCTCGAAGCAGAACCAATCAATTGAGTTTCCTTGTTGCAATGCGGGCACGGAATAGTCTGTCCAGTTCCTTCCGATGGATATTCAATTGGCTGACCACAATACGAACATTTACATTTTAGAAATTCACCCATTGTCAAAATTTTTAGCAGTTTAAAAAATTATTTCACAAACGGCAACGCTACAATTTTCGCCGGACTTTCGCCCGCGCCTCGCAATGTCAGTTCGTTTCCGATTTGATTCGCTTCACGGCGCACATAGCCGAGCGCGATGTTCGCATTGAGCGCTGGCGATTTCAATGCGCTGGTCACGTAGCCGACTTCCTTGTCCGCGTGAAACAATTTGTCGCCGCGCGCTGGTAAAGTTTTCAAATCATCGGCAAGGCGCAAGCCGCGTAATTTCTTGTTCACATGGCCGATGCTGTGGATGCGGTTGATGACTTCCTGCCCGATGTAGCAGCCTTTGTTGTAACTCACGGCGCGGCTCTCGATGCCGCATTCGAGCGGGATGTTCGTCTCGTCCATGTCCGCGCCAAATCGCGGAATGCCATTTTCAATTCGCGCGGTTTCAAATGCTGTCCAACCGACGGCGCATCCGCCGATTTGTTTCGCAGCGGCGATGAATTTATCCGCCACCGCGCCAAGTGAATTATTCGGGACAAACAAATCAAATCCGTTCGCGCCGAGTCGCGGATTATTTGCGAGATAAATTTCGCCGAGCGTTGAATCCGAAATTTTTACAGACTCGAATTGCTGCGTTGGAATTTCTGAAAATAAATTCAGTGCGCGAACAATTTTTTCCGTTTTTGACCCTTGCACGCTCAACAAACCGTAATGCGGCGCGGCATCCACGATCTGCACATCATCGGCGACGATGAATTTTTCGAGACGTGCGGAAATCTTTTCCGTCAAGCCCGGTTCAAAATCCAAAAGCAATTCATCCTGCAAATTGAAAATATTTAGGTCGCTTTCCATTTTGCCCTTCGCGGTGGTGATTGCCGCGTAACAACCTTCGCCAACTTGCAATTTTTTCACATCATTCGTGACTTGTCCGTGCAGAAAACGGACGCGATCCGCGCCGGTCAAGCAAATGCGCGAACGAAAACTTAAATCAATCACGCCAGCCGTTTCGCGCAGCGCAGCGTGTTCAGCCAGCCAGTCACCGTAGTCAGCAACGATTTCTGCGCCGTTCAGTTCGGAAAATATCGCGCCGAGACCGTGGTGAAATTCATACAGCAACAATGGATTCATTCGCGCAAAAATAATGTCAGTGATTTGGCGCGGTGCAAAATGGAATCGCATTGCGCTTGCGCCTGATTCGCCGCAAATTAAGCGCATGAATTTGGACACGCTTTATTCCGAACTGACGCTGAAGACCAAAGCCAAGCTCGTGCTCGTCGTGCTTGACGGCCTCGGCGATATCGCGACGCAGGAACAAAATTATCTGACGCCGCTCGAAGCCGCCACGACGCCGAATCTCGACGCGCTCGCAAAAAATTCAGCGCAAGGCCGCATGATTCCCGTCGCGCCCGGCATCACGCCCGGCAGCGGCCCCGGCCATCTTGGACTTTTTGGCTACGACCCGCTGGAATTTCAAGTCGGTCGCGGTGTCATCGAGGCGCTCGGTTTGGGGATGGAATTGAAACACGGCGATGTTGCCGCGCGCGCGAATTTTTGCACGCTCGATAAAAAAGGAATTGTCACCGACCGCCGCGCCGGAAGAATCGCGACGGAAATTTGCGAAGAGCTTTGCGCGAAGCTTTCTGCGAAAATAAAAAAAATCAGCGACGTTGAAATCATCATCAAGCCCGGATTGGAACATCGCTTCGCAATTATTTTTCGCGGCAAAGGACTCGAAGGTCCCGTCACTTCGACCGACCCGAATCGCGAAGGCTTGCCGCTCGCGCCGGCAAAAGCCGAAGATTCAAATTCCACCGCGCAGAAAAAAACCGCCGAAATTATAAACGAATTTTACAAACTCGCGCTGCCGATTATTACGGCGCATCCAAAGGCAAATAGCTTTCTCATGCGCGGCATTGCGCACCAGCCGCATATTCCACTATTTGAAGAACGCTATAAATTAAAACCCGCGTGCCTCGCGGTTTATCCTATGTATAAAGGTCTCGCGCAACTCGTCGGCATGAAAAAAATCGAAGGCGCAAAAACGATTGCCGAGCAATTCGAGACATATTTGAAGGAATTCGACAACTACGATTTCTTTTTCATTCATTACAAATACACCGACAAATACGGCGAGGACGGAAATTTTGCCGCGAAGAAAAAGGCGATTGAAGATTTCGACGCCGCGCTGCCGATTCTCTTGAAGAAAAAGCCGGACGTTTTGGTTGTGACCGGCGACCACTCGACACCGTGCGCGCTAAAAGGACATTCGTGGCATCCGCAGCCGATATTGTTGCACTCGGCAGTGAGTGGTTCGGACAAACTGGAACGTTTCACGGAAACCGGCGCGAACTCCGGATCGCTCGGAGTTTTTGGATCGAAATTTTTGATTCGACTCATGCAAGCCAACGCGAAAATGTTCGACAAGTTCGGCGCTTAAAATTTTCGGCCATGAACCTGCCGAACAAATTGACAGTTTCGCGTTTCGTGCTGACGGCGTTCTTTTTGTGCGCGTTGTTTTGTCCGTGGCAAATTCCATTGAGGAACACACTCGCGCTATTTTTTTTCTGCGCAGCGAGTTTCACTGATTTTCTCGACGGTCGCATCGCGCGCAAACGCAATCTCATCACCAACTTCGGCATTTTGATGGACCCGCTTGCGGATAAAATTTTGATTTGCTCGGCATTCATTGCATTTATTGAAAGCACACATTCGCACGCGGATGCGCCGGTGCGCGTCGCCGCGTGGATGGTCGTCATCATCGTCGCGCGTGAACTGACAATCACGGGTTTGCGATTATTGGCGGCGTCGAAAGGCGTCGTGTTGGCGGCGGAAAAATTTGGAAAACACAAAACCGTTTCACAGATTATTGCCATCATTGCGTTGCTGGTCACTGATGCCTGTCGTGAATGGGCGGCAGGATTGCGAGACGTTTTCGCGTCGTGGATTGGAACCTTTTCTGAAATTGCGTTGTGGCTCACAGTCATGTTGACAGCAGCTTCTGGTCTGATTTATCTATGGCGCAACCGCGAGATTTATCTGAACGAAGTTTGAAATCTCGGAAGAAAATTTTTGCGCGCGCGCAAAAAATCAACGGTGCGTCGTCAGTGGCAGCGTGTCGCCGGAATTATTTGCCGTTTGATAAACGGCTGCTGGCAGACCAGCCAGAGGGTTTCGGTGATGTTGATGTTTCAAAGCCGCACTGATGAGCATCGCGATCAATAGAAAACCCAGCACAGCGCCGCCCGCCAATCCCCAGCGCCAGTTAAACTTGGAAAGCAAAAACATGATTCGATCAAGATGCGTGTGTGACTCTTCAACGAGCGGCGGCGGCTCGCTGAATTTTTCCGTGCGATTCAATTCGGCATCCAGCGCCGACAAGACTTGCGCTACGTCGAGTTTGAGCGCGCGGGCGTAATTTTTCACCGAGCCGCGAATATAGACCGGCGCGGAGAACACGCCAAAGTTTCCCTCTTCGAGCGCGCGAAGATGGTCCGTGCGGATTTTAGTTGTGTCCGCCACCTGATTGATTGTCAGATGCAAGGCTTCCCGCGCCTGACGAAGTTTTTCAGCGACCTGCGACATAATATTACTCATCGTTTTTAAGCGTTTTTGCCCAATGTTTGCAACATTATTAAAGCATAAATCGAACCAATCTTAGGTAATGGGACACCAGATTGTGACGTTCTTTTCAAGGCTTTGACACTGCGTTAATTAGCTCTTCCACTGTCCAAACATGGTCTGTCAGTCCGCTGCCCTGCGCTGGTGTCTTATTTGTGGTCGTATGCTTCCAGCACCAGTTCCAGTAACAGACAAACAGCGCAACCGAGTATTTCAGGTTGGCGAGCTTTTTCGAGTAACCCAAAGTCAGCCGTGTGAAACGCCGATTGAACAAGCGGATATTTAGATTCTGCCGTTCAACGTGGCTAGTGCAAATCAAATCGCGGTCTGGCTCGCCTAAAATTGATGTTTTCTTCGCCAAGATGCAAACAGGTTGAGCAAATCTATTTTTCGCTTGGAGGCTCTTGGCATAAACCTTTGTCAGCATCCCATAATCAACCCCGTCCTTGCCGAACGTCGAGCAAATCGCTCCGCGCTTGCCGCGATAGCAGTGAAAATTATCTGTGGAAAGTTGGATGCGATTGGCAATGCGCTCTTTCAAGTCGCCAAGATGTTCATGCGAAATTTCGCGGGTGCGTTTGCCGACATGGAAACTAATCAGCAGTTTTGAGTCGCGGCAGAAACTTAAAAACGTGTATTGATCGCCGCGTTCAACATCGCGCGTCTTGTTGTGTTCCTGCTTACAGAACACATAGCTGTAAAGTTCGTCTGTCTCGACGTTATGTGTCGGAACATTGCGGACAGCCTCATCGTGAAATCTGGCGCACTTTTCGCCAACGGTTTCAAGGATGCTCAAAACGGTTTTCTTGTGCAGTCTTGTTAATCGGCTCACGGCGCGAACTCCAACGCCTTCACAGAGCAAGCGCACAACCTGATTCACCTTGTCAGTTTCGATTCGCAGACCGTCCAGCGGTTGCGGCTCGGAAAAAGTTTTGTTGCAGCGCACACAACGGAAGCGGCGCACAACACGATTCTTATTTTCAAACTTGGCGAAGTATTTAGTTTCACCATTACAGCACAAACACGTTGTCATTTTTGGCTCGACTTTCTGTCGGCCAAGACTTAACGTGTGCGAGAATCTGCAAGGATTCGCAGCCGTTAGGTCTCTGGCCTATTGGTTGCGCTCCGCGAGCGTTAGCGCGCTTTGCGGAGCTTGATTTAAGTTGTTAGTTAGTGGGATTAGGGCGGCGTGTCCTTATGCAAATGCGACACAATTTACAGGCCTCGACAGCCCGCCGCCCGTTCCCAAAAATCTTCATGGAGTCTTTTCGTCCCCCACAATTAGCGTTACCTCAATCCACTTACAAATGCGGTCATACTCGGCACGCGATATAAAAAGCGGACTGTTAATCGAAAATTTTCTCTGTTTATCTTTGTCTAAAAAAAGCGAATGTTCTTCTTGGTCGCTCAAGAACTTCGGTTGTGCGCCGCCCGCAAACATCAGGCGCGGCGGGTTAATTTTTAGTGTTTCGACAAAATGGGTCGGAGTTGATTGAGCCGCCGCAGTGTGTTGCGTGGCCTTGAATCTCAAGATTCTATTTTCATCAATCACTCCGACAAACTGCGCTGAATTTTCAAAAAACGCTGCCGCCCTATCTTTCCAGCTTTCCGGCACTTTTAGTTTTTCTGAAAAAATGTTTCCCAAAATTTCCCGCTTTGGAAGTTGTTCACCATCGAACAAACGAATTATTTCACGGAAACTCGTCGGCGCGGTCAAAAATTCCAACAGCGCGTTAGACCTCTCTTGGTCACTTGTCGGAGAATAATATCGCTTTGCAGCATCGCTTAAACTGTAATCGCTTCTGCCCACAATCAGGCCAAAGACCTTTGCCGACGATATGCGCTGAAGAAAAGAGGCTGATTTTTCACTTTCCTTAAAGTGAGCAGCCAGTCGGCTTTTTGAAACTTCGCTTCTTGCGCCACCAAGTTCCTTAACCGCGTCCGCAATTTTCAACGTCGGAACAAGCGAAGTATAGGGATAAAGGCCTGCCTCTTGGCTTGTCCCAGCATCACCATTTGCCTTATCTTCAATTTTCATAATTCGATTATAGAATCACTTTAGAATGAAGTCAATGTATTTTCTAATAATTTTAATCTAACGAAATACATGAAAATACATACTGTTGACGCTTGTCGGGCACGCGGGATGCGGTAATAGTCTTGGTGTCGGGTATGCAGAGAGGATACCAACAAAACAACACAAATCTTATGTCAGCCATTGCACAGCAAAGTGAAGAATCATTTAAGGTTCTTCGGGCAGTAAACCCCGCCGTATTGGGCGGGACTCAACCGCTCCAAATCGCTAAAGAAGTGCATTTCCCTAACGCTCAAGGCGGCCTTCGTCTTGTTGGTGCTGGTGACGTCAGGGCATTGGCGCACACTTCAGCTCAAAACTTGCTTAAAGCTCTAGGCAAGTCTTGAGTGCAAATCCGACAAAATTTAACATTTTATTCAGCGGAAGTTTAGGGGCTGACGTTGTTAATCTGTGTCGTTATATTGACGAGTTTGCTGCCACCGTTGGGCTTTCCCATTTAGACATTAACACATCAGCCATAACGGGTGTGATTGCGGTTACAAACCAACAATTTCCTTGGACACATGGGGCAGAGAAGGCCAGCCCATTCAAAAAAGTGGCAGCTTTTACGACTAATTTTGTGGCAGAAAAACCAATTATTACCCCATTCCCAGAAAATAAGTTTGGCATTTTGGGAACTCATCAAAACGCGATTATCGCATACGCTTTATCCGTTGATGCGCTAGAAGGGGCTATTATTAAATGTGACAAACGCAAAAAGGATATACCCCTCACAAATAGAATTAAAATTTCTCAACATTATTGGCAGGATTTAATTGTGGCTCTTTCTGGCTGCTCTCCTGCGCATCATTTTAATTGCGTTTCTCTTATTTACGAATCTTTGGCTTATCGCGCAAATCCTGACGTCTCTTACGATCAAACAATATAAGTTTCCCAACCGCGTTCTATTTTGGAACCAGACCGCCAGCGATTCTCGGTTGACATCACGAGTTTTGCACGGCTCAATTTTGTCCGTTAGGCAATACCCAAGCACCATGACAAAAGAAAGTCTTCACGCTGAAGTCGCAAAAGCCATAATTCTTTACGAAAGAACGATAGGACATTCAGCAGTCCGCACCCGTCAGATGATTGAAGGTGACAACGAGATTGAGGCTTTGTCCCGACTCATGATAAGTGCGGACCTACAGCAGGGATTCAAAGCTTTGCGAGATGCCAAACAACTCGACAGCACATTTGAGGCTATCGTGATTCGTCATTCTGGATTGTTTTCACCCGATGTCATAAAGGCAGCAAAGTGGCGGCTGGAAAACGCACACGAACTTGATAGATAGGGGCGGGTCAATTTTAGTGCTGGTTTCACAATCTGGTGTCCCATTACCCAATCTTAGCCGATTTTCCAGCAATTTAACCGCTTTCAGTATCCGAAAAATAATTAAACTGCTTCCTGTCCGCCACCATCCGCGCCGCCGCCGTCCAAATCAATCAAGATGTCGCGCGGCTCCGCGCCTTTGCTCGGGCCGACGATGCCGCGATTTTCCAGTTCGTCCATGATGCGCGCGGCGCGCGTGTAGCCGAGGCGCAGGCGGCGTTGCATCAGCGAGACGCTCGCCTTCTGTTCGCTGCGGATGACTTCTATGCACTGCTGGATCAAATCTTCGTCTTCGTCAATGCCGCTTTCATTTCCAA
The DNA here is from genome assembly GCA_036501565.1 of Verrucomicrobiia bacterium. Classification (GTDB taxonomy): domain Bacteria; phylum Verrucomicrobiota; class Verrucomicrobiia; order Limisphaerales; family UBA11358; genus UBA11358. The sequence goes on from DASYAA010000175.1 coordinate 28,706, forward strand.
AATTCGCGGCGGGTTTGGAAAGTTGCTGGTGGATTTCCTTGTCATAGTTCGGTTTGCCCTGTTTGGCGATGAACTCGACAATGCTGTTGATTTCCTGGTCGGTGATGAGCGCGCCCTGCGCGCGGTTCAATTTCGCCGAGCCGGGTGGCAGATAAAGCATGTCGCCCTTGCCAAGCAATTTGTCCGCGCCCATCGCGTCGAGAATTGTTCTTGAATCCACTTTGGCCGCAACTTGAAATGCGATTCGCGCCGGGATGTTCGCCTTGATGACACCGGTGATGACGTCAACGCTCGGTCGTTGCGTGGCGACGATGCAATGGATGCCCGCCGCGCGCGCCATTTGAGTGATGCGCGCGATGGCCATTTCCACATCCGCAGGCGCAACGAGCATCAAATCCGCCAGCTCGTCAATGATGACGACGATGTAACTCAATTTTTCAGGAATGACGATGTCCTCTTCGCGCGGCACAACGATTTGTTCGTCCACTTCCACGGCAAAACCATCCGCGCCCGGCTCGACTTTTTCCTTTTTCGACGCGAGTGGCAGTTCCGGTTCCTGCGGAACCAATTTTTTATTTGGCCGCGAATTGAACGTGGCGATGTTTCGACAGGCGCAGCGTGCGAAAATCTGGTAACGCTTTTCCATTTCGTTGACGACCCAGCGCAGCGCGAGCAGAACTTTTTTCGGATCGGTGACGACGGGCACGACGAGATGCGGTAGCGCGTTGTATTGCTGAAGCTCGACGACTTTCGGGTCAATCATCACGAAGCGCAATTGGTCGGGCGAAAATCGGTAGAGCAGCGACGCGATGATGGCATTGATGCAAACGGATTTGCCGGAGCCGGTGCTGCCGGCGATGAGCAGGTGCGGCATCTCGCTTAAATCGGCGACAATCGGATGACCATAAACGTCCTTGCCGAGCGCGATGGGAATTTTCGCCTTCGAATTGCGCCATTCGTCCGACTCGAACAGATCGCGCATGATGACTTTGGTTTTGATCGCGTTCGGAACTTCCACGCCGACGGAAGATTTTCCGGGCACAGGTGCGAGAATATGGATTCGCTCGGCCTTGAGAGCGGCGGCGATGTTGTTTGAAAGCGCGGCAATTTTTTCCAGTTTCACGCCCGGCGCGGGATGCAATTCGTAGCGCGTGATGGTCGGGCCTTTGGTGATGTCGCCGAGGGAAACCTCGATGTCAAATTGTGCAAGTGTTTGTTGCATCAGGCGGGCATTCGCCATCAATTCTTCCTTGGACTCGGTCGGCTTGACGGTCATGTCCGCGTGCTGGAGAAAATCCATCGAAGGCAACTGGTAATTGCCGATCATCGGCGTCGAGGCGACGGTGATGGGCTTTGTTTTTTTCGGTTTTGGTTTGACGATTCCGGTGATTTTGATTTCCGGCTCGATTTTTTCCTCGCCGGATTTTTCTGAATCAACTTTTTCTGAAATTGGTTCTTCAATTTTCGCTTCGGAAGATTTTATTTCTTCAGATTTTTCAGAAACTTTTTCGTCCAGTTTCTTGCCGAGAATTTCTTCTGTTGTTGCGGCGGCGGCAATTTCCTTGGCTGGAATTATTTCAACTTCCTCGGCGGGCGCGGGTTCAACCGGCTTGTGCGATTCGGGCAGGGTGGTTTTCCTGAAACGTCCCTTGCTGGCCTGCGGCACGCTCAAATCGCGCACGGTCGGTTCCGGCACGGGCAACCCGTCCGCGCCGAGGCCGCTGCGCGCAACTTGTTCCTGAAGTTGTTTCGCCTGCTTTTCGAGTTCGCGCGCGCGGCGTTCGAGAATTGCCTCGTCGCCGTTTTTTTGCGGTTCGATTTCGGCGGAATCTTTTTGAAGCAACGTCCGAATCCAGCCGCCCAGGCGGAAATTCGTCAAGAACAGCAGGCTAATCAGGCACAGTGCCAGATAAACAATCGTCGCGCCAACCGGGCCGAGCATGGAAAAACCGTAATTCCTATTTTGCGTCTGTCCGTAAGTGACAAAACCCAGCCAGCCGCCTGCGCTTTGTGACCCAATGCTTTCGCGGATTTTTCCGAGCCAGTTCGCATTGTCCATGATGTAAAGCAGTCCCGTTAGCGACAATAATAAAACGCCCGACCATAAAACCGACCAGCGCAAACGCTCGCGGAGATAGCTCAAAAAATTCAACAAATACGCGACGCCGAACAACGCGAGCAGCCACGGCAAAATGTAGGCGGTGATTCCGAAAAGCAAAAACGAACCCCACGCCAGATATGCGCCCGGCGTTTTGATCCAATTATGCGCGGAAGGGTTGGCTTTTGTGGTCAGGAACGAAATGTCATTACGGTCAAACGACAGTTGCGCTATAAGCAATAACAGCGCCGCGGCGAGCAACGCGACGCCGACAACATCGCCGAAACCGTTGTGTGAATCTGCCGTCTTTCGTGACATGACCGCAGCGTAACCATTCGCCGTGCCGACTTCAAAGTTGAAATTAAATTTCCGGCATTTACAGGCGATCTTCGCAGATTGTGACTTTGTTCAAAACAAAATCATGTCAAAGGCCGTTCGAAATATGTATTGACACTTCGTTTTGCACGTGATATAAATTACTACAAATTCACTAACAACCACTAAAAATCTAAAGTTATCGCCATGAGCATTTTCAAAAAAAATCCTCGGTTATTCGGTTCGTCGGTTAAATCCAGCGCATACCAGATAAATTCAATTAAAAACCTTGGCTGTGCGGCCCTTCTTGCCAGTTTTATTTTATGCGGGGGCGCTAAGGCGGCCAACGCATTGCTTAATCCTGGTGCGGAGAATGGGTTGACAAACTGGAATGTCTCACTCACAGGCTATGTTTATGCCGTTTCGACTAATAGTTTGATTGGCGGGGCGGGCAGCGGAAATGTTTTGGCTCATTCCGGCTCGCATGTCTTCCAGCTATTCGATACTACCGCCGATCAAGCTTATATTTATCAAGATATTGCTGCGGCACCCGGTTCGCAATGGTCAGGCAGTTGTTATGCTATATGTTATGCATCAAACTACTTCCAAGCTGGAGCCAGTGCTGCCATGCAGGTTTCCTTTTATGATGCCACGAATGGTTTGCTGGATTCTTCCAATGCAAATACATTCCCCAGCGGTCAGGGTAATGTGTATGGATCAGACTTTCTTGACCCAGCACCTCCACCAGTCTCTTGGATAATCACTCCTCCCATGGCGGTTGATGCAAGTGGCTGGCTGAATCTGCTTGCCACAAACGTTTACGATACTGATCCTGCGGAGGAAGCCACTTTTGATAACGTTAATCCAACAACAACGCTTTACGCCCCTCCGCGCACGGCAAAAGTTCGCTATATGCTTCTATACACTAATACAGTATCCAGTGGAGGTGCCGTTTATTTTGACGATTGTGATTTGGAAGAACTGGTGCAAAGCGATCCTGACATCGGAGTTGCGCCTTTGCCCGTGACAGTTTTTGCCCAGTCGCCGGCAACGTTCACGGTGGTTGGTGTTAAAGCGGTGAAACCAGAGATACTAACATATCAATGGCAGAAGAACGGAACAAACTTGCCAGTTGCTGGCGGAGTCTATGAAATTAACGGTTCTACGACAAATTCCACTCTAAACTTTACAAATGTTCAAGCTAATGCTGCCGACCTGTATGATGTGGTAGTTTCAGACATACCATCGCCGGGCGTCACCAATTCCATCCGCAGTGTTCCTGTGTCTTTGACAGTACTGAGTGAAAGTCCGTTACAGGTAGTCAATAAATTGGGGCCTAATTCAGGCTTTGAAAATAATCCGGTTTGGGCGCCTTGGAATATTTTCAACGGTTGTTATTTTGCGACTACAAACAATTTCTATGGAACCTCTTCAAATGCGGTCAATGTATACGATGGAAATACAGTGGCGCTGATTGGGGCCAATGGCGACCGCGATAATGGTTTCTACAATAAGATTCCAACTACACCCGGTAGTGTTTGGAAGGCGGGTGGATGGGCTTACATATCAAGCTCAAATGATTTTAGCGCGGGCAATACTTGTCGACTCCAAGTTTGGTTCAATGACGTAAATGGAACAGCAGTTCCCGGAACTCCAACTTTTGAATCATTTAAGCTTTATGGCTTGGGTTATACCAATTCAGATGCACAATATACCAGTATTGACACGAGCAGTCCAAATAATGGCCAGACGCTTTATCACACACAATTGCCAAGAGATCAGTGGGCCTATTTGCCGGTAACGAACGTGGTGAACAACGGTGGAATTGGACTGGCTGACGATCTTCCTTACAACACCTTCCTCAATGGCGACTTTATCGTGCCTACCAATTCAACGATTGGTCAAATTAATTTTCAAGTATACGAGTACTGCCCTGTTGCTGCTGATAATCCTCAGACCGATCTCGGTGGCAGTCCTTCGGACGCTGTATATTGGGACGATATGCAGCTCATTCAAGTCGTGCCGCCGACGAATTTTACAGCGACGGTTAGTGGGCATACAGTCAACCTGTCATTCGCAGGGCAGGCCGGACTTAATTTTGCCGTCCTTTACAAAACCAACCTTACGGATGCCACTTGGAGCGTGCTCACGAATAATGTCATTGCTCCTTTGAGTTGGCAGACAAACATCAACTACACGTCACTGCCATCTAACAATGTTGGCACTTTTTATTATCCTATTACGGCATCCGATTCTGCTAGTGGTGCAAATACCCGCTTCTATCGGATACAGGCACAGTAAGATGAATCTTCATTCTGACGCCGGCTTGCAAACACAAGTCGGCGTCAGTTTATGCTGAGGTGAAATTGCACAGGCTGGCAAACCAAGTGGAGTCTTTCGCTAGTTTTTAAGCGAAAAACGATTTGAAATAAAAATTGAATGAATAAGCCAATGGACTACAAAGATAAAAATTTTGGCCCGGATTTTATAAAATCTTCGAGCAGCAAATTAAAAAACAGGATCAATGCTTTCACTTTGATTGAACTGTTGGTCGTGATTGCAATCATTGCAATTCTTGCGGCGATGCTCTTGCCGGCGTTGGGCAAGGCCAAGGTAAGAGCTCAATCAATACAATGTATGAACCAACTCAAGCAGTTGACTTTAGGTTGGCTGATGTATGCTGGCGATAATAGTAGTAAGCTGCCTCCGGATGGAGATCAAACTACACAAGATGCTCTTCCAACGGGCGCGGATATTCAACCTGGACAAAAATGGGCGCAATGGTGTCCTGGGACTGTGGCAGATTTCGTGAATGAAACCAACTTTATACAAGTAGGCCTCATTTTTCCGTATGTCAATAATGTCACTCTTTACCACTGTCCGGCCGACCAAAGCGTTAAAAAGTTTGGTCCATTATCTTATCCGCAGCTACGCAGTTATTCGATGAATTGTTTTGTGGCTCCGATAAATCCTTATAACAAAAATGAGCGCAACTTTTACAAAGATACCGATATGACCCAGCCCGGGCCTTCGATGACCTTTGTATTGATAGACGAAGCCGAGACTTCCATCAATGATACTGAATTTGTGCATGATCCAGCCCAGGGCAATTATTGGCAAGATTTTCCGTCAATACGTCACGGCGATGCCTGCGGTCTGTCATTTGGCGACGGCCATTCGGAAATCAAGTCCTGGAAGGATAAAGTTGTTTTGTATCCACCAAACCCCGCGCAGACAAAAACTGGAGATCCAGCATCGGGAGACGCAACTTGGCTTTCATTAAGATCAACCGCCAATTGATGGAATCCTATTGCAAATGGTTTTTGTTACGCTATACTACATTAATTAAATAATGTAGAATAAAGTTGTATTTCCGGCATGAACATGATCAGAGTTGAAAAAACAAAGCGCAGAGCCAACGGCTTTACGTTGATTGAATTGTTAGTGGTGATTGCAATCATTGCGATTCTTGCGGCGATGCTTTTGCCGGCATTGGCTAGAGCGAAGCAGAAAGCTCAAGCAATATCCTGCATGAATAATCTCAAACAACTGACGTTGGGATGGGTCATGTATAACGGCGACAATAACGGCAAGCTCCCGCTTAATGGCGAACAAAATGAACAGGGGAATGGTATGCCCAC
>DASYAA010000176.1:0-3689 GCA_036501565.1 Verrucomicrobiia bacterium
GGATTCTTTTTTTTCGCTGAAATTTGGCTCAACATAACTTCGGCTCAGATTGGATGTGAAACAGTAGTCGTCGGGCGAATTCTTCTGCACGGAATGGCTTCGCGATAAAATCCACTGCGCCCAGTTCATGGCTGCGTTGCTGGTTCTCTTCGGTAGGTCGCCCGCTGACAAAAACAATGGGCGTATGGAAAAATGGATTCTCTTTCAAGCGACGGCAGACCTCAAAGCCAGGAACATCCGGTAAATCCACGTTAAGCGTAATCAGCGTAAAATGGCCGTCCGCCGCCTTTTGCAACGCCTTTTGTCCGGTGGTTGCCACCTCCGATTCGATTCCTGCCAGTGCAAGCAAAGATGTCATCATCATTGCCACCGGCAAATCGTCCTCAACAATGAGAATTTTGGTCTCTCGGCTCATCTGACTAACGTTTACTCGTTAATTTTATCCATTTTACGCCCGTTAAATAGTTGACGCAAGCAAAACATAAGATATATCTTATGGAGAAATCGGGCGACTCTTGTTTGGCTTTGTTTGTGCCAACGGGTCCGCGCCACAGACAAATACTTGGAAAAAGAATTCGGCTATACCGGAAATTAAATCGCATGACCCAAGAAACGCTTGCGGAAAAGGCAGAACTTGCCCCTTCGTATATCAGCGATGTTGAGCGCGGGCGTGTCAACATTTCAGTGGATGCCCTTCAACGCATTGCAACGGCGTTTGGGCTTGGTTTGCATGATCTTTTTGAGAAAGCATAATGCTATCGCCGCACGGTTTTCTCTTTTTCTTTGCCACTGATATGCGCTTCATATCGGCATAATAGTTTGCTCGCATTTTGGAAGCAAGCGAAATTCGCCCGCAAAATGCGAGCGTGAAAAAGACAATTTATACCCGCCAGGGTGAATTCCTTTGCCAAATGTTGGCAACAATGCGAAAGAAGGCGGGTTTGACTCAACGTGAGTTGGCTCAAAAATTGGAACGGGAACGCAGTTTTGTTGCGCGGCTCGAATTGGGGGAACGCCGCTTGGACTTGATCGAATTCTTTTGGATTTGTCGGGCATGTGGCGCGAATCCCGAAGTAACCGCACGACACTTAATGCACGATTTGGAAGAAATTCAATCTGGTGACAAGACATGAAGTCAAAATTGTTTTCGTCAACATGTCCATCCTCGCAATGCAACAGAATTTGCTGCCATTCCTGGAAAGGGGATGACCCGTCAGAAAAATCGTTTCCACCAAGGGAACCATTCTGGAATTGTTCCATTTGCTTCAAGCGGGGGCAAAAGGACTTTTTCAAAGCCTTTTTCGCAGTGGACAAGGATGCACTGATGCTTTTTCAAATGCCGCAACTGATACGGTTTAATTTTGTGTTCGTCCTGGTGATGGTAATTCCGATTGAAATGCCCACCGGAATATCCCCATGTTCGCTTGACGACCTGATGCTGGCCTAAAAAATCGGCGCTCTCAACCGCCCCGGCCTCGTCCGCCGCCTTAAAAATCATCCGGTTTCGCAAATTAAGGGTGAGAACTTTTGCCTTGTGTTCGCCAAGCGGCGGAATGAATGACGTGGACGACTGCGCGGCGGCAACGAGCGTGGCGTTAGCCTCGCGCAAAACGTCAACGCTGTTGTAATCGCTCATGCCATCCTCGCTGGCCGTAACGAACCGTTGCGCTTCGTCCGCCCACAAAATTAAAAGATTGTCGTCAACACGTTCGCTTTTTCTTTTGTCAAACCGGCGCATTACGTGCGTGTAAAAAAGCATTTTCAAAAATGTGTTGATGTAACGCCGCTCCGCCTGAAACTTTTGCGGCATGGCGACGCAAATGATTTTCCCGCGATCAATTTCGTCAAAGTCAAATGTGTTCTGCAGCGGGCAAAAAACTTCGGCGACATCGGGCGTCAGAAAATAATGCAGATAATTGGCAATCGTTTCTTTGACGCCGCCAAATTGTTCGGGGGGCTGGTCGCGGTAACGGTTCATAAAATGGGCAATGATGAGTTCGTCACGCTCACCGGGAATTATCTTGCTCGTCAATTCGTCAATCACTTCATCCAGCGAAAAATCGTCGAGCAATACCTCATGGACATTTTGAAACGTCACCGGCCAGCCGCACAAATAAAGTGCTTCAATGGCCAGGGCGATGTGGGTTTGCGCCTGATTTTTGAAAAAAGCGTTATCACCCTGCTGCCCTAAACTTGTGGCAGTGTCCACGACGAATTTTGCATACGTGCTGAACGGGATTTTTCGGTCGGAAAGCAAATTATAGACGTGAGTCGGCTTCCAATCGTGCGGGGCGTCGTCCGGCCTGACTTGCAGCAAAATTAGATGGTCTTCCCGATGGAAATATGCCGCCATTTCTTTCAAGGTTTCCCAATAGACGCCTTTGTCGTCAATGCAGACACCGCCCCATTGCTTTTCATTTTTGAAAATCTGATAGAGCAATTGCGTGATGCCGGAGCGGGTCTTGCCGGAGCCGGTATCGCCGGTGATAAGCCAGCCCCGGCAAAAATCTTCGCGCGTCCAGGACAAACCTTTCAATGTGACGATGGGCGGTTTTACGATGGTCCTTACCAGGGCGAAAACCGCAATGCCGAAAAAGAATGTGAAAAAAATCCACGAATCAGGCGGCGCGAGAGACTGCTGAAAATAGACCGCCATGAGAAAAGCCAGCATCGCGGTAATGGTGGTTAAAATCTTCACGGTCAAAGCAAAAGCCTGCCCACAAAAATCCCGATGATAAGGGCGGCGACGGCGATCAAAAGGACGGCAAAATAGGGAAAGAGCCACAAATCGTTTTTGATTTTCGGCACGGCGCGAAGTTCGCCGGTCAACTCGGCGGTTTGTTTGGAAAAGGTCTTGGTCAAATTTGTAAGCTGTTCCAATTCAACTTTGAAACGACGATAAGAATCCTCAGCTTTGCAGTTTTCAAAGAGGATTTGCCAAAGCTCCACCGTGCAAAACATTGGGTCATTTTCGCTGATGCGATATTTTTTCTGCCATTTGTTAATTGCGTTTCGCAACGCCTGCCTGCCTTCGTCCTCATTCATGGGATGCTCCTTTCCGCTTGCGCTCCGGCAATAAGAGGTCGCGGGCGATTTCAATTTGTTCTTCAAAATCCCGTTGCCAGAATTTCAACCGCTGGCGGTCCATGATGAAGAATTTTGAGCCGCGCAACGCGGTGGAAATAGTGGAAGCGGACTGATTCAATGCGACAACCAGCCAGTCGCAAAGCACGGGCATTTCGATTTCCTTGCCGCCTAGCTCGTCCATGATGCGGCGGTGGGTTTTGCTCTTGTCGTAAATGTCGAACTGGTCACAGAACAAACGGTTTTTGACAACAACGTAGTTAGCGTTGTCGCCGAATTGTTCGGACAAAACTTGAACCTGCTTGGTGCTGTCGGCGTCATGGCTCACCGGCAAAACCAGCGTTAGCGATGCGTTTAATTCCTTTAAAGCCTCGAACGCGCCAAGCTGGTTAAAATATCGTAGAAAAATATCTGTTGAAGCCGCACGGCAGTCCACTACTACAAGTTGCTGTGCGCTCACCTCAACAAAAATCCGATCAATGCCCGATGATTGCGACAGGTCAACAAAAACAGCTTCGGGATGAAAACGCTTCAAGGTGGAGTTCTCGTTGTCGGTGTCAATGGCGACGTGCCGGATGGAATGGTCTTTCAAAAATTGGACAAAG
>DASYAA010000177.1:0-4736 GCA_036501565.1 Verrucomicrobiia bacterium
CACGCCGTTGTTCGCCTCGGGAGAAAAAATTCAAAAAATCAACGTCGCGGATGAAATTAAAAATTCGTTCCTCGACTATTCGATGTCCGTCATCATTTCGCGCGCGTTGCCGGATGCGCGCGACGGCTTGAAACCTTCGCAGCGCCGCATTTTATATGCGATGCACGAGCTTTCACTTTATCCGGGACGCAAACCTTACAAATGCGCAAAAATCTGCGGTGACACTTCCGGCAATTACCATCCGCACGGCGAAGCGGTGATTTATCCGACGCTCGTGCATATGGCGCAGCCTTGGGCGATGCGCGAACGGCTCGTGGACGGCAAGGGCAATTTCGGTTCCATCGAAGACGATCCGCCGGCGGCGATGCGTTATACCGAGGCGCGGTTGACGCATCTCGGCGCGGCATTGATGTCGGACATGGATCGCGACACGGTGGATTTTGTTCCGAACTACGACGAACGCATGACCGAGCCGACGGTTTTTCCGGCGGCGTTCCCGAACCTGCTCGTCAATGGCGGCACGGGCATCGCCGTCGGCATGGCCACGAACATGCCGCCGCACAATCTTGGCGAGGTGATTGACGGTATTTGCGCGCAGATTGACAACCCGGAGATCACCATCGCGCAGTTGATGAAATTCATCAAAGGCCCGGATTTTCCGACGGGCGGAATGATTCTCGGCATCGAAGGCATCAAAAATTATTTCACGACCGGCAAGGGCAGCGTGAAGTTACGCGGACGTGTCGGCTCGGAAGAATTGAAGGGCAATCGCGAGCAGCTCGTCATCACGGAGATTCCATTCAACGTCAACCGCGCGGCGCTCGAAGAAAAAATCGCCGGGCTGGTGAATGAAAAGATCATCACGGAAATCTCCGCGATGCGCAACGAGTCCGACGAGAACACGCGGCTCGTGATGGAACTCAAACGCGACGGCAATCCCAAGGTCGTCATCGCCAATCTTTACAAGCACACGCAGCTTGAGGTTTCGTTCAGCGTCAATTCACTCGCGATTGATCACGGCAAACCCAAGACGCTCAATCTCAAGGACATGATTCAATGTTACATTGAGCACCGCCGCGAAGTCATTTTGCGACGCACGCGATTTGAATTGCGCAAAGCCGAGGAGCGCGCCGAATTGCTCGAAGGTTATCTGATTGCGCTCGCGAATTTGGACGAGTTCATCGCCATTATCCGCAAATCCAAAACTCGCGATGAAGCGCGCGTGAAATTGCTCGCGTTCGAATGGACGCAAAAACAGGTCGAGCGCTGGGGAATTTTGATCCGCAATGAAGAGCGTTTGGACAAAGGCCGCTACGCGCTGACCGAGCGGCAGGTGGACGCGATTCTCGAATTGCGTTTGTATCAATTGACCGCGCTGGAAATTGACAAGGTCGAAGCCGAATACAAGGAACTCCTCGAACGCATCAAGGATTTGCTCGACATTCTCGCGAAGGAATCGCGCGTGATGACCATCATCAAAAATGAATTGAAGGTCATCAAAGAAAAATACGCTACGCCGCGCAAGAGCCAGATTGTTCCCGACGAAGGCGAGATCGCCATTGAGGATTTGATCGTCAACGAAGGCGTCATCATCACGCTCACGCACAACGGACTCATCAAACGCACGAATATTTCCAGTTATCGCGCGCAGCGACGCGGCGGCAAAGGCGTCATTGGCATGACGACGCGCGAAGCCGCGACCGATGAAGACAAGGATTTCATCGAACATCTTTTCACTGCGAGCACGCACGATTACCTGATGTTCTTCACGAATACTGGGCGCGTGTATGTCGAGCGCGTCCATGAAATTCCCGACATGGGCCGCGCCGCGAAAGGCCGGAGCATCGCAAATCTTTTGGAATTGAAAGCCGGCGAAAATGTCGCCGCGTTGATTCGCGTTCTTTCAAAAACAAATTCCGACAAGGAAGACATCACCTGGGAACAAGAAGGTTATGTTTTCTTTGCGACGAAACAAGGCACGGTGAAAAAAACTGCTCTCAAAGATTTCGCCAATGTTCGCAAAGGCGGCATCATCGCCATCGGCATTGATCAAGGCGACAATCTGATCGAAGTAAAACTCACCACCGGCAAGAGCGAAGTCGTGCTCATCACGCGTGACGGCATGAGCATCCGTTTCAAGGAAGAGGACGCGCGCCCGATGGGCCGACCCGCCGGCGGTGTGCGCGGTATCAATCTTTACAAGGGCGACGCGGTTGTCGCGCTGGCAATTGTCGTTTCCGATGCAAAACTTTTGGTTGCCGGAGAAAATGGAATTGGCAAACGAACTGATTTTGAGGAATACCGAATCCAATCGCGCGGCGGCAAAGGCATCATCACCATGAAGACGAACGAAAAAACCGGCGCGGTCATCGGCGCGCTGACCGTTCGCGACAACGACGAAATCATGCTCATCACGTTCAAGGGGCAAATGGTGCGCATTTCTGTCAATGGCATCCGCGAAGCAGGCCGCAACACGCAAGGCGTGAAACTCATCAATCTCGAAGAAAAAGACAAACTTCAAGCTATCGCGCCGGTCATCGGCGAGGACAAAGAAGACGCCGCGAGCGAAGAAAAATAATTAGGGCGCGAGCCGAGCCGATCTCCACGAATTGTCCGGCTGTTTTGTGTATTGAAAACGGTCGTGCAAACGGCTTGCTCGCCCCTGCCAGAATTCAATCCGTTGTGGATTCAAAATAAATCCGCCCCAATTCGGCGGCAACGGAACTTCGTTCGGAAATTTTTTTCCCATTTCGTTCCAGCGCGCTTCGAGCGCAGCGCGGTCAGCGACAACGTCGCTTTGATTTGACGCCCAAGCCGCCAATTGGCTGTCGCGCGGCCGTGACCTGAAATAATTTTCCGATTCATCCCGCGAAACTTTTTCAACAATTCCCGCGACGCAAATCTGCCGTTCCAATTCAGGCCAGTAAAACGTCAGCGCCGCGTTTGGATTTTCCACGAGTTCGCGTCCTTTGCGGCTCTCGTAATTTGTGTAAAAAACAAAGCCGCGTTCGTCCAGACCTTTGAGCAAAATAATCCGCGCGGAAGGTTTTCCATTTTTGTCCGCCGTCGCAAGCGTCGCGGCGTTCACGTCAATTTCCTTTTGCGCGAGAGCGCGGGTCGCCTCCTCGAACCACTTTTGGAATTGCGCGATTGGATTCGCGTCTAAATCCACGCGCCGCAAACCGCCAAGCGAGTATTCCCGTCTGATGTCCGCGATTGCCATAACGCGTGGAATTTACAATGGCGGCAAATTTTCAGCGACTCCTTTTTCTCTGAATTAGCCGGCGTTTTCGAGTGGTTTTGCCGAAATCTCCAGCATCCGCTCAATCGGCAAACGCGCGCGCCGCAAAATTTCTTCCGGCAACTCCACGCGCGGCGAAAGTTTTTTCATGCAGTCGCGGACTTTTTCCAGCGTGTTCATTTTCATGTATTTGCATTCGCTGCAACGGCAGTTGTCCGTCGGTGCGCGCAGCGCGTCAAAAACCGGCGCGCAAATGAATTCTTTTCCGGGACATTCCTTCTGCATCCGGTGGATGATTCCTGACTCGGTGACGATGATGAATTTTTCCGCCGGATCATTTTTGCAAAACGAAATCATTTTCTCCGTCGAACAAATCGCGTCCGCCAGATCGCGCACATCGCGCAAGCTTTCGGGATGAACCACAATTTTGGCGTCGGGAAATTGCGATTTCAATTTCAGCAAAGCCTCGCGGCGGAACTCGACGTGCGCGTAACAATTGCCTTTCCATAACGTCATCGGACGGCCTGTTTGTTCCATCACCCACTGGCCGAGATTTTCGTCCGGCACAAATAAAATGTCTTTGTCCTTCGGCGCGGCGCGGACAATTTTTTCCGCGTTGCCGCTCGTGCAAATCACGTCGCACAACGCCTTCACCGCCGCGCTGCAATTGATATAGGCAATCGTCCAGAAATTTGGATTCGTCTTTTGCAGCGCCGCGAGTTTCTCCGCCGGACAACTTTCTTCCAGCGAGCAACCTGCGTCTTTGTCCGGCAGCACCACGATTTTGTCCGGGTTCAAAATCTTCGCCGTCTCCGCCATGAAATGCACGCCGCAGAAAACAATCACATCCGCATTTGTCTTTGCGGCTTCCTGCGCGAGGCCGAGCGAATCGCCGACAAAATCCGCCACGTCCTGAATCTCCGGCACTTGATAATTGTGCGCGAGAATGACGGCGTTCAATTGCTTCTTGAGCGCAAAAATTTCCGAGGCCAGCGGCGTGAATTTTTCCTGCGCCATCGCTGGGCGCATTTTCAATTGCTCAATCGAAATATCGGCAATGCCTGTCATGCAAATAAATTACTGTTGTGGAGCGTCTGCGTCAATGAAGGCGGATTGACGCCGCAAATTTTCCCGCACACACTCCGCGCATGGCAAAGAAATCAGATGCCGGGGTAGCGCCGGTCGCGCTGCGGCCAGCGGTGGCCGTCCGCAAGGACCCTCGCAGCGCAAGGCAAGCCACCACCAAACCGGCCAAAAACCCTCCGCACTCCTCGACACCCGCGTCATTTATTGCGGCGACAATCTGGAACAGCTCGCCAAGCTGCCCGACGCCTGCGTTGACCTCATTTACATTGACCCGCCCTTCAACTCCAACCGCAACTACGAAGTCTTCTGGGGCGAGACCAGGGAGAAGCGCGCCTTTGAAGACCGCCACGAATCCACCCGCGCCTACATTGACTACATGCGCCCGCGCTGCGTCCAACTCGCCCGCGTC
>DASYAA010000178.1:0-4286 GCA_036501565.1 Verrucomicrobiia bacterium
TGTCGCGCGTGCTTTTTATTGCGACCGCAAACTGGCTGGAACCGATTCATCCTGCGTTGCGCGACCGGCTGGAAGTCATCGAATTGCCGAGCTATACTGAATCGGAAAAATTGCAGATCGCCAAACGCTACCTCGTTCCGCGCCAGATCGAGGAGCACGGCCTGACGCGCAAGGATGTGAAATTCACCGACGCCGCGCTGCGCAAACTCATCCGCGAATACACGCGCGAAGCCGGCGTGCGCCAGTTGGAGCGCGAAATCGCCGCGCTTTCCCGCAAAGCCACTCGTAAAATCATTTCCAAAAACGGAGCGGCAACGACAATCAAACTGGATGCGGACGAATTGGAAAGTTACCTCGGCCATGCGCCGTTCATTTCCGAAAGCGCGGAAAAAATCACCGAATACGGCATCGCCACCGGCCTTGCGTGGACGCCGGTCGGCGGAGAAATTTTATTCATCGAGGCGACGCGGATGCGCGGGCGCGGCAGTTTGATTTTGACCGGTTCGCTCGGCGACGTGATGAAGGAAAGCGCGCAAACGGCGGCCAGTTATTTGCGCAGTCAGGCCAAAAAACTTGACGTGGATTTGAACGATTACGGAAAATTTGACGTTCATATTCACGTTCCGGCGGGCGCGACGCCGAAAGATGGACCGAGCGCGGGCGTCGCATTGGTGGTTGCGCTGGCATCGCTGCTGACCAAGCGCCGCGTGCGTTCGCAAGTGGCGATGACGGGCGAAATCAGTTTGCGCGGGCGCGTGCTGCGCGTCGGCGGCATCAAGGAAAAAGTTCTGGCCGCGTCGCGGTTTGGCATCAAGGAAGTCATTTTGCCGGAAGGAAACAAATCCGACTGGCTGGAAGCTCCGGCGGAAGTGCGCTCCAAGCTCAAGGCGCATTTTGTCCGGCAGATTGCGGACGCTTTGAAATTGGCGCTGGAAGCGAAATGAAAAAAATTCCCATAGTCGCCGCGATATTTTTTTTGTTTGCCGTTGGTGCGATGGCAGAAACAACGAATGATTTGTCCGACGCGGAAATTCAAGGACGCAATCTTGCGCAGCAACTTTTGGAACAAATTCCGGCTACAAATTCCATTCAAACTGGCGTTTTGAAAATTCGAGATGCGAAAAACAATCAGGTAAATGTTCCACTAAAATGGATAACTGGTGGGGACGTCCCAGATCAAAAGGTATGTCTTTATGAAGCGAATTGGACTAACAGAACTGAAAGGCTTTTTATCTTTCGCACGCGAAATGTGTATTTTTATGGTGCCAATTCTAACAGTGTTATGACGTTTGATGATTTTCCTGTTGTTGGAAATCGAAGCCATCAGTTGTCCGGTGCGGAAATAATGATGCCTTTTGCACATTCAGATTTCTGGATTGCCGATTTGGGCTTGGAATTTTTCCACTGGCCGGAGCAGAAAATTTTGAAGCATGAAATGAAACGCGGGCGTTCCTGCCAAGTTTTGGAAAGCACGAACCCGAATCCGTCCACGAACGGCTATTCGCGCGTGGTTTCGTGGATTGACAACGAGACGCTCGGCATCGTCCACGCCGAGGCTTACGATTTCAAAAATAAATTGCTCAAGGAGTTTGACCCGAAGTCGTTCAAGAAAGTGAATGGGCGGTGGGAACTTCAGGAAATGGAAATCCGCAACATCCAGACCGGCTCGCGCACGCGGCTGGAGTTTGATGTGAAGAAGGAGTGAGTTGTTTGGGAACAAGTCGGCTGGCCGGACGCTTGACATCGGCGCACCGGCGTTTCAGGCTTTCGCAGTTATTTATGAACGTCATGTTTCGTCCGATTTTTTTAATTGTTTGCGCCTGCGTTTTTTTTGCCACGCAAATTTTCGCTGCGGAAACAAATCCGGTTGTTTCATCTCAAACGCCGGACGCGCAAAACGCGGCGAACGGTTATCTGCTGATTCAGGAACAGCTTCACGCGACGCAACTGGCCATCGAAAATAATCGTCAGGAGGCCGAGGCCGCCGCCAAGCGCAACGCCGACGAAATGGCCACGCGCATCCAAACTTTGGAACAAACCATCGCCACGCAGCGCGCGAGTGATGCCGCGGCGACGCAAAAAATCGAGCAACTCACACTGTTGATGGCGGGCGTTTTTGGGCTGGTTTGCGTGGCGGTCATGTTATTGATGGCTTACTTGCAATGGCGCGCAGTCGCAAGGCTTGTCGCGTTGGTTGCACCGTCGTCATCGGCGCTTGCATTGAACACCCGCCCATTGCCCACGCTGGCTACGAGCGTTACCGTGGAAGAATCGAACGCGCGCCTGTTCGGAACGGTGGACCGTTTGGAAAAACGCATTCTTGAATTGGAACAAATGGCTCGTCCGCCGCTGCCAAAAAAAAAACCGCCCGTCGCGCCTGAACTTCAAAATGGTGCAACAGCTTCAAATGACGACCGCGACGAGTGCGTCGTCAATCTGCTTATCGAAGGCCAAAAATTGGTCGAAGCGAACGCGCCGGAAAAGGCGCTGGAATGTTTCGACATGGCGCTGGCGATTCAGCCGAAGCACGCGGAGGCTTTGGTCAAGAAGGGCGGCGCGCTTGAAAAATTGGACCGGCTGGACGAAGCCATCGCCTTTTATGACCGCGCGATTGAGGTGGACAATTCGCTGGCAATCGCCTATTTGCAAAAAGGCGGTTTGTTCAACCGCCTGGCGCGTTACGACGAGGCGCTTCAGTGTTACGAACAGGCATTGCGCACGCGGGAAAAAAATGACACGCAGGAAAAAGTCGCGGCTTGAAGCGCGGTTTCACCACAGAAATGATTTTTGTTCGCCGAGCATCTGGTCGCCCGACCAAAGCGTGGCTCGCCAGCAGGTGATAGCGCCGAAATTCTTATAGTCGGCGCCCTCTAGTTCCAACGAAGTCCATTGGCGGAAAAATTTCGGCGTCACTGTCCGTTCCAACGTAATTTGATGCGGCAGATTGTTTGTGTCCACGCCGTGAAGCTCCATGCGCAATTTTAATTTTGCGTCGCCAGCATTCGACGCTTTCCACAAAATATCGTAGCGGACGGCGGAAATTTCGTTGGTGTGCTCGCGGAGATATGCCTGATAAGCGTCGCGGTCGTAAAGACTGGGCGAAATCGCGTCCTGATTTTTTGCGTCGAGCAACAACGGCAAGACTTTGACGATGTGACCTGTTGCAACGTCGGATGCAAACGCCGCCGACAGCGAGCCGAGCAAAAGCAAAATCATTAAAAGCCGGTGCATGACGGAACAATAACTTTCAGCGCGGCAAATTCAATCTGATTCGCGTCATTGCTTCCAGTAAAAGCTCAAGACTTGAATATCGGTCGGGGAATTGCGGAACAGGATGGCGATGTATTCGCGTTTGAAACCGTTGATTTGCGCGGTGACGTGGACTTCAAATGTGTAACTGCGCGTGGTGCAAAGCCGGCTGATTTGCTGGACGACCTGCGCATTGACGCCGGCGGCGGCAAGCTGGTTGGGGGAGCGAAATGGCGTGTCGTCGTCCGTGCCATCCACGCCGTCCGGTCCGGCGCGCTGCTGAACAATTGTCGCCGCCATCGCGGCATCCACGCCGGGAATCATTTGCAGCACGTTCGTGTCGGCAGTATTGATGTTGATGAGGCCGCGCGAAACCGGCGTGAAAATATCCACCAATCCAAACGGATAATCTGGCGCTTCACCCGGCGAAACGCCGAGGCCGAGTTGTTTCTGCTTTTCCTGGAATGTGGAAAGCGGATGATTCGTCGCGTCACTGCCCCAATACATTTCCGGCGTCACGCCTTTGACCAGCAACAATTCGGACAAGTCGTCTATCGGTGCGTTTTTGGCGTAATACGGCGGCGTCAAATTTTGATAATAATCGCTCTCGGCACCCGCAACGCGCGGCGAATCGTCCGAATCAATCCAATCTTGAATCGAATCGGCCACCACGGAAATGTCGTCCGCGTCCACGCCCATGACGGTCAACGCCTGTTGCAACTCCGCGGCGCTGGCCGTGTTTATGTTCGCCTTGCGTTCGAGGTCAACAATCTTGATTGCAACGGTTCCGTCGCCCACTTGATAATTATCCAGCGAAATTCCGACCAGCGGACTGTTCGTCTCGCCGGGACCGCCGGGACCACCTGCCCAGATTTGATTCAACGAATCATAAGGCTCGCCCGGAATCTGCATTTCCTGCGACAAAACATAACGCGCTAGTTCCACGCCCGACCGTCCGAGCCAGAGCAATTGCTGCTCGGAGTTTGCGCGGCGAGCGAGCGTCATCTCGACTTTCATCGAAATCGCCAGCGTCGCCG
>DASYAA010000179.1:0-6078 GCA_036501565.1 Verrucomicrobiia bacterium
CGTGGCCAGATCATTGGTCAACATGAGGTTGACCTGGCGCAAATCGTCCAGATTGGCGGTGGCCGTTGTCAACTGATTGGAAAAATCAAGCATTGCGTCGGCATCTTTTTTTTGTTCGTCGTCCGCCTGCTTTTTAATCAAAAGCAACGCGACAACCAACCCGACGCAGACCACGATAAGAATAACAATTCCTGTTCTTGTCTTCATAACACTTTCCAAGATGACGCGGCGCAAGTCATTTGGCAAGCGCGCTTAACAGCATTCCCGTCAATTGCCCGACGGCGCGGTCGCGGCGGCGGCTTCGGCGGCAGCGGCGGCAGTTTTCAAATCCGCATCCGTGATTTCGACGTTCGCCTCTTTTTTCAATTTATCAAAGTAAGCCGGAGCGAGCTTGACGGTCTTTTCCTGGGTGAGCGATTTCTTAATGTTGTCGGCGACTTTATCGTAATCCAATTTCTTGGCCGGCGTTTTGTTCAGCAATTGGATGATGTGATAACCGTATTGCGTCGTGACCACATCGCTAATCTGATTTGTATTCAACGTGAACGCGGCGGCTTCAAATTCCGGCACCATCTGGCCGCGCGGAAACGCCGGCAGTTCGCCGCCGTTGTCTTTCGAGCCGGGGTCTTCGGAATACTGCGTGGCGAGCTTCGCGAAATCTTCACCCGCGCGGGCGCGCTTGAGGATGTCGTCAATCTGTTTGCGCTTGGCCTTTTGCTGATCGTCGCTCAATGGCTGGTGCGTCGAGGGATCTATCGTCATCAGCAAAATATGCCGGACATGAACCATTTCCGGCTGTTCAAAGTCTTCTGGATGATCGTCGTAAAATTTTTTGGCTTCGGCATCCGTCACCGTCACGCCCAATTCGCGCTCCAACACAGATTGCGCCGTGGCTTCCTGCGTCAGACGCGCGCGCAATCCATCCGCCGTCATGCCGAGAGCCTTGAACTGGTGATCCAGCGCCTCTTGCGAGCCTGCGCGTTCCAACAGCGCGGCCATCTGCAAGTCCACCATCTTTTTTCCCTGCACCCGGTCCGCATCAGTGGCCTTTTGCAATAAAAGTTGAATCTGAATCAGCCGGTTGAGCATCTGGCCTTCGATTTGAGTCATCTGCTCCGGCGAAATCGTCTGGTTGCGCGCGGCGGCGGCGGCTCTCAAACCGACGAGCACTTGGTCCAATTCGCTTTGTTTTATTTCAAAACCTTTGCCTTTGGCGATTACCGGATCGCCAAACAACGCCGTCATCGTCGCATCGGGATTGGCGTTGGTGCCGACACTGGCCGTCGCCGGATTAGTTGAGGCGTTGGCGGTTGCCGCATTCGCGCGCGGCAGCATAATCAAAGCTGCGGCGAGCGCGGCGGAAAAAATCAGTTTCATTTTATTTTTCATGTTTTGGTTTGAGCGATTTCGATGCGATTGAGTTCAATAAATGTTCACAACCTTACCACTTTTACATTGCTGATGTCATTGTCTTTTTGAAGCTCGTCCAGAACGGCCTGCGGCGGCGCGCTGTCGAGGTTGAAAACCGTGAGCGCACTCCCGCCCGCCGTGTCGCGCGTCAGACTCATGTTCGCGATGTTCACTTTATGTTTGGCGAGCACCGTGCCGAGATAACCGACGATGCCCGGACGATCTTTATTGTTCAAAAGGAGCAATGTCCCCGAAGTTGGAATTTCAACCGGCTGGCTGAACAATCGCACGATGCGCGGATTGTTCGGCGAACCAAAAAACGTCCCGCCGGCCGAAATCAATTTTTTCCCGCCGCTGAACAGTTGCACATGAACCCATTCGTTGAATGTGACCGGCTCGTCCGATTTTTTTTCCTCGACCGTGATGCCGATGCTTTGCGCCACCGTGCGCACGTTGACGTTGTTCAAATCTTTTATATTCCGGTTCGCCAGAAAACCTTGCAGAGCCGCGCGCGTGACCGGATCGGTGTTTGGCAATTTTTGCGCATTGCCGCCGTAAGTGATGTAAATGCGGTCTGCATTGTCCGGAGAAAGTTGCGCAAGCAATTTGCCGAGCGCTTCGCCGAGTGGCAGATACGGTTTGACCTGCTCGTAAGTTTTCGCGTCGAGATAAGGCAAATTCACCGCATTGCGCACTTCGCCGGTGAGCAAATAACCCGCGATGACTTCGGCAACTTCGATCCCGCATTTTTCCTGCGCTTCTTCGGTGCTCGCGCCAAGATGCGGTGTGAGAATCAAATTCGGCTGTTTGCGAAACGGATGCTCGGCTGGCAGCGGCTCGACAGAAAAAACATCGAGCGCGGCTCCGGCAACTTTTCCCGATTCGAGTGCCGCGATTAAATCGATCTCGGAAATAATTTCGCCACGTGCGCAATTCACAATCTTCACGCCGGGTTTCATTTTCGCGAATGCGGCGGCGTTCAACATTTCTTTTGTCTCTTTCGTGACCGGCATGTGAACCGTGATAAAATCCGAATTGAGATAAACGTCATCCAGGCTCGCGGCAAATTCCGCGCCGATTGCTTTCGCGCGTTCTTCCGTCAAATATGGATCGTAAGCGATGACGCGCATTCCGAAAGCGATCGCGCGCTTGGCGACTTCCGTTCCGATTCTGCCCATTCCCAAAACGCCCAAAGTTTTTCCCGCGAGTTCCACGCCTTGAAATAATTTTCTGTCCCATTTCCCCGCAACCATCGTCGCGGCGGCCTGCGGCACTTTGCGGGCGAGCGAAAGCAACATTGTGAAACTCAATTCCGCCGTAGTGACGGTATTTCCGCCCGGCGTGTTCATCACCACCGTGCCGTGTTGCGTGGCGGCCTCAATGTCCACGTTGTCCACGCCGACGCCGGCGCGACCGACGACGCGCAATTTCGGCGCGGCCTCGATGATTTTTTTCGTGACTTTGGTTTCCGAACGGACGACGAGCGCGACCGCATCCGCGACGACCGGCAACAATTCCGCTTCCGGTAAACGTTTCGGCAGCACGACGACTTGAAATTCAGGCCGCTGTTGGAGCAGCGCGATTCCCTTCGGTGAAATTGGGTCACAAACAACAATTTTCATTTTCAAAAAGAGCGGTGAGTGTAGGCACAGAACGGAATAAGGTCAAACAATGAAAATTCGCTGTGCGCTTGGCGAAAATCCGCTATCTTGCGCGACGAAAATGAGCAAGCTGCTTTTGATTGATGATGAAGAAGACGTGCGGTATTCGTTCCAGCGGATTTTTGATTCGCCGGAAATTGAACTGACCACCGCGTCGTCCGGCGAAGAGGGATTGAAAGTCATTCCCAAATTCAAACCCGACCTCGTGCTCATGGACGTGCGCATGGGCGGCATGAACGGTTTGGAAACTTTGCGCCGCATCCGCGCGGCCAACCCAAAGCTGCTCGTCATCTTGATGACCGCCTACGGCACGACGCAGACCGCAATCGAGGCGATGAAGCTCGGCGCGTATGATTATCTGCTCAAGCCGTTCGACGCGGTGAAGATCAAGGAACTCGTCGGCAACGCGCTCAAGGCCGCGCGCGACATGAAGCAAGTTGTATCCTATCAGCCACTGCTCGAATCGGAGGATTACGAGCAAGGCATCGTCGGGCGCAGCAGCGCGATGCAGCAGGTTTTCAAACTCATCGGGCAAGTCGCCGTCTCAAATGCCACCGCGCTCATCACCGGCGAAAGCGGCACAGGAAAAGAATTGGTTGCCCGTGCCATTTATCATCACAGTGACCGCAATCAGCAGCCGTTTCTTGCCGTAAATTGCGCTGCAATTCCAGAACAATTACTCGAAAGCGAATTGTTCGGCCACGAACGCGGCGCGTTCACCGGCGCGACCATGCAACGCATCGGCAAATTTGAACAGTGCAATAAAGGAACGATTTTCCTCGACGAGATCGGCGATATGACGCCCGCGACGCAGACGAAAATTTTGCGCGTTTTGCAAAGCGGCACGTTCGAGCGCGTCGGCGGAAACCAGCCGATTCAAGTGGACGTGCGCGTCATCGCCGCGACGAACAAGCCGCTCGAAGCCGCCGTCGCCGCGAAACAATTCCGCGAGGATTTATTTTACCGCCTCAACGTCGTGCGCATTCCGATTCCGCCGTTGCGCGAGCGCCCCGACGACATTCCGCTGCTCGTGAATTATTTTCTCGAAAAAAACGCGCGCGAACTCAAACGCCCGCCGAAATCCGTCGCCGCCAGCGTCATCAAGACGTTGGAAAAATATCACTGGCCCGGCAACGTGCGCGAACTGGAGAACGCCATCCGCCGCGCACACGTCATGGCCAAGAGCGACGCGATTCTCTTGAGCGACCTGCCGCCGGAAATTTCCGGCCAAAGCGGCGCGACAATTTTGCCGACCGCCGGAGTCGCTGGCGAAGCCGCCGCGACCGATGCCGCCGCGCTCGCGCGACAACTGTTTCAATGGGCCAAGCGCGACCCGAAATTGAAGGTGATTCCCGCCGTCGAGCGCGAACTCGTGATCCAAGCGCTCAAGGAGACGAACGACAATCAGGTTCACGCCGCGAAACTGCTCGGCATCACGCGCGCGACGCTGCGCAAACGCATTGATAAATTCGGCATCCAGCGCGAGTTGAATGTGAAGTGATAAACAGCAATAGCCGGTAATTTTAAGAATTAGGCGTGACAGAATTTATATGGCAGCGCAGCATTCGCACATGAAACTAATCGCACACCTTGCATTGTTTGCGCTTTTACCATTTCTGTCAGGTTGTCTGACCGCTAATACTTTGCGGGCGGCTAAAGCCCCGACTACTAAATATTTGCGCGATGCGGTTTTCCACGTCAAAGAAGCAGCCATCACAAAAGATAATCATCTCTGCATTTTATTTGATGGAAGCTTGGCAGATTCAGCGCAGAAAGACCACTTTACGCTGGCCATTCCTCTGGGACAAATCAGGACAAACGCACAGGATGGCACGTTGAATGTGCCGCGCAGCGCGATTCAAGCAGGTTGGGCAATACAAGAAAGTTCAACAAATGATTTGGAATTAGTTCAAGTAGGAAAACCTGTAAGCATAATGGTGGGGGATTTTATCCAGCAGCATCTTGATGAGTTTGTTCTACCAACAAATACTACGCGGATTTTATATCCTATAAGCCATTATTCCACGGAGGCCATTACATTTGTTTATGTGGACGACTCAATCAAACAAAAATTAACAATCATAGAGATTGGTCAGTTGGCGGTTACGAAAAACAAACACAAAGGTTATTATTTTCTATTGCCATTGACTATTCCATTGGATGTAGCCACTGCACCAATTCAAATCCCGTTTTTCGGAATTTTATTTTTGATAAATGGTGGTCAATTCGTCAATGAAGGCGGTTAATTAACAAATATTTACCCCTCTAACAACACGAGGCATTTCATTGCCGCTCCGTCAATGGAGTTTTCCACGCGGAATTAAACGTCAAGTAATTTCAATTTCGACCGGACAATGGTCGCTGCCTAAAATTTTTGAATGGATGAAGGCGCGTTTGAGTTGCGGGCGCAGCGATTTTGAAATCAAAAAATAGTCAAGGCGCCAGCCGATGTTCCGGGAACGCGCGCCGGACATCGGACTCCACCATGTGTAATGTCCGCCGCCCTTTTCAAATTCGCGAAAGGTGTCAACGAATCCAGCCTTCACAAGCGCAGTGAAACCAGCGCGTTCCTCGGCGGTGAATCCGTGGTTGTGAATGTTCGCACGCGGATTCGCCAGATCAATTTCCGTGTGCGCCACGTTAAGGTCGCCGCAAAAAATCACGGGCTTTTTCTTTTCCAGATTTTTCAGGTAGGCAAGAAAATCGCGGTCCCATTTCTGGCGATAAGTCAGCCGCGACAAATCGCGCTTGGAATTTGGCACATAAACGTTCACGAGAAAAAAATCTTTGAACTCGGCGGCGAGCACGCGGCCTTCGCGATCATGTTCGGAAATATCAATGTGCGGCATGACGTTCAGGGGGCGTTGTTTCGTAAAAATCGCCGTGCCGGAATAACCTTTTTTAGCCGCGCAATTCCAATACGTCGTATAATGCCGCGGCCAGAGTTGTTCCACCTGGTCGGGCGTGCATTTGGTTTCCTGCAGGCAAAGAACGTCGGGCTTTTCAG
>DASYAA010000180.1:0-6657 GCA_036501565.1 Verrucomicrobiia bacterium
TTTTCTAAAATGAAATTGTTGCTTAAATTATTTTGCCACCGGCAAATTGCCGATGACTTTCTGACTAAAGCAGGCCTTGTTCCAATTCAACACGGCTTTGAAAATCGTAGCATGTCATTTTTCAAACCACCAAAACTATCGAAAAAAAAGCGGCTAACTGTCTCAACCTCACCCAACGACTGCACATATTTTGGAATTAAAAACTTTCAATCCATCAGGATTAAAATTTATGTATAATTACAACTCATTTCTTATCAACGGGTTGGGGCTTATTAATTACCCCAAAAAAAATGTTGTCAAATTGTCCGAATTCTCATATTTTCATCGTCAATTGCACCACACGGTGCCGGGGCAAGCAGTTTTGCCTTGAGCGCGTAGGCGCAAAAACAAACAACTATTAACAAACAACATCGGAGGAACCAGATGAAGTTTAATAAATGGACAGTGGCACTCGCTGCAATCGGGGTGGTTAATCTCACTTCGGCGGCTCGTGCAGACGAAAAAATCAGTCAAGTGCAGACCGCACTTTCAAACACAACCCTTAGTGGTTATGTGGACACGGCGGCTGTATGGAATCTTGGCCCAAATTATGGAGGCACTCCTCCAGGGGTAAAAACTGATGGCTTTTATATGAATGTCGTGGACTTGGTCCTCGACAAGCCAGAGGACGAAAGCCCATGGGCTTCCGGTTACCATGTTGAATTGCAAATCGGACCAGATACAGCGGCTGTTCCTACCCAAGCCTATATAACGTTGCGCACGCCAGTGGGCAATGGCATTGATTGGAAAATCGGCATTTGGGACACCATTGTCGGCTATGAATCCCTCAATGATCCGGCTAACCCCAACTATACTCGTTCCTATGCCTTCGGACTTGAGCCAACGACTCACACGGGCGTTTTGGGTACGTATAAAGTGAGCGACATGGTAACTGTTCAGGCAGGCGTATCTGATTCTGGTTTCGGTAATGGCGGGGTAGCAGGAGGTGCAAATAATACGGCTACCCTCGAATCTCAAAAAGCCTATATGGGTGACGTTCAACTAACCGCGCCAGATAGCTGGGGCTGGGTAAAGGGTGCGACACTGTATGTGGGTGCCATCAATTCTGATGATAGTGGTACCGGAACTGGCGCAACGTGGTTTTACATTGGAAGCACAATGCCGACACCACTGGCTGCCCTCAAAGTGGGCGGGTCATTTGACTATGTTGACTTACACAATGCCGGAGCCCCTGGCAATTCGGCTGATGACAATACTTGGGATATTGCTCTTTACAGCACTTATCAGGCATCGGATAAACTCTCACTTAACTTCCGTGGTGAGTATTTGAACAGATCTGAAACAGGTGGTGTAGGGTTGCCCACTTCTAGTGCACCCTTTGGAAGCACAAGCAATGCTGAAGAGTTCACGGCGACTGTTCAATACAACCTGTGGGCGAATGTGTTGAGTCGCGTTGAATTCCGCTGGGATCACAACGAAAATGAAGGTGCTGGCGATAGCGGCTATGGCGCTACCGGCGGTAATCACAACAACTTCATGCTCGCAGCTAACCTTATTTATCAATTCTAATTCAATTTAGAATAATCACGCCCCTTTCGGCAAAACCGAAAGGGGTTTTTTGTTTCCTAAATCGTCGCTTATGTAAATTAACATATCATCATATCAAGATGCGTTGATTTTTAATTTGCTTTGCCGGAAACTTTTTAGTAACTTTGCGCCGGTTAATCTGAATCCAAGCTGATGCAATTCATTCGCGACATCTACGCGGCGAAACAAGCGGCCAAAAAGCCGGTCATCTCCTTTGAATTTTTCCCGCCCAAAACCGACGAAGGTGACCGCAATCTGCTCGAAAAACAAATCCCCGCGCTAATGCAGGCGAAGCCGGATTTCTGTTCCGTCACTTACGGCGCGGGCGGCAGCACGCGCGACAAGACCCTGATGATTGTGGATCGCATCCAGCGCGAACACGGTCTTACCGCATTGGCGCATCTGACTTGCGTCAATCACACACGCGACGAAGTGCGCGCTGTGCTCGGAAAAATCCGCGCGCTGGGCTGCAAAAATATTCTGGCGTTGCGTGGCGATCCGCCCAACGGCGGCGAATTTCAAACAACGCCCAGCGGTTTTGAATTTGCGGCGCAACTCGTGAAATTCATCCGCGAGCAGGGCGATTTTTCCGTCGGCGTCGCCGGTTTTCCAGAAGGTCACATTGCCAACAAAATCGGCAAGCACGACGACTGGCGGCATTTGAAGGAAAAAGTGGACGCAGGCGCGGATTTTGTCCTCACGCAACTGTTTTTCGACAATGCGGATTATTTTGAGTTCCGTGATTTTGTTGCGGACAAGCTCGGTGTGGGTGTTTCGCTCGTGCCGGGAATCGTTCCGTTTTTGAGCGCGACGCAAATCGTCAAGTTCACGCAGCTTTGCGGCGCAAAAATCCCGCCGCCGCTGCGCGCAAAACTGGATGAACTGGGCGGCAACGATGAGGCGGCGGCTGAATTTGGCATCGAATACGCCACGCGACAGTGCGAAGAATTATTGCGCGCGGGCGCGCCGGGGCTGCATTTTTACACGCTGAACAAGGCGCGCTCGACAGTGCAGGTTTTGAAAAATCTCGGCTTGGCTTAAAATTTCCGCGCCGGACTTAAAACAATTGTCCGGCGATAATGCCGACGACACTCAATGGCCCCTGGTCTTCCAAACCATCGGCGGCTTTGTCCAGTTTTTGCAGCGAGAGTTTGGCGTTCTTGTAAAATTCCTGATCGTTGACGAGTTTACCGACGGTGCCCTGCCCTTGATTTATTTTCAGCAGAATTTGATTCAGGTTTGTCATTGAGGCGGTGGTCGCATTGTAAAGCGTTTCATCTGTCACCAATTTGCCCAGCGTGCCTTGGCCGTTGGTGACGTCATTTATAATCTGGCGCGCAGAGGTCACGGTGTCTTGCAAACCGGTAACCGTCGTCATCGCGGAATTGTAAAGCGACTGGTCGTAAATCAGTTTGCCGACCGTGCCTTGGCCGCTCGCAATCTGGCTTGAGATATTTTGGATGTTCGAAAATGTCACGGAAATGTGCGCGCTGTTTTGCTTGATTAAATCCGTCAATGGCCCGAGCAGATTGTCAATCTTGTCGCCGGTGAAACTTTTGGTAAGGTTTTGAATGCCGGTGGCGGCGTTATCTAATTTGGCCATGATTGCATTCAAGTCGGGTTGTTCCTCGGTGGCAAGCACAGTTCCATCAACGGCGCGCGGTGCGTCAGGCGAACCAAAATCAATCGCGACAAAATTCTGTCCCATCAATCCGGTGAATTTGATGGTGGCTTTGCTGTCGGTTTTTACGGCGGCATTGGAATTGAGTTTCATCGTGACTTTCACTTTTTGGTCGGCAAGTGTGATTTTTTCAACGCGACCAATTTCGACGCCGGCCATTTTCACGCTATTGCCGACCTTCAAATCCTGCGCCGTGTTGAACAACGCGCTGATGTGATAGCCGGAATGGAGAAATTCCGCGCCGCCGAGAGTTTCGATGATAAGGACGGCGGCAAAAATGGCGAGCACGACAAAAATGCCAAGCTTGGTTTCGAGTGAATTTTTCATAGGCGTTTAAGTTTTCTGTTTTAAGTCTGCGTGTAGAAATTTTTGGACGAGCGGGTTATTGAATCGTTTCACCTCGTCCGGCGTCCCAATCGTCACAATCCGGCCTTCATTGATGACGGCGATGCGGTCGGCCACGCCGAACGCCAGCTCGCGGTCATGCGAGACAATCAGCGAGGTGACATGAATGCGATTCTTGAGTTTCAAAATCTCTTCGCCAACCACCACGGCGGACAACGGGTCCAATTCGCTGGTCGGTTCGTCGTATAAAATTAATTGTGGTTCCACCACGAGCGCGCGGGCGATGGCGACGCGCTTTTTCATGCCGCCGGAAAGTTCGTTGGGCATTTTATCCGTCGTGTCTTTGAGGCCAACGTCTCCGAGTTTTTCGCCGACAATTTTTTCAATTTCCTCCGCAGGTTTCAGCCGGTGCTCGCTTAAATAAAGCCCGACGTTTTCACCAACGGTCAGAGAATTCAGCAGCGCGCCGGATTGAAACACGAGCGCCACGCGATACTTTGCCGCGATTTGTCCGGGCTGAACCGATTCGCCGTTGATCAAAATTTCCCCCGCGTCGGGCGCTTCAAGGCCGATGAGGAGTTTGAGCAAAACGCTTTTACCGCTGCCGCTCGGCCCCATGAACACAAAAGTTTCACCGGCTGAAACTTCGAAATCAATGCCCTTGAGCACTTCCTGCCCGTCAAAACTTTTGCGCAGGCCGCGCACTTGAACGGCCAAGCCGGAATCATTGTTGGTCGAATCGTTGTTCATTTCAGCAAAACACGCGTGAGCACATAATCAAAAATGACGATCAAAACAATTGAGTTCACAACCGCTTTGGTGACCGAGCGGCCAATGCCCCGCGGTCCGCCGATGGTCGTCAAACCTTGATGACAGGAAACCGTGCCGATGATCAGCGCAAAGCAAAAACTTTTGAACACGCCGTTGGCTACGTCCTTCAACGCGACCACATCGCGCAGCCCGGAGAAAAAAGCCTGAAATGGAATCGCAACATGACTGTTCATGTCCGCCACCACTGCGCCGCCGAACCAACCGACAAGGATCGCGAAAACTACCAGCAACGGGAGCGCCACGGCGATTGCGACGAGTCGCGGCAAAACCAAATAATGAATCGGATTGATGTTCATGGTGCGCAGCGCATCAATTTCCTGATACACGCGCATCGAGCCGATTTCCGCCGCCATCGCCGAGCCGATGCGTCCGGCGATGAGAATCGCCATCATCACCGGCGCAAGTTCTTTGGCCACCGCGATGCCGACGATGCCGCCAACGGCGCTCGACAAACTTCGTTCGACCAAAACCGGGCCGGTTTGCAGCGCCAGAACTGCGCCGATAAAAAATGACAAAACGCAGACCATCAGCAAACTTGCGTTGCCAATCTCAAAAAATTGGTCGAAGACTTTTTGACGTTGCCGCCACGCCATCGGCAGCGCCAGCAATGTGCGCCAGAACAGCAGGACGATTTCACCGATATTTTCAAACATAACTTCGCGCGCGTTTTATTTTGTCACTTTATGCGTTTTCAAGATTGGAATGTAAAACAACCGGATTTTTCTCATTTCCGAGTCTGATTGATACTGAAAAAGCCCGAACAGGAGCGAGCATTTTTTTGATGTGGCCGTGGTGTCTCGGCGATAAAAATTCCAGAGCAACGACTGGCTGCTTGCGTTTGATTTCGGATTGTTTTCGGAACGCCAGATTGACCAGAGCGGCGACCAGTTGCGCTCAATGCCGGGATTGCCCGGCAAAACCGGCTCAATCAGCGCGAGGATTTGCAGCCGGCTCCCGCCGTTGAAATCCCGATGCCATGTAAAAAACGGCCACAGGTCAACGCGCCGTTTTTCGGCACCAGTCTCTGTATTTTTCTCAACTGTGTTTCCAAATAAGTAAAACAAAATGCGAGTGCGCCGCTGGTCAAGCGGATCGGAATGAAGCCGGTGAAAACGGTAAAGCGGCCAAAGGTAGGAATTGCTTTCCTGTTCGTTGTTATGCGAGCGACTGAACAACGGCCACACGCGCGAAGTGGTCTTGCCTTCACCGCGAGTAAAAATAACAAACGGCCACGGCCCCTGCCATTCGTGGTATTTTTTTCCACGTTCGTCAATCCATGCGAAAAACGGCCACATTACCGAAGTCGAATCGCGCAAGGGCGAACGTGATTGAAGGTAAAGCGGCAAAACGCCCCAGGTTTTTTGCGGATTCCCGGCACCGATGCCCGCTGTCTGGTTGAGATAAAATGGCCAGAGCACAAAAAAATTATCGTGCCCGGGATTTGTTGAAACATCGCCGAAGCCATTGGTTTGAGTCGTCACGTCTTTGTGTTCGCTGCCAACAATCGGCCAGAATTGCCAGCCGCGCAAGCCGTCGCCATGGCGGATGGCAAAAAACGGGTAAAGATAATTATCGGTGACAATGTCGCGCTTTTGGGTCTGGCCGTAAATCGGAAACATCACAAAGAAAATTTTGTCGCGGAACAGTCGGCCATTGATGTGGCCGTAAATCGGAAAAAGCGCCGTGTAATTTTTGTCCGGGTCCGGCGAGCGTTGCTGGAAATAGAACGGAAAAAGTGTAAATTGTTTTGTGCCGTCGTCATCCGGCTGCTGCCCGCCGGCAAAACTGAACAACTGAAAAAGTTGCCAGCGATATTCTTTTCCGTATCGGTCATAGGTGAGCAGCGGATAGAGAAAATCGTCCTCGCGCGATTCAACCGCCGGGTCGGCGTCATGGGAAAAAAACGGCGGGAGCGCCCAGGTTCTTTCTGAATCTTTTTGTTGATCATAAAAAAGCGAGCCGGCGGCCTCCGTGCGCTTGCCGGAATCCAGCGTCAGGGAAAATTGATCAAACAGCGGTCCAGCGTGAAAACTTTCTTGTGCCGTGCAAATCGAAGAAAATCCAAACACAAAACTTATACAACAGACCCGCAAGCAACGAATAAATGCTTTTAGGCCTTTGAAGCCGATGGCATCTGACGATTTATTTTTTTTAGGCCAGTTCAATTTACATTATCGTTATTGACGGCCATTTTAATGGTGTTTTACCCATTC
>DASYAA010000181.1:0-35664 GCA_036501565.1 Verrucomicrobiia bacterium
CGCAAACTTCGCCTGCGCCAGCAGCAAACGCCCGCGCGCAACAAGCTCATTCGCAGAATCCACCTGTGCCGCGCGGGAAAATTCGCCGCCGGATTCTTCCAGCAATGCAACGACCTGCGACCACTGATTAAGTTGCGCGCGTGCCGCCGCCGCCTCGACCACGGCGCGCAACCGCAACGATGATTCGGGAAAATTTTGCGCCAGCGAAATGAAAGTTTCCGACGCCGCCGAAAAATTCCCGCCCTTAAATTGCGATTCGCCAATCCAATAAACGTATTGATCGGCCAATTTTCCAGCGTCGGCCTTTTGCGCGGACAACAGCGCAATGGTCTCTGCAAATTTTCCCTGTTGAAATTCCGCCTGGGACTGCATCAGCACCGCTTCCGGCGCATTCGTGGATTTCGGGTATTTGGCGACGAATTGCGCGAACTCCGTTTCCGCGCGGCTCCACATTTCATCCTGAAACGCGCTCGCGGCGGCGGCGTAAGCGCGACTTTCCCGCGCGCTGGCGGCAAAAACCGGCGTGCCGCCCAAAATCAACGCGGAAAAAATCAAAAACCATCGGCACAAAAAAACCATGCGCCGAATCTAAACGACGCGGCGCATTGACAAAAGCGGGAAATGCAGGCACGACTCTGATGATTCGCAAATCGAAATTCAATTCGTCGCCGGTGCCGGTGATTTTTCGATTTCACAGTGTCCGACGGAAAAGCAAGGTTGCCAGGCTCATGGCCAGCACGGTGAAACCAAATAAAAAAAGCAGATCGCCACTGCACGCCATCAAGCCGGTGTTTTTCAAAACGAGTTGCTTGAATCCGTGAACGGCGTAAGTGAACGGGTCAACGACGGCAATCGCTTTCATCCACGCCGGAAACGATTGCGTCGGATAAACCGCGCCGCTCGGAAAATACAAAACCGTGTTGAGCATCCCGAAAATCGCGCGCGGCACGAGCGGGTCGTTGATGCGCACCATGATCAAAAACATCATGCTGATGAGCGCGAGCGCCGTCGCGACGACGACAATAAACATTTTAATCAGTCGTAACGGATTGAGCGGATCGGGAATTCCGGCGATGATTGAGCCGACGGTGACGAGCACAAGTCCGGCGATAATAGCTTTGGCTGCGCCCGCGAGCGTGAAGCCGAGAATCAATTCAAATTTCCGAATCGGCGTCACCAAATATCCCTCGTGCAACCCGCGCGCCTTGTCGTCAATGAAAATAATCCCGCCGCCGATCATCGCGGAAACAAAAATCGCCAGCACAATGACGCCGGGCAACAAATACTGAATGTAAGGAACGTAAGGATAAATTTCGACGACGGCGAGCGTGGCGTTCGCCGTCATGCGCGGCGGAACCGGCGGCGAATTGTAAGCGGGCAGCAATTGACTCAAAGCGCCTTCGAGCGCGGACGACGAAAATTGATCAGAATTATCTTCGGCCAATCCGATTCGCGGATTTGCGCCAGCGAGAAGTTTGCGTGAAAAATCTGGCGGAATTTCCAAAACGCCTTGAATTTTTCCATTCCGCAAATCGCGCATCGCAGTTCCTTCATCGCCATAATAAATCGGCGTAAATGTTTTTGCGTTGACGGCAACAGCTTGAAACATTTCGTGCAATCGAATCGCCGGCACGCCGTGATCCTGGTCCACGACGCCGAGCTGCAAATTTTTTATTTTTCCGCCGAACGCATAACCGAGCACGACGAGTTGCACGAGCGGCATGATGATGGAAACGATGACGAGCACCGGACTGCGCCGGAAACGGCGCAAGTCGCGTTCGATGATGGCCCAGACGCGGTGCATAAATTTATAATTGTCCGCGTTTCAAAATGAATGGACTTTCTGCGGCGGTCGGATTTTGCAACGTGTCGCGCAATTGATGGCCGGTGTAATGAACAAAAACGTCGTCGAGCGTCGTGCTTTGAATGGACAACGAAGCGACAGTGACATTTTTGTTTTTCGCGGTTTCCAAAAGTTCAACCGTCGTGCGCGGGCCGTTATTTGTGGAAATGCGAAAAATATTTTCTTCATTTTTTACATCGGCGACTTCGGGCAATTGCTTCAAAATTTCCATCCAATTTTGCGGCGCGCTGGAAAAACTGACTTCCAAAATGTTTTTGCCGGGAATTGAGGCCTTCAATTTCAGCGGCGAATCCAGCGCGGCGAGTTTTCCATGATCAATGATTGCGATGCGGTCGCACAATTTGTCCGCTTCATCCATGTAATGCGTCGTGACGAGAATCGTCAAATCACGCTCGCGTTTGAGGCGCGCGAGCATTTCCCAAACGGACACACGCGAAACAGGGTCGAGTCCGGTCGTCGGTTCGTCGAGAAAAAAAATTTTCGGTTCGTGCACAAGTCCGCGCGCGATTTCCATTCGTCGCCGCATTCCGCCGGAAAACATTTTCACCGGCTTGTTTGCCCATTGCGTCAAATCCACTTCGGCGAGCAATTGCGGAATAATCCGTTTCCGTTTCTCGCGCGGAATGCCGTAAAGTTTTGCAAAAATTGTCAAATTTTCTTCCGCGCTCAATTCCAAATCGCTCGTCATCGCCTGCGGAATAACGCCGATGGACTGGCGCACGCCGTTGGCTTCGCGCGAAATGTCGAAATGGTTCACGCGCGCTGCGCCGGAAGTCGGCGGCACGAGCGTCGTCAACATACGGATCAAAGTGGATTTGCCTGCGCCGTTCGGGCCGAGCAGCCCGAAAATTTCGCCGTGTTCGACGGAAAAATTCAGCGCGTCCACGGCGACAAAATCGCCGAAACGTTTCGTCAAATTTTCAACTTCAACGTCGAATTTCATTTCAGCGGCAAAGAAACATACGCCGTCATTCCCACGGCCAGCGCGCGGTCGGAATTATCGCAGCGCAGGCGGATTTCAAACGTTTTGATGTCGCGTTTCGTGCGGCTCACGTCGCGCTGCGTCGCATAATCGGCATCCACACCGCGAAAAAAAATTGTGCCTTCGCGCGTCGCGCCCGACGGCAAACGCACCGGCAATTTTTCGCCGAGACGAATTTTATCAATGTCCGTTTCCGGCACATCCGCACGCACCCAAAGGTCGTCCTGATTGATGAGCGTGACGATGGCCTGGCCGGGATTGACGACTTCGCCTTGCAACGCGGCGCGCGTATCCACGATGCCGTTGGTCGGCGCAAAAATTTTTGTGTAATTCAAATAAACTTTCGCTTTTTGCTTTTGCGCGGCGACAGCTTGAATTTGCTTTTTGACTGATTCGACGCGCGCCTTGGCTGAATCGTAAGCCGTTCGCGCCTGATCGTAAGTTTGCGCCGACTCGACGTTGTTTGAATAAAGTCCCGCGATGCGTTCGAAGTTGAGCCGGGCGTTCTCCAAATCGGCCTGCGCCTGCGCGAGGTCAGCGGACGATTGTTGCTCGCTGCTGACGTAGAACGCCATGTCCGCCTGCCATTGTTCGGGCTGAATTTGCGCGAGTAATTCACCGTTCGTCACAGCGTCGCCTTCCTTAACCAGCAGTTGTTGCAAACGACCTTGAATTTCCGAGCTAACAATGACTTCATCCGTCGTAACAATTCCGGTTAAAATGATTTCGCCCGGCTGGCGCACGGTGGCGAAATAAATACCGCCCGCAATAATGGCAACAATTAAAACGGCAATAAAAAATTTACGTTTCTTCATGGCGGAGAAAACTTGAATTCATGAATAGATCGTGGCGGATGAATCAATTCCCAGTTGCTCTTCAAATTCTCCGCACCGCAAGCGTCGGACAGGTCAAGTTTTAACAGTCATCCGGCTTGTGTCAAGCAAGGGCTATCAATCAGTTGAACGATTTTTAATCAGCTTGCCCATCGTCAAAAAACGTGCGTTAATTTTATATCAACGGAGCGTTGAGCTTGTGCGTGGATACAAATGAAGAGTCGGAAGGGTGGCTGAGTGGTTAAAGGCACCTGACTCGAAATCAGGAGTAGTCGCAAGGCTACCGTGGGTTCGAATCCCACCCCTTCCGCCAGTTTTTCATTCGCTTTCCCTGATTGGAATTTGGTAGGGCAACTTGTTTGAGAGAAGCTCGTTTGTAACAGTACGTTGGTTTTTCAAATTATTGTATGATTGCCCTATAGTATCGGAAGGAAAGATTTTTTGCAGCGACATCCGTATAGGAAACGCTTCCAGTGGGAGCGGCATTGGTGGAAATGGGAATCCAATTTTTGAGATCGGACGAGGCTTGGATGATGTAATTGGAACCGGACGGCCCGGACAATTGAATTTGAAAACCGTCGGCTACCATTCGCGTTCCGGCGGATACAATATTCACTACATTTGAAACTGTGTTGGCCAGAACTACCAAAACTGCATTGCTGCTGGTCGCTGAACCAACGCCGTTCGTAATCCGCACGGAATAGTTTCCGGCGCTAGTAGGGGAAGAGACGTTCTTCACCGTCAAAGTGCTGACAGTGCCAACGAGTGGAACAACAACATTCGCAACGATGGTGTTTGTAGGCGAGACGGGTTGACCATTGAAATACCAATAAAATTTCATGGATGAAATACTGACAGCGGTTGTTGTCAGAATGGCAGTGCCTCCATTTTGGACAGCCAAGCCCAAAGGTTGGACAGCAATGATGGGCGGTGTGCCCAATTGCGCATGGCTCTTGGCCGTAAAAAAGCCGAGAAAAACAAAACATATCGCCATTTCTTTCAGCCGATACTTACTGAATTTACGCATCCCTTCCATAAGGTTGGGACACTTAAGCTATTATCATGCCCAAAATTTAGAAATGGGTCATGTAGGCGTAGATTGTTGGTTTAGATGTTGAAGCGTTTTTTTCCTCTATAAAGTGAATAAAACTACCAACAAGTTTTTGATATTACCTAGAAATGGTAAGTCAGTTTTACGCGAAAAGTGCGGCCATCTTGTTGAATGGCATCTTGTAAGTGAAAATTGGAGGCTGGATCGTAGTATGTCTTCCCTAGCAAATTATAGATACTGGCGGAGACATCCAGATTTTTGATGAGGTTTTGGCTGTAAAGGGTAAAATTGACTATGGCATAGCCGGGGGCGTCCGG
Organism: Verrucomicrobiia bacterium; assembly: GCA_036501565.1. Lineage (GTDB taxonomy): Bacteria > Verrucomicrobiota > Verrucomicrobiia > Limisphaerales > UBA11358 > UBA11358. Next base: position 5,048 of record DASYAA010000181.1, read on the forward strand.
TCCGGCAAAAGTGTCGCCGCTAGTCGGGTCGGTATAAACCGTATGGCTTTTGCTCGTGTATTGGACTTCAAGTCCTGCAAAAATCTTGTCCTTGAACAACGGCACGTCGGTGTCAAACTTAATCATGTGCGTGGGCGAATCCGGCAGGCCGGCGTCGGTGTTGCGGTTTTCAGTGTGCTGTAGCGTGTAGCTCACGCGGGTGCTGATTCCGTTTTCCCATTTCCCTTCGAGCGCCAGTTCGGTGCCGAAGGTGCCGGCGTTAAAATTCGTAAAACTTCCGTTCTGAATATCAATCAGATTGTCCATTCGATTGTAATAACCGGAAATGGATGAGCGCAGGTATTTGCCAATTCCTTGTTCATAAACCAATTCGTAGGATGTGACTTGTTCGGGACCAGGTTTTATGTTCAATGAATTCAGTTCGCTCAATTCATAAAAACTCGGGTCACGGAAAGCTGTTCCATAAATGAATTTGAATGTGGATTGCCGGAATGGATCATAAATGAGAGCCGCCCGCGGACTCCATGATGGATTGAAATTGTCGCGCTGATCGTAAGATTGATCGTAACGAATGCCTGCGTTGAGGTGGAGATTCGTCACAATAAGAAAATCGCCTTGCGCAAAAAGGCCGTAATTTTGGCGGCGGTCTTGGACGTCGGAAATATTTCCTGCGGTTGGTGCAAGCTGAAATATATGATTGTCTTGTTTGAAATCGTTCCGATATTCCGCGCCGACGGTAATCATGTGCCGGTCAAAAATCTTTTTATTAATCTGCGCTTCGCCGCCAGCCCATTCGCCGGTTTCCTGCTCTTTGTAAAAAATTGAACCGGGTGCCGGAACAAAGAGCGGTTCAGGATAGCCGATTTGATAATCGCTTCGGTCATAATAAACATCGGCAGAAACATCCAGCGTGTCTGAAAATTTGTGTGCATATTTCAATGTGCCGTAACTTCGATCATCAATCGTCCGCAACCGCGAATCATTAAACGTCGTGCCGTACTGCGCCGTAGGATTTATTTTTTCGCGATTGATATATCCACCTTCCACAGTGAAATCCTTGTAATTCACCGAACCAAAAAAACTGCCGAAACCACCGCGGTCCATATTATGTGCGATGCCATTGTTTTGTGCCGGCGTGTCAAATTGCGGATAGAATAAATTCTCCTGACCGTCGTCATTGTAAATCGTGCCAGACAAAAGAAATTGCAAGCCGTTGGTGAATTGGTCGCCAAGCGTCACCCGCCCTGAATACGCGTCAAAGCTGCCATATATGCCGGAAACTTCCGCGCCATTGACTTGCTTTCCTTGTCGCGTGATGACATTGATGACGCCAAAAAAAGCGTTGTTGCCGTAAAGCACCGAACCGGGGCCACGAATGATTTCCACCCGATCGATTAAATCCACATCCAGCAGAAATGCCGTGTCAATATAAGCACCGTCGTTCAAATCGTTGTTGATGCGATGGCCGTTGATGAGCAATAAAATACGGCTGTTGAAATCACCGAGATTGACACCTCGCGCGCCAAGAAAATCGTAATCACGGTCATAGCTGACATAAAATCCTTGCACACTCGCCAAAATATCGGCGAGCGTCCGGTAGCCGTAATGTTTGATGTCGTCTGAAGTAAGGACGGTGACGGACGACGGTGCTTCTGTGGCAGGCTGTTCAAATTTTGAGGCGCTGACGATTTCCGGCACTTCGATTTGCATCAACGCTTCCAACGGCAGTTCAGTCAAATCTTGGGTCTGGTTTGTGCCGTTTTCCGCGCGTGCGCAGACAGCAAAAAGGAACAGAAATACCAAAAAACGCCGGAGCAAAAAAACGGAACCGGGCAATAGTGGCAAAAGAGAAATTCTTTTGTTCATGCTCTGGACAACGCGTTTTTTTGAGTTAACGGCAAATTCATTGGTGTAACGCCAGTATCTGGCAAGTTGAAATCAGCATGATTGCTGCCATTTATTCTGAATTGAATTGTGGTCAGCTTCCCAAAGGCTGCAAGCAGTAAATGCAAAAGCAGCCGGAGAACTTGACAATGTCAGCCAAATACGCCGTCATAAAAGGCAATCTTGTGCCACCGGCAAACAGAAGAAATGCAGTTGCCTTTTCCGCCGCACTTTGAACCGGGTTCAAGCCATGCGACTGGGAAGAGCAGCGATTGCCGTCCGCTGAAAAAAATCATTTTCAGAATGTGCGCGGCGCTGAAGACGGCTGTTTTGCTTTTCAGTTTCATTTTAGGATTCAAAAGCTTCGCGCAAGATTCGGCCCCGACCGAATATCAAATCAAGGCGGCATTCCTGTATAATTTTGCCAAATTTGTCCAGTGGCCACCACAAGCTTTTGCCAGCCCGACATCGCCGATAGTCATCGGCGTGCTTGGCAAGAATAATTTTGGCGATGTTTTGGAGAAGACTATTCGCGGCAAGGTGATCAACGACCGTCCCTTACAATTCAAACAATTTCATTCGGTGAAGGAGGCGACGAACTGCCAGATTCTTTTCATCAGCACGTCGGAAAAAAATTCTCTGCCGAAAATTCTGGACGATTTGCAGGGCGCGAGCGTTTTGACGGTGAGTGAAACAGACCATTTTACCGAGGCTGGCGGCATGATCAATTTCATCATCGAAGACAATAAGATTCATTTTCAAATCAATAATGAAGCCGCGAAAAAAGCGCGGTTGACCATCAGTTCCAAGCTTTTGAGCCTAGCCACGCATGGTCATTGAGCCTTCAGACGGAATGGAAATCGCTTTGTTCTGGACAGGGATGCTGTGAGCAAAATGCGTCGGCATTCCGTATTAAGACAGGACACTTATGTTCAGATTTCGGGACATTTCCATCAAGCGAAAGCTGACGGCGATTATCATGATTGCCAGCACAGTAGCTTTGTTGCTGGTGTCCGCGGGCTTTGTGACTTATGAACTGGTCACGTTCCGGCAGACGATGACGCACGATCTTTCGACGCTGGCGGAAATCATCGGCAATCAAAGCACCGCGGCGCTGACGTATGGAGACAAAGACACGGCGAAGGAAATTCTGGCCGCATTGAGCGCCAAAAAACACATTGTCGCCGCGGCGCTTTATGACAAGGACGGACATCTGCTTGCGTCCTATTCCGGCAACACGAATTCGGCGATTTCTTTTCCAAAACAGCCGGAACAAAGTGCTTTGCGTTTTGAAAACAGCGCTCTGATTCTTTTTCATGAAATTCGACTTGATGGCGATTTGGTCGGCACCATTTATCTGAAATCGGATTTGCAGGACTTACATGAGCGGTTTGTGCGTTATGCGGCGATGCTTCCGCTCTTCATGCTTGTCTCATGGGTCTTGACTTTGTTTCTTTCCGCGCGGCTTCAGCGGGTCATTTCGCGCCCCATCTTTCATCTCGCCGAAACCGCCAGAGTTGTATCGGTTGGAAAAAATTATTCGGCACGGGCAACCAAACATGGCGAAGACGAACTAGGACAGCTCATCGACGGTTTCAATGAAATGCTCGGACAGATTCAACAGCGTGACTCGGAATTGCAGCAGGCACACGACAAACTGGAAATCCGCGTCGAAGAACGCACACGCGATTTGCGCGCTGAAATTGCCGAACGCAGGCGCACCGAATCGGCGTTACAACAGCAATTTGTTCGCATCAGTTTGCTCAACCGAATCACACAGGCGATTTCCGATCGGCAAGACACCCACAGCATTCTGCACGTCGTTCTGCGCCAGCTTGAAGATCACGCGGGACTCGATCTCGGAATTGTGGCGCTATTTGACGCGAAGGCGCAAACTTTGAACGTGGCGGCGCTGCGCGCAAAAAATTCTCTGCTTGCCAAAAAACTCGATTTATACGAAGGCAGCGTTTTGTCTCAAGCGGAAACTGGTCTTCAACTTTGTGAAAAAGGACAGACAGTTTATTTCGCCGACACAATCAAAGGAACGGCGTCGTTCATCGAAAAATTGGCCGTTACCGGCTGGCGTTCTGCGGTAGCCGTGCCGCTGATGGTGGAGGATAAACTTTTCGGAGTGCTGATTTCCGCAAGGCTCGAAGCGGACGGTTTCGACAGCGGCGATTGTGAATTTCTCCGTATGTTGAGCGAGCATGTTGCGCTGGCTGCGCACCAAGCGCAACTGCACAAAGACCTCGAAAACGCCTACAACGAATTGCGCCAGACGCAGGCGACCGTTTTGCAACAGGAACGCCTGAAGGCTTTGGGACAAATGGCCAGCGGCATCGCGCACGATGTAAACAATGCCCTCTCGCCTGTCGTCGGATTTTCGGAAATCATCTTGAATGGCGAATATGGCTTGGATCAAGACGCGAAAAAATATTTGAAATACATTCGCACAGCGGGCGAAGATATCGCCCACATCGTCGCGCGATTGAGGGAATTTTACCGCGCGCGTGAAGACAACGAATCATTGCAGCAACTGAATCTCAACGCGCTCGTCGAGCAAGTCATGGACATGACGCGCCCGCGCTGGCGCGACATTCCACAATCAAATGGCATCACAATTGAAATCCAAACCAATCTGGCATTAGACATGCCGAAACTGATTGGCATTGAAAGTGAAATCCGTGAAGCGCTCACTAATCTGACTCTGAATGCTGTGGATGCAATGCCCAATGGTGGCAAAATTATTCTACGCACCAAGGTTTTGCGTCATGAAAATAACGGCAAACATCCGAAAGAAATTGCAGTGGAAGTCAGCGACACCGGCACAGGCATGGATGAGGAAACGCGCAAGCGCTGCCTCGAACCGTTTTTTTCCACAAAAGGCAAACGCGGGACCGGTCTCGGTCTAGCAATGGTCTATGGCGTCATGGAACGTCACGAAGGCAAGATTGAAATCCGAAGCGAACTTGGCAAGGGCACGACCTTCCGTCTGGTTTTTCCCGTGCGCAACAAGGTTTGCGAGGACATCAGCGAAGACGAAAATAACGCGGCTGTCGAACCGTTGCAAATTCTTTGCATTGATGACGAACCATTACTGCGCGAACTCATCAAGGAAATTCTCGAGCACGACGGCCATGAAGTTGAAGTCTGCGACAGTGGCCAATCCGGTCTGGACGAGTTCCGGCTTGCCCGCGAACGTGGCCGACCCTTTGACGTGGTCATCACTGACCTTGGAATGCCTTACCTTGACGGACGACAGGTCACCAAGGCTCTCAAACAGGAATCGCCGACGACGCCCGTTGTGATGCTTACAGGCTGGGGCGCGTTCATGAAGGAGGATGGCAATACCCCCGAACAAGTAGACGGCATCGTTAGCAAGCCGCCGCGTTCGCGCGAATTGCGCGAAATGTTGAGCCGGTTCCATCCAGATCCAAGAAACGCAAAGAAATATCCAATGAAAATTTCAGTCGTTGGTATATGACTATGATTATATTTATTTCAGTAAATGGTCTAATCTTCTCAAATACTACGCGTTTCCTAAATTGTCTTGGCTGCAATGCCCATGCCTTGGGGCGCAAGATTAAGATCGAGTTGGTTTCCGCCTACCGCCATATCTTTATATGATGGCGCGTTATCGTGATTTCTTCTTTGCTAATGATGATTTTGCCGGTGCTTTTCTTCCTGATCGTAAAGATTTTGGAGGTGCCGAACAAAATGGCGCGAAAGAAAAAAATCTTGTGAAAATCAGAATCCTCATTCCACGTCGCCGCAAAAATTTTTCGATTGGGACAGCGGCCATTTTTTGATCAGCCCGACGGTGACAGGAAGTGAGGACACACTCGTGGCTTATGCAACAGAGCAAACGCGTCGTGCAAATCTGGCCGAAGCATTGAGCCAAAATCAGCGCTCGCTCGCGCTGGCGCGGCAGCAATATGAACACGGTCTTGTGAGTTTTCTGAATGTGCTGGACCCGAGCGAAATGTTTTTTCCACGCAGGATACACTGGCGCAATCGGATCATGAAATTGTCACCGATTTGGTTGTGCTATATAAATCACTGGCGGCGGATGGAAGGCTGTTTCTTTTGTTACTTCGAAAAGTAAACGTTGAAATTCAATAAGGACACTGCAATCTGCAATTTTCGTTGGCATTTACCATGCAATTTTCCTTTTCAAAAATCATTGGGAAAATTGCGACTAAAAATTCCATTGATAAAATTGAATTGCAATTTTGCGAAAAAAACTGGCACATCCATAGCTACCCGAAGGGTGCAATGTTATGGCGCAAATTTTTCGCAGGCGTTCCAACTCCATCGCGCGCGCGAGCCTTGCCGCATTTGTGATTTTGGTTTGCGCAGGCGGCTGGGTTTTGCACGCCGTTTATTGGTCGCCGTGGACAACTCGCCAAATGACTCCACTTGAACAACCCGTTCCTTTCAGTCACAAGCATCATGTCTATGGATTGGGAATTGATTGCCGCTTCTGCCACACGACTGTGGAAAAATCCGCGTTCGCCGGAATGCCTTCAACCGAAACCTGCATGACCTGTCATTCCCAAATCTGGAAGGACGCGCCCATGCTCGCGCCCGTGCGCGAAAGTTTGGCAAAAAATGTTTCGCTGCGCTGGAATCGCGTCAATGACACGCCCGATTTTGTTTTTTTTAATCACAGCGTCCACGTCAATCACGGCATCGGCTGCGCGACCTGTCACGGACAACTCGATCAAATGCCGCTGACGTGGGAATCGCACGTGCTTTACATGAAATGGTGCCTCGACTGCCATCGCGCGCCGGAAAAATACATTCGCCCGCGCGAAGAAGTTTTCAATTTGAATTGGACAACAACCAACCAACTTGCGCCCGGGAAAAAACTCGTCGCGGAATACAACGTCCACACCGAGCAACTCACCGATTGCAGCATGTGCCACAGATAATTTTCGATTTATGATTGACGATTTACGATTGCCAAAAACTGTGAAGCCAGATTCCAATCGGAAATCGGAAATCGGAAATCGGAAATCACTTTGGCGCAGCCTTGATGAATTTTCCAATCCGCAAAAATTCCGTGAACAACTGCACGATGAATTTCAAAACGGCGCATCTGACTTTTCCGATTTCAACCGCCGCGATTTTTTGAAACTTATGGGCGCGTCCATTGCGCTCGCCAGTTTGCCCGCCTGCACGCGCCAGCCGATTGAAAAAATTGTTCCCTACGTCAAACAGCCCGAAGAACTCGTTCCCGGCAAGCCGCTTTTTTTTGCGACCGCGATGACGCTCGGCGGATTTGCCACCGGCCTCCTCGCCGAAAGTCACGAAGGTCATCCGACCAAAATTGAAGGCAATCCCGACCATCCCGCAAGTCTCGGCGCGACGAACATTTTTCACCAGGCCGCACTGCTCGATCTTTACGATCCCGACCGCTCCCAAGCCGTTTTGAAAAATGGCGAAATTAATTCGTGGGAAAATTTTGTCGCCGCGATTCGCGATGTTTTGCAATCACAACAAACCAAAAACGGCGGCGGCTTGAGGATTTTAACCGAAACCGTTTCGTCGCCAACGCTGAATTTTCAAATTCAAGAACTGCTCAAAAAATTTCCTGACACGAAATGGCATCAATTTGAGCCGGTCAATAGCGACAACATTTTTGAAGGCGCAAAAATTGCGTTTGGCGAAATGGTTGAAACGCAATTTCATTTTGACCAAGCCAAAATCATTTTATCGCTTGATTCCGATTTTTTGTATTCGCATCCGAACAGCGTCCGTTATGCGCGCGATTTTGCGGAGCGGCGGCGCGCGCGATTTCCGCAAAACGAAATGAGCCGGTTTTACGCGGTCGAAAGTTCACCGACTGTCACTGGCTCAAACGCCGACCATCGTTTGCCGATTCGCGCGAGTGAAATTGAAAATTTTGCGCACGCACTCGCCGAAAAACTCGGCGCAATTTCAAATCCCGCAATCCGCAATCCGCAATCCGCAATAGAAAATTTGCTTTCTGCAATCGCCGAAGACCTTTTGCAAAATCGCGGCAAAAGCATTGTAATTGCTGGTGAAAATCAGTCGCCGCAAGTTCACGTGCTCGCGCATTTGCTGAACGAATTTTTGGGAAACGTTGGCAAAACAATTTCATTTACAGAATCCGCACTGGCAAATCCGGTCAATCAAATCGAATCGTTGCGCGATTTGGTTGACGCGCTGAAACAAAACCAAGTTGACGCGCTGATCATCCTCGGCGGCAATCCGGCTTTCAATTCGCCGACTGATTTTCAATTTGCAGAAAATCTGGCACGCGCAAAATTCAAAGCGCATTTGAGTTCCGACGTGAACGAAACTTCCGCACTTTGCGATTGGCATATTCCGGAAAATCATTTTCTGGAATCGTGGAGCGACGCGCGCGCATTTGACGGAACGACTTCGATTGTTCAGCCGCTGATTCTGCCGCTTTACGCCGGAAAATCCGCGCATGAAATTTTGGATGCGATGGTTTCGCCGCCCGGTCGCAGCGATTACGACATCGTCCATGATTTTTGGAATTCAAAAAATCCCGGCGCGAATTTTGAAAACGGATGGCGCAAGGCTTTGCATGACGGCTTGATTGCGAACACAAAATTGCCGGAGAAAAAAACTACGTTGCGCGCTTTTCAAAGTAGTGGCACAGGCGTCTCGCCTGTGAGTTCGAGCAAAGAAAACCCACTGGAAAAACTGGACGGGCGGGACGCTCATCCCACTACCCAAAATTTGGAAATCACGTTTCGTCCCGACGCGACGATTTTTGACGGACGATTTGCGAACAACGGCTGGCTTCAGGAATTGCCGAAGCCAATCACAAAATTGGTTTGGGACAACGCGGCTTTGATTTCGCCGGCGTTGGCAAAAAAAGAAAATCTGGAAAATGGCGACGCGGTTGAACTGGAATTTAAAAAACGAAAATTGAAAATTCCAATTTGGGTTACGCCCGGACAAACCGAGAATTCCATCGCGCTGCAATTGGGTTACGGACGTAAAAACGTTGGACACGTTGGCAAAAATGCGGGTTTCAACGTTTATGAATTGCGCGACGCAAATTCTCTTTGGTTTGGCGAGGGCGTAATTTTGAAAAAAACCGGCGAAAAATATCCGTTGGTCACGACGCAAGCGCAGCAAACGATTGATTCGGATGAACGGCAGATTTTACGCGAAGGAACATTTGATGAATTTCGACGCGAGCCGGATTTTGTCCAAAAAAATTCTGAATCGCCGGATAAAAACGACACGCTTTTTTATCCGCAGGAATTCAAGTATGACGGTTATCGCTGGGGCATGGCGATTGATTTGAGCGCGTGCATCGGTTGCAACGCCTGCACGATCGCGTGCCAAGCGGAAAATAATATTCCGGTCGTCGGCAAAACGGAAGTCGCGCGCGGACGCGTGATGCACTGGATTCGCGTGGACAATTATTTTCGCAGCGCGCCCGCAAATCCCGAAATGACGCATCAGCCGGTGCCGTGCATGCAATGCGAAAACGCGCCGTGCGAAGTGGTTTGTCCCGTCGGCGCGACGTTGCACGACAAGGAAGGTTTGAATTTGCAAGTTTACAATCGCTGCGTCGGCACGCGCTATTGCTCGAACAATTGTCCTTACAAAGTTCGCCGTTTTAATTTTTTTGAATACGCGGACTACAAAACGCCGAGCCTCGTGCCAATGCGAAATCCGAACGTGACCGTGCGCTGGCGTGGCGTGATGGAAAAATGCACTTATTGCATTCAGCGAATCAGCGAGGCGCGGATCAATTCCGAGGAACAGAACCGGAAAATTCGCGACGGCGAAATCAAAACGGCGTGCCAGCAGGTTTGTCCGGCAAACGCAATTGTTTTTGGCGACATTGGCGATCCGAACAGCCGCGTATCAAAATTGAAGTCGCACAAACTGAATTTCTCGATGCTCGGTGAATTGAACACACGCCCGCGCACGACGTATCTCGCGAAATTGCGAAATCCGAATCCGAAACTTTCCGCATGAGCGAAAATTCACAAGTCATTTCGCCCGCGCCGATTTCCGCGCTCGGTTATCCGACGAAATTAATTTCGTCGGATGAAACTTACGAATCGGTGACGCAAGAAATCGGTTCCATCGTTCTGACCAAACCGCAGCCCAAAAGCTGGTGGATTGGCGCGACAGCCGCATTTTTGTTGTTGATGCTGTTTTTATTTTCGATTGCTTGGCTGCTGTATCGCGGCGTCGGCATTTGGGGCATCAACGTTCCCGTCGCGTGGGGATTTGCGATTGTGAATTTCGTCTGGTGGGTCGGCATCGGTCACGCGGGAACTTTTATTTCCGCCGTGCTGTTGTTGTTGCATCAAAAATGGCGCACGTCCATCAACCGCTTTACCGAAGCCATGACGCTCTCAGCGATTTCCTGCGCGGGATTATTTCCCATTTTGCACTTGGGCCGGCAATGGGTTTTTTACTGGATGTTTCCGTATCCCGACACAATGGGTTTGTGGCCGCAATTTCGCAGCCCGTTGATCTGGGATTTGTTCGCGGTCTCGACTTATTTTATCGTCTCGCTGATTTTTTGGTATGCCGGTTTGATTCCCGATCTGGCGAGCTTGCGTGACCGTGCCCGCACGCGCGCAAAAAAATTATTTTACGGAACTTTTGCGCTGGGCTGGCGCGGCTCGGCGAAACACTGGCGAAACCATCAATCGGCTTATTTGCTTTTGGCTGGCGTCGCGACGCCGCTGGTGCTCTCGGTTCACAGCGTCGTCGGACTGGATTTCGCCGTCGCGAATCTGCCCGGCTGGCATGAAACTATTATTCCGCCGTATTTTGTCGCCGCTGCGATTTATTCTGGCTTCGCGATGATTTTGAACATTTTGATTCCGGTGCGAAAAATTTACGGACTCGAAAATCTCATCACGCTGCGGCACTTGAACAACATGGCCAACGCGATGCTCGTGATGGGCATGATGGTCACTTATAGTTACATCCTTGAAGAATTTATGGCGTGGTATAGCGGCGATATTTTTGAACAATACGCGATGGCCAATCGCGCGGTCGGTTCTTACGCCTGGATTTTTTGGGCGCTCATTGTCATCAACGTGCTCGTGCCGCAAACTCTCTGGTCGCAGCGCGTGCGGACAAACCCCGTCGCGCTTTTTTTCGTCGCGCTTTCCGTGAACGTCGGCATGTGGGTTGACCATTTCATCATCATTATCGTGAGTTTGACGCGCGATTACGTTCCTTCAAGCTGGCGGATGTTTTATCCGACGTTCTGGGATTGGGCGACGCTGGCGGGCAGTGTCGGATTATTTCTCACGCTCATATTTTTATTCATCCGGTTTCTGCCGATGATCGCGATTTCCGAAACGCGAAAAATTGTTTCTGAAAAAATGAACGCAAACAGTCATGCCTGAATTTTTTCCAACAACTGCAACCGTCCCAGCCGGTGAAAATAAAAATCCGGGAAAACTGCTCGGCTATCCCTCGCACCTGCTCGCGCCGGGCGAAAGTTATGAATCCGTCACGGAAGAAATCGGTTCCATTGTCCTGACCAAACCGCAGCCGCGCGCCTGGATGTTCGGCGCGGCGATTGCGTTTGCATTATTGATGATGTTTTTTTTCGCGATTTCGTATTTACTTTATCGCGGCGTGGGCATTTGGGGCATCAACATTCCCGTCGCGTGGGGATTTGCGATTGTGAATTTCGTCTGGTGGATCGGCATCGGCCACGCAGGAACTTTTATTTCTGCCATTTTACTTTTGTTTCATCAAAAATGGCGCACTTCCATCAATCGTTTGACCGAAACGATGACGCTATTCGCCGTTGCGTGCGCGGGAACTTTTCCGCTGCTGCACCTTGGACGGCCTTGGGTTTTTTTCTGGTTGCTGCCGTATCCCGACACGATGGGTCTCTGGCCGCAATTTCGCAGTCCGCTCGTCTGGGATGTTTTCGCCGTCAGCACTTACTTCATCGTTTCGCTGATTTTTTGGTATGCCGGTTTGATTCCCGATGTAGCCACGCTCCGCGATCATGCATCGTCCCGTGCCAAAAAATTTATTTTTGGAATTCTCGCAATGGGCTGGCGCGGCTCGGCGAAACACTGGCAAAATCATCAATCCGCCTATTTGCTTCTCGCCGGACTCGCCGCGCCGCTCGTCCTTTCCGTTCACAGCGTCGTCAGTTTTGATTTTGCCGTCGCGATAGTTCCCGGCTGGCACTCGACAATTTTCCCGCCATATTTTGTCGCCGGCGCGATTTATTCCGGTTTCGCGATGGTGCTGAACATCATTATTCCTGTGCGCAAACTTTACGGATTGGAAAATTTAATCACCGAACGTCATCTGAACAACATGGCCGTCGTGATGCTTGCGACAGGAATGATGGTCGCTTATGGCTACGTCATGGAAGGATTCATGTCGTGGTATAGCGGCGATATTTTTGAGCAATACATGATGGCCAATCGCGCGTTTGGACCGTATGGCTGGATTTTTTGGGCGCTGATGCTGCTAAATGTTTTAATCCCGCAACTGCTTTGGATCCGCCGCGTGCGCACGCATCCGCTTGCGCTATTTTTCGTCGCGCTCGCCATCAATGCGGGAATGTGGGTGGAACGCTTTGTCATTGTCGTCGTGAGTTTGCATCGCGACTTCACGCCGTCCGCCTGGGGAATGTATCACCCGACGGTTTGGGATTGGGCGACGCTCTTCGGCAGCGTCGGATTATTTTTGACACTGCTGTTTTTGTTCATCCGCTTTCTGCCGATGATTGCGATTGCTGAAACGCGAAAAATTGTTTTCGAACGAAAGGAAGGAAAATTGTGAACGCCAACGAAAATCTTTACGGCCTCATGGCCGAATTTTCCGGCGGCGAAAAAATCCTGTCCGCAGCCAAATCCGCCTACGAGCACGGCTTCCGCAAAATGGATGCATTCACGCCATTTCCCGTGGAAGGCTTGTCGGAAAATCTTGGTCAGAAAAAATCTTTCGTGCCGCTCATCGTTTTGATCGGCGGAATTTGCGGCGGACTTGGCGGTTATTTCATGGAATGGTATGCGAACGTCGTGAGTTATCCCGTCAATGTCGGCGGACGCCCGCTCAATAGTTGGCCGATGTTTATTCCCATCACATTTGAACTGACGATTCTCTCCGCCGCGCTCGCCGCAATCATCGGAATGCTCGCGCTTAACAAATTGCCCGAACCGCATCATCCCGTTTTCGACGCGCCCGATTTTGACCGCGCCTCGACCGACAAATTTTTTCTGTGCATCGAAGCCACCGATCCAAAATTTGATTTGCAAGCGACGCGAACATTTTTGGAAACACTGAAACCGGAACTCATTTCAGAGGTGGCGAAATGAATTTACGATTTACAATTTACAATTTTCGATTTTTAAAAAACGGTCGTCGTTTTCTGAAATCGGCAATCGGCAATCGGCAATCGGCAATTCTCTATCTTCTATTTTTCTTTTTCACCTTAACAACAGGCTGCCGCCGCGACATGTTCAACCAACCCAAATCCAATCCATTGCGCGCCAGCAAATTTTTTTCCGACGGCGCCGCGTCGCGCCCGATTCCGCCGCACACCGTCGCACGCGGCGATTTGCAAAACGACGACGCATTTTACACCGGCATGATCGGCACCAATCTCGTCACCACTTTTCCGATGCCTGTCACGCGCGTAATGATTCGACGCGGCCAGCAGCGTTTTGAAATTGATTGCGTTCCCTGTCACGGCGAAACTGGCGAAGGCAACGGCATCGTTGTTCAACGCGGCTTTCCTGCGCCGCCATCGTATCACATCGAACGATTGCGCGACGCGCCCATCGGCCATTTTTTTGACGTGATGACGCGAGGTTACGGCGTGATGTATTCCTACGCCTCACGCGTCACGCCGGAAGACCGCTGGGCGATCGCCGCTTACATCCGCGCACTTCAATTGAGCGAAAATGCAAAGCTCGCCGATGTGCCGACGAATGAAATCGTAAAATTAAACGCGACGCTATGAACGAAATTTTTTCCAAACTCAATCGTCTGCAAAAAATTTCTTTTGCCGCTGGCGTTTTATTTTTGATTCTTTGCGGCGTCGGCATCGCGTTTGAACCGCGCGAATTTTTCATCTCTTATTTGATCGCGTTCATTTTTTGGGTCGGACTCACACTCGGTTGCCTCAACGCTGCGATGATCCATTATCTCACCGCCGGACGCTGGGGAAATGCCACGCGCCGGTTTCTCGAAGCAGGATTTATGACGCTGCCGCTCATGGCGATTTTTTTCATTCCAATTCTTTTTGGGCTGCACGATTTATATGCCTGGGCGCGACCCGAAGCAGTCGCCGCCGATAAAATTCTGCAAAAAAAAGCCGTGTATGAAAATTTTTACTGCTTTCTCATCCGCGCAATTTTCTTTTTCGGAATTTGCATTCTCATCGCTACCCGTCTGCGAAAATGGTCGCTGCAACAGGATGAAACCACTGAAGTCGCGCCAACGATTCGCCTGCGAACATTGAGCGGACCCGGCATCGTCATCATTCCGCTGCTCACCACTTTCGCGTTTGTGGACTGGATCATGTCCATCGAACCCGCGTGGTTTTCCACTGTTTTCGGCGTCGTGCTTTTATCCGGTCAGATTCTTAACACATTCGCGTTCGCCATTATTTTGCTCGCCTGGTTTCAACCGCATTCTCCGTTTCGCGAAATCGTCATGGAAAAATATTTTCACGATCTCGGAAATCTGCTGCTCGCGTTCGTCATGTTTTGGACTTACGTCGCCTTCTCCCAATTTCTCATCATTTATTCCGGCAACCAGCCGCATGAAATCGGCTGGTATCTGCATCGCATCGCCGGAAACTGGAAATGGCTCGCCGCCTTCATCGGACTGTTTCATTTTTTCATTCCGTTTTTCGTGCTGCTGTTTCGCTCGGTCAAAAAAAATATCCCCACGCTCGCAACCGTTGCCGTTTTGATTTTCATCGTTCACGCGCTGGAAATTTTCTGGGTCATCGCGCCAACATTTTATACGGGCGGAATAAAAATTCATTGGACCGATTTCGCCGCCTGGCTCGGCATCGGTGGAATCTGGCTTGCCGTTTTTTCCGGAAATCTTAAACGTCATCCACTTTTGGCGCGCAATGATCCGCGCATTGAACAATCCATCGCCCAAACCGCCGATGCAAAATAACCCGCAATTAGTTTCGTCCGAATCGCTCGCGCGCAAGCACGAAGCGCGTGCGCCACGTTTGCGAAATCCGCTCATAGTCATAGCCAGCATCGCGTTCATGCTCATTTTTTGTCTCGCGGGCGCGGGAATTATGGCCGTGATTTTTGCCAAGGAACGTCCCATGCAAAAAATGCAGCCGCCCGGACTCATCGCCGCACCGAATCTAAAACCGCTCGAACGTTTTCCCAAACCTGATTTGCAAATTGACGACGACCACTCGGAAAGAATTGCATTGCTCGCGGCACAAAATAAAAAATTGAACAGCTACGGCTGGATTGACCACAGCAACGGAATCGTGCGCATTCCGATTGCTCGCGCGATGGATTTGATTTTGCAACGCGGTTTGCCGACACGCACGAATGGAACTTCGCAAACCGACGGCTCGCCGATTCAACTCATTCAGGAAAGAGCAAATCAACAATGAAAATATTTTTTACAATTATAAGTTTGTTTTCGATTTTGATTCACGCAAACGCCGCGACCAATAATTCGCTCACCGACGCGCAACTGCTTCAAATCAAATTCGATCAAAAACTCAATTCGCAAGTTTCGCCAAATTTGATTTTCCGCGATTCGACGGGAAAACAAATTCAGTTCGGCGATTATTTTGGCAAGCGGCCAATCGTTTTGGTGCTCGGTTATTATGGTTGCCCCATGCTTTGCACACTGGTTTTAAACGGGGCGATCTCGACGTTCCAGGATTTGAAATGGAGCATCGGCGAAAATTTTGACGTGATTTTTGTCAGCATTGATCCAAACGAAACACCGAAACTCGCCGCAGACAAACTAAAAACTTATTTGCGCAGTTATGGTCGCGGCAAACCGGGCGGCTGGCATTTTTTGACCGGCGATAAAAATGCCATTCAAAAAATCGCGGACGAAGTTGGCTATCATTTCGCATACGATCCGCGCATCAAGGAATTCGCGCATCCCAGCGGACTGATTATTTTGACGCCGGACGGAAAAGTTTCGCGCTACCTTTTCGGCGTGAGTTATTCGGCGGCGGAATTGAATTCAGCCTTGCGTGATGCAAGTGCGGAAAAAACCGGCTCGCCGGTCGAACAATTTATTTTGCTCTGTTTTCATTACAGTCCCCTCACGGGCAAATACGGAAATCTGATTATGATTGCCGTTCGCGTTAGTGGAATCGCCATGATGGTCGCGCTCGGCGCGATTATTTTTAAGCAAGCACGCCAGAAATCGGAGCCGCCAAAATGAATTTCCCGATTTTTCCAAAAGAAGCTTCGACGACCGCCGCGCAGACGGATCATTTATATTTTTTCCTGCTCGGCTTCAGCGCCTTCATTCTCGCGCTCGTTTTTTTGCCGATGCTTTTTTTCCTGTTCAAATATCGCCGTGGAAAAAAGGCGAATCGCAATTTTGCGAATCTGCCGACGATGAAAATCGAAATTACCTGGACGGTAATTCCGATTTTTTTAGTGACGGGAATGTTTGCGTGGGCGGCGCAGATTTTTTTCGATGAGGAAGTTCCGCCGGCAAACACGCTGGAAATCAACGTCGTCGGCAAACAATGGATGTGGAAAATCCAGCATCAGGAAGGCAATCGCGAAATCAATGAACTTCATCTGCCGGTCAACCGCGCGGTGAAATTGACGCTTGCCTCCGAAGACGTGATTCACAGTTTTTTTATTCCGGCCTTTCGCATCAAGCAGGATGTCGTGCCGGGCCGTTTCACGACCGAATGGTTTCAGCCGACCAAAATCGGCGCGTATCATTTTTATTGTTCCGAGTATTGCGGCGCGGATCATTCAAAAATGCAGGGCACGGTTTTTGTCATGTCGCCGGCGGATTATGAAAATTGGCTTGCGCATGGCGCGCCGAAAAATACGCTCGCGCAATCCGGCGAAAATCTGTTTCGCCAGCTCGGTTGCAGCGGTTGTCACGTGAACAGCAAGGCCGTTCACGCGCCGCCGCTGGAAGGTCTTTACGAAAAACTTGTGCCGTTGAGCGACGGCACATTTGTCCGCGCGGACGACAAATACATTCGTGATTCGATTTTGCTGCCCGCGTCGCAAATCGTCGTGGGCTATCAGCCGCTGATGCCGACTTACGAAGGTCACATCAGCGAAGACGAATTGCTGCAACTCATCGCCTACATCAAAAGCATCGGCAACGAAACGCCGCCACCCAATCCATGAACGAACCGGAGAAAAATTATTTGAGCGCGGGCGACACGGTGAAATCGTGGCTGCTGACGACCGACCACAAGCGCATCGGCATTTTGTATCTACTCTCGATTTTATTTTTCTTCGTCATCGCCGCATTTGCCGCTGCGCTGATGCGGCTTGAATTGCTCACGCCGCAGGGCGATTTGGTTTTGTCTGAAACTTACAACAAACTGTTCACGATGCATGGCGTGTTGATGGTCTGGTTTTTTCTCATTCCTTCGATCCCATCCGTGTTGGGGAATTTCATCATTCCGCTGATGATCGGCGCGCGCGATGTCGCGTTTCCGAAACTGAATCTGTTGAGCTGGTATCTTTTTATAATCGGCGGATTTTTTGTGATGCACGCCATCATCATCGGGGGCGTGGACACCGGCTGGACTTTTTACACGCCTTACAGCACGGCGTATTCAAATTCGCACGTCATCGAAATGGCGCTGGGAATTTTCATCGCCGGTTTTGGCTCAATTTTGACCGGGTTGAATTTCATCATCACGATCCAAAAAATGCGCGCGCCGGGGCTGACGTGGTTTCGCCTGCCGCTTTTTATTTGGTCAATGTATTCGACAAGTCTAATTCTCGTGCTCGCGACACCCGTTTTGGCGATCACGCTCGCGCTGATGGCCGTCGAACGCATTTGGGGCGTCGGCATTTTCAATCCGAAACTCGGCGGCGATCCGATTTTATTTCAACATCTGTTCTGGTTCTATTCTCATCCGGCCGTCTACATCATGATTTTGCCGGGCATGGGCGTCGTGAGTGAAATTATCACCTGTTTTTCACGGAAAAAAATCTTTGGTTATCATTTCGTCGTGTTTTCCAGCGTGGCGATTGCCATCATCGGATTTTTGGTTTGGGGACATCATATGTTTGTCAGCAGCCAGTCCATTTATGCCGGAATGGTTTTTTCGTTCTTGAGTTTTCTCGTCGCGATTCCATCGGCAATAAAAGTTTTCAATTGGACAATGACGCTGTATCGCGGTTCGATTTCGTTTGAAGCGCCGATGCTTTACGCGCTTTCGTTCATCGGGCTTTTTGTCATCGGCGGACTTACCGGACTCATGCTGGCGTCGCTCGCGGTGGATGTTCACGTGCATGGCACGTATTTTGTCGTCGCGCATTTTCATTACATCATGGTCGGCGGCATGGTCACGGCGTTCATGGCCGGACTGCATTATTGGTGGCCGAAAATTACCGGACGCATGTATCCTGAAAAACTTGGCCAACTCGCCGCCGTCATTTTATTTTTCGGCTTCAACCTGACATTTTTTCCGCAATTCGTCCTCGGCTATCTCGGAATGCCGCGGCGCGTCCACGATTACGCACCGGAATTTCAAATCTACAATGTGCTTTCCACGGCGGGCGCGAGCATTCTGGCAATCGGTTATTTGCTGCCGTTGACTTATTTTTTGTGGTCGCTTTTCTACGGTAAAAAAGCCGGCCCAAATCCGTGGCGCGCGACAGGACTCGAATGGAAAACTTCTTCGCCACCGCCAAAAAATAATTTCGCCGAAACGCCGGTCGTCACCGAAGATGCTTACAATTATCCGCCGCTGAACGAAATCGGCGAACATGAAAATGCCTGAAAAAAATTCCAACGTCGCCGAACAATTTGAAGATGCGCAGCAGCAATCCGAAGCCGCGCATCTCGGCATGTGGACGTTTATCGCCACGGAAGTTTTATTTTTCGGCGGATTGTTTTTGGCATATTTCGTTTATCGCCATTTTTATTTTCACGAATTTGTCATCGGCAGCAAACGCACGGACGTTTTATTCGGCACGATCAATTCAATCATCTTGCTCACAAGCAGTTTGACGATGGCGCTCGCGGTTCACGCAGCGAAAGAAAATTATCGGCGGCAGATTTCACGATGGCTGCTGCTGACACTTTTGCTCGGCTTCTCGTTTCTTGTCGTCAAGGGATTTGAATATCACAAAGACATTCACGACCAACTCGTTCCCGGCGCAAATTTCAATCCAGCTTTGCCCGCTCAATCACAAATTTTCTTCTGGCTTTACTGGACGATGACCGGCTTGCACGCGATTCATGTTTGCATCGGCCTCGGCGTTATGTCGGTGATGACTTTTCTCGCGCGGCGCGGAAAATTTTCCGCAGTTTATCGCACGCCGCTGGAACTCGCCGGGCTTTACTGGCATTTCGTGGACATCGTCTGGCTGTTCTTATTTCCGCTGCTTTACCTCGTCCAACGACACTCATGAACCTGCAACGTCCAACCCAAAAAAAATTTACGCTCACATGGCTCGCGCTCGTGATTTTTCATTTCACGATTTTAGGCAGCGCGTATTTGAACCTCGGAATTTTCAACACGCTCATCATCGCCGCGCTCGCGATTGTTCAAATGATTTTGATCATTTTATTTTTCATGGAAGTCCGTTGGAGCGCAAAACTGATCTGGATTTTCGCCGCCGCCGGGTTTTTTTGGCTGTGCATTTTGTTCACGCTCACCGCGAGCGATTACCTGACGCGCCAATGGCATTAAAGGTTATCCCGTTTTGGAAAGCCGTTCGTCCAGATTCCACGCCGCGCTGATGAGCGCGGTATGCGAAAGACCGAGCGGAAAATTTCCGAGATGTTCGCCGCACGGTCCCAATTCCTCGGCATAAAGGCCAAGATGATTTGCATAGCCGAGCGCTTTTTCAAAAATGTAACGCGCCTGTTTCAAATCGCCCGCGCGCGCGAGACATTCCACATACCAAAATGAACAGGACGAAAAAGTTCCTTCCTTGCTGTGCATCCCGTCGGACGCGGCCTTTTTTGAGTTGTAGCGATAGAGGAGCGAGTCTTCTACGAGATTTTTTTCGATGGCCTGCATTGTGGATTTCCAGCGCGGATCGGTCGGGCTGATAAATTTCATCATCGGCAGCAGCAACGACGAGGCATCCACCGTTTCCGCGCCGCGATATTGCACAAACGATTTTAATCTCGGATTCCAAAATCGTTCGTAAATGTCCTGATAAATTTTGTCGCGCACGCGATGCCAGCGCACGAGCGGCGCGGGATAGGAACGGCGACGTGCGATTTGAATCGCGCGGTCAATCGCAATCCAGCACATCGCGCGCGAATATAAAAATGGCCGCGCGCCGCCGCGCACTTCCCAAATGCCTTCGTCCGGCGTTTTCCAATGTTTGCAAAGCCATTCGATGAGCGTCACGATGTTTGTCCAAAAATCGTAGGAAATCGGTTCGCCATGTTTGTCGTAGATCAAAACTGAATCCATCAACTCGCCGTAAATGTCCAGTTGCAGTTGTTTGTAGGCCGCGTTGCCGATTCGCACCGGCTCCGATTTGCGATAGCCTTCAAAATTTTTCAGAACGTGTTCGGGAATTTCGCGCTCGCCGTCCATGCGATACATAACTTGCAGCGGCTTGCCGGGTTTCAAATCGCGGCAACGTTTTTCTATCCACTCCATGAAAGCCCGCGCCTCGTCGGTGTAGCCCAGCCGCATAAGCGCGTAGAGCGTGAAGGACGCGTCGCGAATCCAACTGTAGCGATAATCCCAATTGCGCGCGCCGCCGATGCTTTCCGGCAAACCAAAAGTCGGCGCGGCGACAATTGAGCCGTGCGGCAGTGAAGTCAAAAGTTTCAACGTCAACGCGGAACGATTGACCATTTCGCGCCAGCGTCCGTGATATTTTGATTGCGCAACCCAGCCCAGCCAAAAATTCATCGTTTCCTTGAACGCTTCGGAAACGTAATCGGGATTTGCCGACGGCGACTCGCCGTCCGCTTCTTCCAAAATAAAAAACGCCGTCTGGTCGTTGCGCAATTTGAATTCCGCAATCGCCTCGCCGTTTTCAATTTTCACCGGGATGCTCGTGCGCAAGCGCAACGCGCGAAGATTTTTTCCTTTCGGAATGAAAATGATTTCGTGCGGATTCTTTTTTTCAATTTTGTGATTCGCGCGGCCGTAATCGAATTTCGGCGCGAAGATCATCTGGAATTTAATTTCGCCACGGACAACTTTGACGCGGCGAACCAAATTATGCCGATGTCCCAAATGTTGCATCGCCATGAAATCCGAAATGGCAGCGATGCCTTGTTCGCCAAGAAATCGCGTGAGCAAAATGTTCGTGTCGGGAAAATATCGTTGGCGATGTTTGAATTCGCCGCTCGCGGGTGCGATTCGAAAACGTCCGCCGCGTTTTGAATCGAGCAGCGCGGCAAAAATCGTCGGCGAATCGAAACGCGGAAAGCACATGAAATCAATTGAACCTTCCATGCTGACGAGCGCCGTGGTCGTCAAATCGCCAATGATGCCGTAATTTTCAATCGGCTGGTAATTCATTTTTCCCAGATTACATCACCGATTCCGTGTCTGCAAATGCCATCGTTGTCATCAGCGCGTTTTCCGACTGGCGCGAATCCAGCCTCGTGTGCTGCACGACAATTGGCACGTTCGATTCAATGACGCTGGCGTAATCTGTCCCGCGCGGAATCGGCTCTGGCTCATTCAAATCGTTGAAGCGAATATGTTTTGTGCGCCGAGCGCCGACGGAAATTTTGTAAGGTCCGACCGGCTCGCGATCCGAATAAAAAATCCAGATTTGCAAATGCGCTTCGTCATCCGAAACATTCAGCACGCACGCAGCTTCGTGGCTCGTCATTTCCGGCTTCGGGCCGTGGCTGGTTTCGGGAATGTAACCTTCCGCAATGACCCAGCGTTTATGGCCGACCGGCGCGAATTGTTTTTCGTTTGATGTTTTCATAAATGATTTTTGAAATGGCAGCAGATCAGAATCGCGACAAAAACCGCGATGAGAATGAACATTGCAGCGAAAACAATTCCGCGATTTTTATCCAGCCACAATTCAATGCTGAAATTTTTCGCGCGGCTGTCAAAAGTTCCGTGCACGCCAAAATCGTGTTCCACCGGCGAAAATAAATTGTCCGGCTGATTCGGATTTCTTGGTTCGTCGGTTTGCTGGGTTTTGTAACTGGCCAGATAATGATCCAAAATTCCCGGCGCAATTTTATTTCCGATGATCGCTTCGACCGTTGGCAAACCGACGTAAATTTCCCGGCGCTTGTGCGTCGCGGCAAAAACAATGGCGGCGGCGGCGACTTCGGGTTGAAAAATTGGCGGCACCGGCTGCGCCTTGTTCGGCAATTTATTTTTCACCCAGCCGAATTGCGGCGTGTTGACGGCGGGCATTTCCACGATGCAAATGTGAATGTCCTTTTTGTCGTGGATCAATTCGCAGCGCAGCGAATCGGTGAAACCTTGAATCGCGTGCTTCGCCGCGCAATAAGCCGATTGCAGCGGAATGCCGCGATACGCGAGCGCCGAGCCGACGTAGATGATGACGCCGCGATTGCGCGGACGCATCCGGCGCAGCGCGGCCATCGTGCCCCAAACATAACCAAGATAAGTGACATCCGTGACGCGGCGAAATTCTTCCGGCGTCATTTCCATGATCGGCGAAAAAACCGAGGCCATCGCGTCGTTCACCCAAATGCCAATCGGACCAAATTCATTTTCCAATTTTTCCGCCGCTGCTTCCACGGCTTTGTCGTCGGCGACATCCGCCACTAAAACCAAACCGCGGCCGCCCAATTTTTCCACGTCGTTTTTTGCGCCTTCCAAGCCAACGCGCCCGCGCGCTAACAAACCAATGTGCGCGCCGCGTTTGGCAAACGCCTGCGCCGCCGCCCGGCCGATGCCGGCGGCTGCGCCAGTGATCATCACGACTTCGGGTTTGGAATTTTTTTTAGTGCTCATGGCCAATCTCCACTGGTTCAGTTTTCGTCCGATTTTTTAATTGTGATTGTTCCTGCATTTCAGGAACCGTGTGCGGTGCCTCGATTTTTTTGCCTTCAGGATTTTTGTAACTGCCTTCGTGCAAAACTTTCAACAAAACTTCCGCTGTGTGCAGCGCGCGCCGATTTGCCAGTTGCTCGATTTGCTCGCGGCAACTGAAACCTTCCGCAATGACAAAATTTTCCTGCGGTGTTTCGCGCACGCGCGGCAGCAAAATCCGTTCGCCGACTTTTTCTGAAATCTCAAAATGCTCGCTTTCAAAGCCAAACGAACCGGCCATGCCACAGCAGCCGGAATCCAAGACCTCAAATTCCAGTCCAATATTTTTGTAAAGCTCCGCTTCGCATTTCATTTTCATCACGGCCTTATCATGGCAATGGCCGTGAACAAGGGCTTTGCGATTCAATTTCGGAAATTCAAATTGTGAATGCTCGACCAAAAATTCGCTGATAGTCATTGCGTTTTTTGAAAGTCGCAGCGCATCTTCGTCGTAAGGAAAAAACCGTTTCAATTCGTCACGAAAAACCGAAACACAACTCGGTTCGAGGCCGACGACTGGAATGTCCGCGCGAATTTCTTTGCGCATCGAAACTAAAATATCCGCGAGCATTTTTTTTGCGTGATCGAGCATTCCAAAATCGTAAAGCGGGCGACCGCAGCACAATTTTTGTTCCGGCAAAATAATTTTATGGCCGCTCGCTTCCAAAACCAAAACCGCCGCCTGCAAAATTTCGGGATGAAAATGATTGTTGAACGTGTCCACCCAAAGCACGACGGGCGGTTTGCTTTGATTGACTGCCTCGCGCTTTGCCCACCACGCGCGAAATGTTTGCAGCGCGAACTGCGGCATTTTTCTTTTTTGCGAAATGCCGCCGAGCCATTTGACTACATTTTTAATCACCGGCGCGTTGCCCACAAAATTTACCAGCCCCGGCATCAGCGAAGCGAATCGCGCCCAAATATGAATTAATCCCATTGAGTAGGCATGACGCGGACGTAATTTGCCTTCGTAATAATGCGACAGAAATTCCGCCTTGTAAGTCGCCATGTCAACGTGCATCGGGCAATCCGACTGGCAGCCTTTGCACGCGAGACACAAATTCAGACTGTCTTTCACTTCCTCGCTTTTCCAGCCGTCGTGAATGACCTCGCCCTGCAACATTTCAAACAGCATGTGCGCGCGTCCGCGCGTCGAGTGTTTTTCCTCACGCGTGACCATGTAACTCGGACACATCGTGCCGCCTTCGCCGCGACGACATTTTCCGACCCCAACGCAACGCAACGTGCTTTCGGCAAAGTTGCCGCTATCTTCCGCGTAAAAATATTTTGTTTCCGGGTTCCACGGATGATAATCCGTGCCGAGCCGCAAATTCTGGTCCTGATGAAACGCGTTCACGACTTTGCCCGGATTCATTTTGTTCAGCGGGTCCCAAATTTTTTTGAACTCGCGAAACGCCTCGATCAATTCTTCGCCGAACATGATCGGCAACAAATCCGCTTTCGACTGACCGTCGCCATGTTCGCCGGAAATCGAACCGCCAAAACTCACGACCATCTCCGCCGCTTCGTAAACAAATTTTTTATACTTTTCGATTCCGTCTTTTGTTTTCAAGCCAAAATCAATGCGCGTGTGAATGCAGCCGTCGCCAAAATGTCCGTAAAGCGAGCAACCGTAATCGTATTTTTTGAACAGCGCGCGCAGCAGCCGCAAATAAGTTCCGACTTTTTCCGGCGGCACCGCGCTGTCTTCCCAACCTTCCCACGTCACCGGTTCGTCCGGCACGCGTGCCGTCGCGCCGAGACCGGCTTCGCGCACTTCCCAAATTTTTTTCTCTTCGTCCGGGTCGTCGTAAAGTTTCATCGTCGGCGCGTTCGGATTTTTTTTTAATTCTTCCATCAGCTTGCGCGCGTTTGCGTCCGCTTCCTCGCGCGTGTCGCCGCCAAATTCCGCGATGAGCCAGCCTTTGCCTTCGGGCATCAACTTCAAATCCTCGGCGTGCGTTTTTAATTTTTTCATGTTGCGCGCGAGCACGTCATCCAAACCTTCGAGGCCGAGCGGTTTGTGCGCGAGCACTTCCATCACGTGATCGCCTGCCGAATAAACATCGGGATAACCAAGCGCGACCACGCAACGATGAATTGGGCTATGAACGAGCCGCGTCTTCGCTTCGAGCACGGTCATGCAAGTGCCTTCCGAACCGACGAGCGCGCGCGCAACGTGAAAACCATTTTCCGGCAAAAGCTGATCCAGATTGTAACCGGAAACGCGACGCGGAATTTTCGGATATTTTTTGCGAATTAAATCCGCGTATTTGTCGCGCAAATTTTTCATCGCAGAATAAATTTCTCCGCGCCGGCCGCCTTCGGAAATAATTTTTTCCAACTCCGCGTCGCTCGTTTTGCCGACGCGCATTCGCAAACCGTCGTAAGTCAGAATCTCTAATTCCTCAATGTTTTCAACAGTTTTACCCGCCATCACGGAATGCACGCCGCAGGAATTATTTCCAATCATGCCGCCGAGCGTGCAATGATTGTGAGTCGAAGGATCAGGCCCGAACGTCAGATGATTTTTTTCCGCTTCCGCGCGCAAATCGTCCAAAACAATTCCCGGCTCGATGCGCGCAAATTTTTCTTGAGGATTCAGTTCCAAAATTTTGGAAAGATATTTTGAAAAATCCATGACGACCGCGACGTTGCAACATTGTCCTGCCAAACTTGTGCCGCCACCACGCGACAAAAATGGCGCGGAAAATTCGCGGCAAACTGAAATTGTTTGCACAACATCGTCAATGGTTTTTGGAACGACAACGCCAATTGGAATTTGCCGATAGTTTGACGAGTCCGTCGCGTAAAGCGCGCGCGAACCATTGTCAAAACGAACCTCGCCGGAAATTTTTTTCTTCAAGGCACTTTCCAAATTTTTTGCGTCGCCGCTCCATTTATTGCCTGGCTCGACGCGCGCATGTGTTGGCGGTGGTTTTTGATCGCTCATATCAGAAATTGGTTTTGAGGAGCACAGCCGCCCCGGCTGTAGTTCGGCGCGCCACCGCGCCGAACGCTTTGCGCACCGACGATTGAGATAATTTGTAAGTTTTCTGTGCGTCCGTGCCAACGACGAGGGCGTCGTTGGCTGCGCCCGAGGCGGGTGCGCTCCCTTTGATTGAAATAATCATATTTTGATTTGAAATTTTTTCGCGTTTTTCTTTTTGAATTCCAAACCCAAACCGGGCGCAGAAAAGTCCGGCTGTAAAAATCCGTTTTTGTGTTTTGTCGTTGCGCCTTCGAAAAACATTTGTTCGATGCGGACATGATCGTGAAAATATTCGACGTGTTCCGCGCGAGTCGCGGCGCAACAAAGATGCGCGTGCAGGGCAGGGGACGTGTGCGCGGAAAGCGGAATTTGAAATGCGT
Source organism: Verrucomicrobiia bacterium (assembly GCA_036501565.1). Lineage (GTDB taxonomy): Bacteria > Verrucomicrobiota > Verrucomicrobiia > Limisphaerales > UBA11358 > UBA11358. The sequence continues at coordinate 31,503 of DASYAA010000181.1, forward strand.
CGCACAAATTTCCCATTTGCAAAAACCCGGTGATGCCGCAGCGCGTGGCGTCCGCTTGCAAAACGTCCACGGCGCGCGCTTCGAGCATTTTTTGCGCCTGCCAGACATCGTAATTATATTCGCCGGCGGCAATTTCCATTTTGGCCGGCGCGCGTTCGCGCAAAAACTTTAAGCCGCATAAATCGTCGGACGAAACCGGCTCTTCAAACCAACTAACATTTTGCTCGGAAAATTTTTTGGCGAAGTCGAGCGCCTGTTTCGGCGTGAACGCGCCGTTGGCGTCCACGAATAATTTGTTTTTTTCACCGATCGCTTTTCGCGCTGATTTTACACGGGTTTCGTCGCGTTCCGGTTCACGGCCAATTTTCATTTTGACCATCGAAATTCCCTCGCCGACCCAATTTTGAAATTGTTTGCGCAGTTGTTTGTCCGAATACGAAGTGAATCCGCCGCTGCCATAAACTGGAATTTTGTCGCGAACCGCGCCGAGCAATTTTACTAGCGGCAAATTGAGAATTTTTGCCTTCAAATCCCAAAGCGCGATTTCAACGGCGGCGATCGCGGAAGAAGCAATTCCGTGGCGTCCAAAATTTCGGACGGCGGAATTCATTTCGTTGCGCAGCGCGGAAAGTGAAAATGGATTTTTTCCGCGCACGATTGGAAAAAGTTTTTTGCGGATCAGCGGAACACAGCTTTCGCTCGCGTAGCTGTAACCGAGTCCTGAAATTTTTCCCGCGCCGAGTTCGATTAAAATCAAAGTCGTGGAATCCCACTCCGCAGTGCCATCGGATTCTGGGGAATCGGTGGCCACGGCGAATGCGCTCACTTCCAATCTTTGAATCGTTTCATTCAAAATGTTATACAGCCATTGCTGCCTGGCGCGGATGGGCGCCTCCGGCAATTTCTTCGATCAGTTTTGCGTTGAAGGCGGGCAAATCATCGGGCTTGCGGCTCGTGACGAGGCCATTGTCCACGACGACTTCTTCATCGACCCAATTGGCGCCGGCATTTTTAAATCTGTCTGGATCGTTTCGTAGGACGTCATCTTGCGTCCGCGCACAACGCCGGCGTCAATCAAAGTCCAGGGACCGTGACAAATCGCGCCGACGGGTTTGCCGACTTCGAAAAATAATTTTACAAATTCAAGAACTTGCGGGTCGCGGCGCAAATGATCGGGATTCATCACGCCGCCGGGCAAAACGAGCGCGTCAAATTCGTCCGCGCGCGCTTCGTTCAGCGGCAAATCTACTTTGACTTTTTTGCCCCGGTCGGTGTGTTTCCAACCTTTGATTTTATCTTCCTCGGACGGCGAAATGACTTGTGCGTCGGCCCCGGCATTTTTTAATGCTTCAAGCGGCGACAGCAATTCGTCTTGTTCAAAGCCGTCGGTCGCGAGAATCGCAACTTTTTTTCCGGTTAAAATGTGATCGTCTGTTTTCATATTTTTTTTGATTTTTATTTTGGATTTGAATGCGGCAAATAATTTTCTATCGAATCTTTGAAAGATTGGCGGATCATTCCGCCGCGCGCGGGATCGTGCAAAAGTGATTTCATAAAATGGCGTGCCTGCGTGACGGAAATATGCGGCGGCAGCGGCGGGACTTCAGGATCGGTGTGCGCGTCAATCACGACGGGCCGGTCCGCGCTCAACGCTTCGCGCCAGGCATCCGCAACTTGATCGGGATTTTCAAGTCGAATTCCTTTGAGTCCGAGCATTTCGGCATATTCGGCATAATGAAATTCCGGCAAACATTGTGACGCTTCAAATTTTGCGTCGCCGCTCAACACACGCTGCTCCCACGTGACTTGATTCAAATCACCGTTGTTCAAAACCAAAATAATCAAACGTGGATCGATCCATTGTTTCCAATATTTTGAAATCGTGACGAGTCCGTTGTTGCCGTTCATTTGCATCGCACCGTCGCCGACGAGTGCGATGACGACGCGTTTTTGATGCGCAAATTTTGCGGCAATCGCGTAAGGCACGCCCGGCCCCATCGTCGCGAGATTTCCTGAAAGCGAAGCCATCATGCCGGGACGAATTTTCAAATCGCGCGCAAACCAATTTGCCGACGAACCGGAATCGGAGCACAAAATGCAATTGTCGGGCAGTTGCGGCGAGAGTTCCCAAAAAATGCGCTGCGGATTCAGCGGCTTGGCGTCGTTCATCGCGCGCGCTTCGAGAACTTTCCACCAGTGCTCAATTTCGCTTTCAATTTTTTCACGCCAGCCGCGATCTTCTTTTCGTTTCAACAGCGGTAAAAGCAATCGCAACGTTTCCGCGCTGTCGCCGACGAGACAAACATCGGCGGGATAACGCAGGCTCAACATACGCTGGTCAATGTCAATCTGAACACATTTCGCCTGGCCTTCTTTCGGCAAAAATTCGGAATACGGAAAACTTGTGCCGATCATCAGCAGCGTGTCGCAATCCATCATCATGTCCCAACTCGGTTTGGTGCCGAGCAAGCCGATGGAGCCGGTGACGAACGGCAAATCGTCTGGCAGCGCGGCTTTGCCGAGCAATGCTTTGGCGACGCCCGCGCCAAGAATGTCCGCAGTTTCAATTACTTGTTCGCTCGTATGCAACGCGCCTGCGCCGATTAAAATGGCGACGCGCTGGCCTTCGTTCAAAATTTTCGCCGCGTTTTGCAGATCATTTGCATTTGGAATGATGCGCGGCTTGACGTGGCCGATGCCGGAATGAATGGTGTTGTGTAAATGCGCGGGTTCTTCAATCGCTTTTATTTCCTGCAAATCGTTCGGAATAATGATGCACGTGACGGTGCGCTCGGCTTTGGCGATGCGCAGCGCGCGGTCAACGAGATGACGGATTTGCGCAGGATGCGAGGCTTGATGAACATATTCGCCGGCGACATCTTTGAAGAGCGAAACCAAATCCACTTCCTGCTGGTAACTGCCGCCGATGGCCATGCGCGAAGACTGGCCGACAATCGCCACGACGGGTTGATGATCCAGTTTCGCGTCGTAAAGTCCGTTCAGCAAATGAATCGCGCCCGGCCCGGAAGTGGCGAGGCACACACCGACTTCGCCGGTAAATTTCGCATGACCGCAAGCCATGAACGCGGCCATTTCTTCGTGACGCGCCTGGATGAATTCAATTTTGTGATCGGTTTTTTCCGCGCGTTCGAGCGCGCCCATGATGCCGTTGATGCCGTCGCCGGGATAACCGTAAATTCTGCGAATGCCCCATTGTGAAAGTCGTTTAATCAAAAAGTCGGCGCACGTCTCGCTCATAGCAGATTTTTAAGCTGGATTCCTGCCAAAAAAATTTCTACAAAATTTCCGACTTTTTTGGGGTTGAAAATTGCAAGGTGCATATACTGCTTCATCCGGCAATGCAAATTGCACCTTGAACGCAGTGGGAAAATAATTTCGCGTCATTTTAAGATTTGACATACCTCAATCGGCAAAGCTCATGTTCGTCATCATTCTTATTTGCATTTTATTCGATAAGAAGATGGATGGTTTGCACGCCATTTTCGACGTGGATGTCAAAAATTTGCGGCTGGCGTTGCACGCTGATTTCGCCGCTGCGTTCAAGTTGGGCGATTTTGACTTCTTTCAAATCATCAATGTTTCCAGCCAGCCGCATATCCTCGTGCAAGTCATGTTCGCTGATGCGATGACGGTCCATCGCGCTTTTTTGCAACGCGCCATTGTCCACCAATTTTATGGGTTCGCCTTTCAATAATTTGCCGAAGCGATGAAACCTGCATCCCAGCCAAGCGATGAAGCGATAAACCGCAGCGACGACCAAACCCAGCGTCACTGTTCCCCAAAAATTCGTCGAGCCATTGATGGCGCGAGAGACCAGCGAGGCCATGAGAAACGCGAGCAACACGTCAAAGGAATTTTTTTGCGCGAAGAATCTGCGTCCCGCCAGCCGGATCATCGCATACATCACAAGGCAAATGATGAGCGCCCGAAGCAGCAGTTGGCCCAACGACAAATCCTGCGGGTTCAATCCCAAACCCAAAGCCGCGTTCAGATTTTTTATCATTTGCGCCATGAATTTACTTTGAAACCGCCTTCGCGTGACGTTTGATTTCGGACGGAACGAATTCCGCGCCGTGAACAGGTTTTGCCTTTACGCTGAATCTATTCACGTAAAGGCAGGTGAATTGCGCGCCGAAGAAAA
>DASYAA010000182.1:0-10780 GCA_036501565.1 Verrucomicrobiia bacterium
AAATCACCGAGATCACTGATCGCGAAATGAAATTGCCCGGCGGCGGCAAGGCGCTGCTGTTCGAAAAGCCCACCGTCAACGGCGTCGTCTCGCCCTTTCCCGTGGCCATCAACACGCTCGGTTCGCACAAGCGCATGGCCATGAGCATGGGCGCAAATTCCGTGGACGACGTCGCGAACGAACTCGGCGCGCTGATGAAAGCCAAGCCGCCGACCAGTTTTCGTGAAACGATAAAATTGCTCGGACAAGCACTTGATTTGCGCCATGCAAAACCGAAAATCGTTAAGAGCGGCGCTTGCAAGGATGTCATCCATAAATTTGATGCACCGGCTTCGCGCAAAGAACCATGGCCGGCACCCCCGGATGTGAATCAACCTTCAACCTTCAACCTTCAACCCCCAACGCTGGCAAACCTACCGATTCTTCGTTGCTGGCCACTCGACGGCGGACGTTTCATCACGCTGCCGTGCATCGTCACCAAAGACCCGGACACGGGCGAACGCAATGTCGGCATGTATCGCATCCAGATTTACGACGACAAAACCACCGGCATGCACTGGCAGTTGCAAAAAGTCGGTGCGCGGCACGGACGACGTTATTACGAAACCGGCGCGCGTATGCCCGTCAGCATTTTCATCGGTGGCGATCCGATGTTTCCCTTCGCCGCGACCGCGCCGTTGCCGGACGGACTGGATGAATTTCTGCTCGCCGGTTATCTCCGCAAAAAATCCGTCGAGCTGGTGAAGTGTGAGACGAACGACCTCGAAGTTCCCGCAAATTCCGATTTCGTCATCGAAGGTTATGTTGACCCGACCGAGCCGTTGCGCGACGAAGGACCGTTCGGCGACCACACCGGCTATTACACGTTGCCCGAGCCGTATCCGGTGTTTCACGTCACGGCCATCACGCATCGCAAAGACGCGGTTTATCCGGCGACAATTGTCGGCATTCCGCCGATGGAAGATTTTTACATCGGCGGCGCGAGCGTGAAATTGTTCCTGCCCATCTTCAAAATGAATTTCCCGGAGATCGTGGACATCGCGCTGCCGGCCGAAGGCGTGTTTCACAACCTCGTGTTCGTCAGCATCAAAAAAACTTACCCGATGCAGGCCTACAAGATCATGCATGGCCTCTGGGGCATGGGGCAGATGATGTTCACGAAATACATCGTGGTGGTGGACGCCGATGTGAACGTCCACAACACGAGCGAAGTGCTGTTCCATCTCACGGCCAACACCGATCCGCAGCGCGACAGCATCTTCACCAAAGGCCCGTCCGACGTGCTCGACCACGCGACGAGCGAAATCGCCAGCGGCAGCAAGCTCGGCATTGACGCGACGAAGAAAATTCCCGGCGAAGGTTTCAAGCGCGCCTGGCCGCCGCTGATTAAAATGGATGACACAGTGAAAGCAAAGGTGGAAAAACTTTTACGTAACTTTTGAACGCCGTTTCGTTTGTCGTCGGTAGGAAACAGTTTACTGAATCCTTTGCACAAAGTTTACGTTTGTTCACCCATTCGATTGGGCTGGGAAGTTTCGCCGGATTGTGCCAGTAAAAATCTTCGGCTAGATGAAAACCAAGTCATCCGCGCGAAGAATTTTCGCTGAAAATCTGCGCAAGGCAAGGCTGGCGAAAGGCCTTTCGCAAGGAATTCTTGCGGAACAGGCTGGTCTTCATCGCACTTACGTTGGTTCTGTTGAGCGGGCTGAACGCAATGTTTCCATAGACAACATGAAACGACTGGCCACCGCAGCGGGTATTTCTCTGGCTTCAATGTTGCAGGAGGGCAAGCGATGAAGCCGCATCCAGACACAAAAGAAATGGAGCGAAGAAACACAAACTTCCTACGATTTTTGGCTGTCCGCAAATTAACGAAAAGTCAGTCCCAATTGTTGAACAATTCTTCTGGGTCGTGTTGTTGCCTTAATTTTCAACCGTGTTTCATCCGTGGCTGAAAATCCGTTCGCATTTTCCGCTTTGCACTTCGCGATTCGAAACTAGAATAGGCTTGTGAATTTGCACGTTGGACAATTTCCAAATTATCACCCGCGCCGTTTGCGGCAGTCGGCGGCGCTGCGGAATCTCGTCCGCGAAACGCGGTTGAGCGTCGAGCAACTGGTTTTGCCATTGTTCGTCCGTGCTGGGCGCAAGCTGCGCCAGCCCGTCAATTCCATGCCGGGAGTTTTCCAGTTTTCGCCCGACGAACTGTTGCGCGAGGCCGCGCGCGCCCACGCGCTCGGCGTCCCGGCGGTTTTGCTTTTCGGCATTCCCGATAAAAAAGACGCGAAGGCTTCCGGCGCGTTCGCAAAAAATGGAATCGTCCAGCAAACCGTTCGACTGTTGAAAAAGGAATTGCCGTCGCTGCTCGTCATCACGGACGTGTGCCTGTGCGAATACATGGAGCACGGGCATTGCGGAATCGTGTCGCGCGGAAAAATCCTGAACGACCCGACGCTGAAAATTCTCGCGCAAACGGCGTTGAGCCACGCCGAGGCAGGCGCGGACATCGTCGCGCCGAGCGACATGATGGATGGGCGTGTTGCGGCAATTCGCGCCGCGCTGGACAAAAATAATTTTTCTGAAATGCCGATCATGAGTTACGCGGCGAAATTTGCGTCGGCATTTTACGGCCCGTTCCGCGAAGCCGCCGAGTCCGCGCCAAGATTCGGCGACCGGCGCAGTTATCAAATGGACGCGGCGAACGCGCGCGAGGCGTTGCGCGAGGTGGCGCTGGACATCCAGGAAGGCGCGGACATCGTGATGGTCAAACCGGCGCTGGCGTATCTGGATTTGATTCATCGTGTGAAAACGGAGTTCGGTTATCCAACGGCGGCCTATTCCGTGAGCGGCGAGTATTCGATGATCAAAGCGGCGGCGGCAAAGGGCTGGATTGACGAGCGCGCTGTGACTTTGGAAAGTCTTCTGGCGATGCGCCGCGCGGGCGCGGATATTTTGATCACTTACGCGGCGGCGGATGCTGCGCGCTGGCTCAAAGCCAGTTAAGTTGAAATGCTTTTGATTTGACCATGCTTGCCTCGGCTGGCTACGCTGCGCTTTCTCAAATTTATGTTTAAGTTTTTTAGAAAGCACAATTGGATTTTGATTGTCGCGTTAAGTCTCACGGTCATTTCGTTTATCGCTTTCTTTTCGCCCAGCCAGCGCATGGGCAATGGCGGCGCGCGCAACTCCGACGAGTTGGGTTCAATCTACGGACAAAAGGTCACAGCGGCCGCTTACAACGGCGCGCGAAATGAAATTTATCTTTTTCACCTTTTCAACCATGGCAGTTGGCCGGACAAGGATCCGAATTTTTCCAAAGAAAATCTCGAACGTCAGATTTACGCGCGTCTTATGCTCATCCAAAAGGCAAACGATCTGGGCATTCATGTGGGTGACGATGCGGCGGTGACGGCTGCCAATGAAATTCTGCATTCGCCGGAACTGGTTCATGCGTTGAAAATCAATGCCGACAGCGTACCGCTCGATGCTTTCGTAAAACAGGTTTTGCAGCCGGAAGGTCTGGACGCGACGGACTTTGAAAATTTTGTCCGGCACGACCTGGCCATCGAGCAATTGGAAAAAACGATGGGTTTGACGGGCGACTTGGTCACGCCGCAGGAAGCCGCAATGGCTTACCAGCGCGAGCGCCAGGAACTTTCGGCTCAAATCGTTTTCTTCTCCGCGTCAAACTATTTGTCGCAAGTTACCGCGACTCCCGCCGCCGTCGCGCAATTTTACACGAATTATCTCGCGGAATATCGCCTGCCCGACCGCGTGCAGGTCAGTTACGTCGAGTTCAACGTCACCAATTTTCTCGCGCAATCGAAGGCTGAATGGGCGAAGACAAATTTTGATGAAATTGTCGAGGCGAACTACCGTCAACTTCCCCCCAACTATTTTCCAGACGCGAAAACACCTGCTGACGCGAAATTAAAAATTCGCGACCTCTTGATCCGGCAGCGCGCTTTGGTTGATGCGCGCGCGCAGGCGGATGAATTTGCGAACGCCGTTTTCAATTTGGACCCGGCCAAACCGGAGAATCTCGCCGTCGTCGCCAAACAAAAAGGATTGGCCGTCCATGTCACAGCGCCGTTTGACAGCCAATATGGTCCGACGGAATTTAACGCGCCGGAAGGTTTCACGAAAATCGCCTTTGGACTTTCGCCGGATGAACCGTTTTCCAGTCCGATTGTCGGGCCGGATGGCGTGTATGTCATCGCCTTTGACAAACAACTGCCCAGCGAAATTCCGCCCTTTGAACAAATCCGCGACCGCGTCACGCACGATTTTCAAATGCACGCGGCAACTCTGCTGGCGCAACAAGCCGGAACCAATTTTGCTTTTTCCGTGGGGATTCGCATGGCTGCCGGAAGCAGTTTTAAGTCCGCGTGCGTTGCCGCCGATCTCAAGCCGGAAACCCTGCCGCCGTTTTCCTTGAGCACGAAAGAATTGCCGGAACTCGCCGATCGCGCCGAATTGAATCAACTCAAACAGGCTGCCTTCACCACGCCACTTGGCCACACCAGCGGTTTTCAGGAAACGGATGACGGCGGTTTCGTCGTCTTTGTCCAGTCACAATTGCCGGTGGACGAAAGCAAAATGGATTCCGACCTGCCGCAATTCACCGCCGACTTGCGACGTTCGCGCGAAAACGAGGCGTTCAACGAATGGCTGATGCGCGAGGCCAACCAGGCGTTGAAAGATACGCCGATTTTTCACCAGCAGGCTGAAAGCGGCGCCGCGCCCGCCCAATAGCCGTGTCGAACGCGGCCATCAAACTCTCCTCGCCCGCCACGCGAGAATTCTGGGAAATTTCCGTTCTCTTTGAAGACGATCATCTGCTCGCGCTCGACAAACCTGCCGGACTTCTGACTTCACCCGACATCGCCAGCCCGTTTCGCCCGGATTTGATGAAACTGCTCCACGACGCAATCGCGGATAAAAAATCATGGGCGCGCGAACGTAATTTGGATTATTTGAACAACGCTCACACCCTCGATGCTGAAATCAGCGGCGTAATCCTGCTCGCGAAAAATAAAACCGTTTTCGTCGCACTCTCCAATCTGTTCAGTTCTGGAAAAGTGGCGGAAAAATACATCGCGCTCGTTCGCGGCGAGCCGCTGGAAAATAAATTTGAAGTGGACGCCAAAATCGCGCCGCATCCGGTCACGCCCGGTTTGATGCGCGTTGATTCAAAGGACGGCAAGCAGGCGAAAACAAAATTTGGAGTGCTGGAAAATTTCCCGCGCTTCGGCTACGCGCTGCTCAAATGCGAACCGCTCACGAACCGCCCGCACCAAATCCGCGTCCACGCCAGCCACGTCAATTTGAAAATCGTCGGCGACGAACTTTACGGTGGCAAATTTTTATGGCTTTCGCGGCTTAAAAAAGATTATCGCCTCAAACCCGGACGCGAAGAACGCCCGCTGATTTCCCGCGCCGCGCTGCACTCGGAAGAATTGCAATTCCCGCATCCAGTCACGAACGAAACAGTGACCATCAAAAGCGAATGGCCGAAGGATTTGAAAGTCGCCCTAAAATATCTGCGGCAATTCGCGAAATAATTTGATTTCTAAAAATCCTCACATCTTGTATTCAAAGATTTGGCGATGACCTATGGAAATTGAGTCTGCAAAAATAGAACCAGTAATAGAATCTGTTGTCACAGTCTGTGGGCATTTTATGAAAGGATTTCCACCACTATTAACCGGATTGAATTGCGGTGATTAGCCGAGGCTGCAAAAGATTTACGAAACCGCCCAGTTCAAAATCGCCTTCTGCACGTGCAGCCGGTTTTCGGCCTGCGTGAAAATCGTGTCCGCGTTCGCCTCAAACGTTTCCTCGTCAATTTCCTTGCCGCGATACGCAGGCAGGCAGTGCATTACCAGCGCGTCCGGCTTCGCCAGTTTCACGAGTTTCTGGTTGATTTGATAACTGCCCAAAATTTTCTGCCGCTCGGCGGATTCCGCTTCCTTGCCCATCGAAACCCAAACGTCGGTGTAAAGCAAATCCGCGCCTTTGACGGCGGCCTTCAAATCGTCGGTGCAAATGATTTTCCCGCCGGCGCGTTTCAAAATTTCTGCGGACGGCTGGAATTTTTTTGGCGCGGCGATGCGCAGTTCAAAATTTAATTTCGCCGCCGCAAAAATCCACGACAACGGCACGTTGCATGCGCCGTCGCCGATGAACGTGACGACTTTTCCGGAAATCGGCCCGCGTTTTTCCTTGAACGTAAAAATATCCGCCAGAATCTGGCAAGGATGTTCGTCGTCGGTCAGCGCGTTGATGGTGGGAATTTTTGAAAATGCCGCGAACTCCTCCACGTCGCTCTGCGCGAACGTGCGGATGACCGCACCGTGAACCATTCGTCCCAAAACGCGCGCCGTATCCTTGACCGGCTCGCCGCGACCAAGCTGGATTTCGCTCGCGTTGAGAAAAATCACCTTCCCGCCGAGTTCGCGGATGCCGACCTCGAACGACACCCGAGTGCGCGTGGACGATTTTGAAAATAGCAGCGCCCAAATCTGTCCCGATAGCGGAATCCGGTCAACGCGCGTTCGTTCACGTTTGAAAATGGCGGCGTCGCGCAGGATTTTTTCAAAATCCGCGACCGGCAATTTTTCCAATGACAGCAGATTTTTCATTTCCTTAAAGATTAACGACCAAAGCGCCAGGCCCAAAACAATAATACCAATACAAAAATGAGAATGTTAACGCCCAACCAATAATACCAATGGGAATGAAAAGTCGTTCAGGAATGTAATCATCTACAATCATTGTAATTATGGTAATTAGCCCTCCAAATACAACAACGACATAAGGAGCAATTTTTTCGCCTACAAAACGAGCCAATGGTTCATAAAGACACACAACTGGAACCATTAAAAAAAAGGCTGGGGCCCCCCAGAAAATCCACGCACGCACACCGGGCCCAATTTTATGCGGTTTATTATTCATTGATTGCACTAATTAGAATTTCCAAAGGAAAGTTTGTAACCAAAACCAGTCGCGCCGTCACTTCTTTTTCTTGGCCGCGTCCGCCGCGCACCAGAGAAACCACGCGGCGGTCGTGCGGTGCGGACGCCAGATTTCTCCGAACGCGAGCAATTCTTTCACCGTTGGCATTTCGCGTTTTTTGTAAGCGTGACGAAATCCGGTGCGAACGCCAAAATCATCGGCGGGCAAAACATCAAATCTTCCGAGTTGAAAAATCAAAAGCATTTCAACCGTCCAGCGCCCAACGCCGCGAACTTGTGTAAGCCGTTCGACAATTTCGTCGTCGGACAAATTCACGATTTGCCGCGAACCTGGAATCACGCCGCTCAAGGTTTTTTCCGCGATGTCGCGGATGGATTTTATTTTGGCGAACGAAAATCCGGCGGCGCGGATTTGTGCGTCCGTAACTCCGGCCAAATCTTCCGGTCGTGGAAATTTCCTGCCGGGAAATAATTTTTTGAACCGCGACAAAATCGTGTTCGCCGCTGTGCCGTTCAATTGCTGGTGCGCGACGGCCATGACGAGCGATTGAAACGGCGGACGGCGTTTTTCCGGCACAAGGTCGCAAAATCCGTGCTCGCTAATCAGCAATTTCAAAACCGGATCGCGTTTGGACAAATGTTTGTGCGCTTCGGGCGTCATAGATTTTCAAAAGGACTTACACACAATGTAAGAGTGAGTTTTTTGCTTATTTCAGAATAGGTTTTCGATTTGAGCATCTTGCTCTGTGCGTTCTTCGTAAGAAGCAACAAGCATATCAATTTCTGATTGCGGACTGACGTAACACTGAACCGTGTTTCCTAAACGCCTGTCAATCGTTTTTGGAGTGTCTTTCACAGCCACCTTCCTGAAACATCATAAAATCATTGTGAATCAAGGAGATTTTTACTGCAACATTGCATGTAAATCCTTTTTCAAATTTACCATGTAGCGGCGCTCTGTGAGCGGCATTTTCGGCGGTCACAGACCGCTGCTACAAAAATTACGCCAGCGATTTGACGACTTCCTCGATTTTGGAAATGCCTTCGGCGGCTTCCTGCGGTTTCAAATTCAGCGGCGGCAGCAAGCGAATGACTTGCGTTCCGGCGGGAATCACCAAAACACCCGCCGCGTGCAAACGATCTGTGAATTGAATCGCCGCAGATTTTTCGCTGGCAGCAAACGCTGGAATTTTTTCCGCGAGTTCCAAACCGAGCATGAAGCCGAGACCGCGCGCGTTTTTGACAACGCCAGGATAACTTTTTGCGAGCCGCTGCAATTCGTTAAAAATCCAATCGCCGAGCTCGCGGGCGTTTCCGTTCAATTTTTCGCACTCAACGATTTCCAAAATTTTCAGCGCGACGGCGCATGCGAGCGGCGTGCCGCCAAACGTTGTCGCGTGCGTGCCCGGCCCAAGCAAATCCGCGAACGGCGCGCGCACCCAGAACGCGCCGATTGGAAATCCGCCGCCGAGCGACTTGGCCATTGAAATTCCATCGGGCAGAAATTTTTCTCCGCCGGGAATATTTTCGAGGGTCCTTTGAAAGCTCAAAAATTTTCCTGTGCGAAAATAGCCGCATTGCACTTCATCCATGAACAGCAGCGATTTTTTCTCGTCGCACAACGCGCGCAGGCCGAGCAGATATTCAGGCGCGGCGGGCGTCACGCCGCCTTCGCCTTGCACGCCTTCAATCATGATTGCAATTGTCGCCGGCGAAATCGCATTCCGCACAGCATTCAAATCATTGAATGGAATGTGCCGGAAGCCGGGCGTCATCGGCTCGAAACCTTTTTTGATTTTGTTCTGGCCTGTGGCGGCGATTCCCGCGAGCGTGCGACCGTGAAAAGAATTCGTCGCGGTGAGAATTTCGAATCGGCCTTCGTCGTGACCGAATTTGCGCGCGAGCTTGAACAAACCTTCGTTCGCCTCCGCGCCGCTGTTGGCAAAAAAAACTTTTCCCGCGCCGATGCGTTTGACCAATTCAGCCGCGAGCCGTCCCTGCGGTTCGGTAAAATACAGATTCGAGACGTGAATGAGTTTTTTTGACTGCTCGACGAGCGCATCGGTGATAGCCGGATGCGCGTGGCCGAGGCAATTCACGGCGATACCGCCGCCCAGATCGAGATAGCGTTTGCCCGCGACATCAAAAACACAGCTGCCCGCGCCGTGGCTCAATGCGAGGTCGAATCGTCCGTAGCTCGGCACGACGTTTTTTGAAAACAATTCTCGGACGGACTCGAACTGGTTGCGAACAATTGCTGGAACGATGTCTTTCATTTTGCAGAATTAAACCGCAGAGACGCGGAGACGCAGAGGAAAAAATTCATAAAATAATTTCCGTTCCGATTCCTTCGTCGGTGAAAATTTCGAGCATGACGGCGTGCGGCACGCGGCCGTCAACAAAGGAGACTTTTTCCACGCCGGATTTGATGGCGGCGACGGCGCTGTCCACTTTTGGAATCATGCCTTTGTCAATCACGCCCGATTTTTTCAGCGCGTCAATTTCACCGGTCTTGAGTTGCGGCACGACGGAGTCCGGTTTTTTTGGATCGCTCAAAAGTCCCGGCACGTCGCTCATGAAAACAAGCCGTTTTGCGTTGAGTGCAATCGCTGTCATCGCGGCGGCAATGTCGGCGTTGCAATTGTAAATTTTCCCGTCCTCGCCGCGCGCGGTCGGGCTGATGACGGGCGTGTGGCCGCACCAGATGGATTCTTTCAGCGGCGCGACGTTGACTTCGATGACTTCGCCGACGTAGCCGATGTCAATTTTTTTGCCGGGATTTTCCAAATCATCGAGCAACAATTTTCTGCATTTGAAAATGTCCGCGCCGGAAAAACCGACCGCCGCGCCGCCGAGTGAATTGATCGTGGCGACGAGTTCGGGATTGATTTCGCGCGACAAAACGTCGTCAACGATTTTCACCGTGGCTTCGTCCGTGACGCGCTGGCCTTGAATAAATTCGGATTTGAGTCCGGCTTTTTCCATCGCGCGCGTAATCGCCTTGCCGCCGCCGTGAACGACGACGGGGTTTATTTCCACCGCTTCGAGGAAAACAATGTCGCGCGCGACGCCGTTGCGGATTTCGGCGGCGGGCGAATCCATGAAACTGCCGCCGTATTTGACGACAAAAATTTCGCCACTGAACTTTTGGATATACGGCAGTGCTTCAAGCAACGTTTCGGCTTTGGCGATCCAATCTTGCACGCCTTATTCGTAAAAGAATTTCGCGCCGAAAGAAAGCGCGATTAGTCAACGATTTCACTTTCGTTGGCGCGGGATTTTTTTTAAGTTGCCGCCATGTCCGAAATCGCAAAGTTCGTCAACAATGGTTCTGCTAGCATCACGCCAGCCGTCGCGGAAAAAGTCCTGCGTCATCTGCCGCAATGGAAACTGGAGTTCACCCAGATCAACGCGCCGAAATTTCCGCATCTGGTGGACCAGCTTGAATTTCTTGCCGACGCAGTCGAGGACAGCGTCGAGGGCGCTTACAAGGAATTGCCGTATGCCGCGCTTGCACAGGCTGTCTTTGCGTTGATTTACGCGCACAAGAAAATGGGCATCATCCCGGAGAGCGTTCTTGAATTGGGCCGCGCGGACGATTCGAGCGTCGTGCGCGCCGTACTGATTCAAAATGAAAAAGCCTTTGCGATATACGCCGGAATGCAGGGAGTTGACTGGCGGAAAATCACGAGCCAGCCATAGCGCATCAACTTCATTTTGGAAATCGTAGGATGTTTTCCTTTATTTCGCAAATCTTCAGCGCAACTTACCGCTAATAATTAGCAAGTGAACGGCCAGCGAAC
>DASYAA010000183.1:0-1597 GCA_036501565.1 Verrucomicrobiia bacterium
CTCGCTTACATAGCCAATAAATTAATGAAATAATTAAAATAACTACGACGGCAAAAATCTGTGACGAAACTGGTTGATCCAAGAATCTGTAGCCACCACCAAAAGCTAAAATTGATAACAATAACATAATCAATTATTCCTCATCATCTTTCACGCCTTGCATCCGTTTTAGCGGACAGCCAGCACGAAGCCAGCCATTCACAAATTGATCCAAGTCGCCGTCCATCACGGCTTGCAGGTTCGCCGTTTGGACGCCGGTGCGCAAATCTTTCACCATGCGATACGGCTGGAAAACGTAGCTGCGAATCTGGTTGCCCCACGAGACGCTGCCTTTCTCGCCGTAAAAACGTTCCATCTCGGCTTTTTCCGCGTCCACACGCTGTGCGAAAATCCGCGAGAGCAAAAGGTTCATCGCGGTCGCGCGGTTTTGATGCTGCGAACGTTGCGCCTGCGATGCGACAACGAGGCCGGTCGGAATGTGCGTGATGCGAACGGCGGTCTCGACCTTGTTCACGTTCTGCCCGCCTTTGCCGCCGGAACGAAATGTGTCCACTTGAAATTCATTCGGCGGAATCACGATTTCATTATCGCTCTCCTCGATTTCCGCAATCGTGTCCACGCTGGCAAAACTCGTGTGGCGACGTTTATTGGAATCGAACGGAGAAATCCGCACGAGCCGATGCACGCCGCGTTCGGCTTTGCAAAAACCGTAGGCATTTTCGCCTTCGATGAGCATCGTGGCGCTTTTGATGCCCGCGCCTTCGCCGGGCAGCGCGTCGGTGACTTCGGTTTTCCAGCCGCGCGATTCGGCCCAGCGCTGATACATGCGCAGCAGCATGTTCGCCCAATCGCACGCTTCGGTGCCGCCCGCGCCGGAATTGATGGTGAGAATGCAATTTTTTCGGTCGTGCGGGCCGTTAAGAAAGACTTTCAATTCAAGCGAATCCAACTCTTTGAGAAATTTTTGAAGGTCGGCATCGAGTTCCTTTTCAATTTTCAATTGCGCGTCCGCCGGCTCGGCCTCGCCGAGTTCAAGCATGACGCGCAAATCGTCCAATTGTTTTTCGGCGGAAATGAGCGGCTCGATTTTGCCGCGAAGTGAATTGGCCTCGTCAATGACCTCTTGCGCTTTCTCGCGATTGTTCCAGAAATTGTCCGCGGCCATTTGCGAATTTAATTCGCCGAGCCGCGCTTGTGTTTTTCCGACGTCAAAGAAACCTCCGCAAGTGCGAAAGTTTTTCGGTGACCGTTACAATTCCTGTTTTGATCGTCTCGAACATTTTTTCAGAATACAGGAGCCGGGAGCCGGAATCCAGAACGATTCAAGGCTCCGGCGGCGGTTGGTTTCGGTGACGACGATTTTTTTTCACGGCGCAAAATTTGGTGGAGTTTGTAAAGCAGATACAACAACAGGAGCAGCAGCAAAAGAAAATAGCCCCATTCAAAAGTGCCGCGCAGAACTCTGACGATTTTTTGGTCCATCGGCGACATCGCCGGTTCGGAATTGTCCGTGGCGATGACCGGGTTGCCTTGGATATTTTGTGTGACGGATGCGCCTTGTTTTTCGAATTGTTCGTTTTGCGAATGGTTCGTGCCA
>DASYAA010000184.1:0-5158 GCA_036501565.1 Verrucomicrobiia bacterium
ATCCGCCGTTGAATGCGCCGCTTGATCGTCGTGTCGCGATACTGGCTGAAATCCACGCCGGTGTGCGAGCGCAACAACGCAAGAGTCCGCCGGAAATCTTTTGCCGTCGCCGCTTCCGCCGCTTCGGTTTGGGTTTTTTGCGGCAACGCAAGATACGGGTCGCGACCGATGCGGGCCAGTTCGAGCGCGATTTTTTCCGGCGGTAAAATAAAATCCACCGAATCGCCCGCCGCCTGCAACGGCATTCCTGAAAATCGCGCGGATTTTTCGTCCTGCGCAAAAGTGATTCCGCCCGCGCCTTTGATCTCCTTCAAACCGACTGCTCCGTCCGAGCCTGTGCCGCTCAAGATGATGCCGATGGCCCAGCTCTGCTGCTCTTTGGCGAGCGAACAGAAAAAATAATCTATCGGATGCGGGACGGGCGATTTGCCGCGCGGCGTGAGCTTGAGTTTGCTCGCCGACAGATTCATGTTCGCGTTCGGCGGAATGACGTAAATATGATTCGGCTCAATCCCCATTCCATTTTTCACTTCGCGAACCGGCATGGTTGTCGCGCGTGAAAGCAAACTGGTGAGTTGGCTCGGATGATCGGGATCGAGATGCTGGACGAGAACGAACGCCATGCCTGTGTCTTCCGGCAAATGGCTTAACAATTGAGTGAACGCTTCCAGCCCGCCCGCAGACGCGCCGATTCCGACAATGGGGAACTTTTGAACCGCTTCCGGTTCGCCGCCGGATGCGGTTGGCTCCATCTTCCGTGAATTCTTAGACGCAGAACTCATGCAGATATTTTTAACAAAATTGGAGTTTTTTGCGAATTAAAAATTCGTAAGTTCATCAAATCAAATTGCGCGTCAAAAATTTGCAAAATAAAAAACCGGATCACAGGCAGAGATCCGGCTTTGGGGGAGAATGACGCCGCTGTAGGCGCCGGTGAGATTCTATTGATCAGGCATCCCTGACACACATTAGGATCGGGCTTCCATCCTTTCAGTTTCTTCAATTCCGTTTTTTGCCGCTTCATTGCATTCCTCATCCGCCAGTTCACTCAACTTGGCATCAGCCGCTTTTTCCTCGTCCAAGATTTCATCGAGGATGTCCGCAGCTTCTTCATTTTCAAGCGCCTTCGCCCAATCGCGCAATCCTCCATACGATGCGATTTCATAGTGTTCGGCCTTTTGTCCCGCAAAAATGAGCGCGGCATTGATTGTCGGCGATTTTTTATTTTCCGACGCAATTTCTTCGGCTTCCTTGATGATGCCCAAAATGGCGGGGCATTTCTTGCTCTTGGCTTTTTTGCCAAAAGCGTCAAAAACTTGTTCCAGTTTATGGATGTGGCCTTCGGTTTCAGTCAGGTGCATTTGAAATGCGAGGCGTAAATGCCCATAAGTTGCGGCCTTGGCCATTTCAGGCAGCGCCTTCGTCAGCTCGTTTTCGGCGTAATACATATCCGCCAATGAATCTAAAAAAAGATCCTCAAGATTCTTCATAAAATATTCCGGTTGATGATTGATTTAGTCCGCTTTGCAGGATTGAACGTGCTTTCCTTGGTCATCGAATCAAACATGCACATTTTCTTTTTAGCAACGAACGTGCCGCGCGGAAGATGCCCGTAAATGCAATCATTCGGGCAAATGAGGAAAATAAAACCCAATGCAAAATTGCAATGCGCAAACTTCAAAGAAATCGCAATTGCAGCTTGCAATTGAATTGCAGAGTTTTTTCACAAAAAGATCGCCAATTGACGGTCCATTCGCATTAAAAAACTGGCGGAGAGAGTGGGATTTGAACCCACGGTAGTTTTACCTACGCACGCTTTCCAGGCGTGTGCCTTAAACCACTCAGCCATCTCTCCACCAAGTTGTCAATGTGGCCGAGCGAACCACGCTTTTCAATTCAAAACGGTGGCCGCGCGCAAGCGCCTTGCCGCTGAAACTTTTTTCCGGCAAGATTTCCGTCCGATGAAAAAGAAAATTTCCGCGAACAATAATTCTCTGCGCCCGCACTCCAGCCTTTTGCTCGACGGCGATGAACGCGCCGCCGCGCGCGCCATGCTTTATCCCGTCGGCTTCACGAAGGAAGATTTTGCCAAGCCCATCATCGGCATCGCCTCGACGTGGAGCAATGTCACGCCCTGCAACATGCACATTGATAAGCTCGCGCTCGAATCCGAGAAGGGCGTGAACGCCGCCGGCGGCAAGGCGATCATCTTCAACACCATCACGATTTCCGACGGCATCTCGATGGGCAGCGAAGGCATGAAATACTCGCTCGTCTCGCGCGAGGTCATCGCCGACTCGATAGAAACCGTCGTCGGCTGCGCGGGCATGGACGGCTTTGTGGCCATCGGCGGTTGCGATAAAAATATGCCCGGCGCGCTCATGGCGATCGCGCGACTGAATCGTCCCGCCGTGTTCGTTTATGGCGGAACGATTTTGCCCGGCTGCATCACCGGCGACACGCGGAAGCTCGACGTGGTTTCCGTCTTTGAAGCCATCGGTGCGCACGCGAACAAAAAAATTTCCGACGAACAATTTCTCGCCGTCGAACAATGCGCAATTCCCGGTCCGGGTTCGTGCGGCGGAATGTATACGGCGAACACAATGGCCTCCGCTATCGAAGCAATCGGCATGAGTCTGCCGAACAGCTCCGCACAAACCGCCATTTCGCCCGCGAAGATGGACGATTGCCGACGCGCGGGCGCAGCCGTCGTGGAAATGTTGCGGCGCAACATCACGCCGCTCGACATCCTCACGAAGCAGGCGTTTGAGAACGCCATCACTGTCGTCATCGCGCTCGGCGGTTCGACGAACGCTGTGCTGCACCTGCTCGCCATCGCGCACGCCGCGAAGGTGAAGCTGACCATTGACGATTTCACGCGCATCGGTAAGCGCGTTCCCGTGCTCGCCGATCTGAAACCGAGCGGAAAACATTTGATGAGCGAACTCGTCGCCATCGGCGGCATCCGTCCGCTCATGCGCATCCTGCTCGACAAAAAATTATTGCACGGCGACGCCTTGACTGTCACCGGCGAGACGATTGCCGACACGTTGCGCGACGTGAAACCCTATCCGGCGCACCAAACAATCATTCAGCCTTTCGATAAACCAATCAAAAAGGACAGTCACCTTGTCATCTTTCGCGGCAACCTTGCTCCTGAAGGCGCGGTTGGAAAAATTTCCGGCAAGGAAGGATTAAAATTCACCGGACGGGCGAGGGTTTTTAATTCGGAAGAAGCCGCGATGGAAAAAATTCTCGACGGCACGATTGTGAAAGGCGATGTCATCGTCATCCGCTACGAAGGACCGCGCGGCGGGCCGGGGATGCGAGAAATGCTTTCGCCCACGAGCGCGATTATGGGCAAGGGACTCGGCAAAGACGTGGCGCTCATCACCGACGGACGGTTTTCCGGCGGCAGCCACGGCTTCGTCGTCGGGCACATCACGCCGGAAGCTTATGCCGGCGGATCGCTCGCGCTCGTGAAGAACGGCGACGCCATCACGATTGACGCCGAGAAACGCGAACTGACGCTCGAAGTCACCGGCAAAGAACTGAACGCCCGCCGCAAGTCGTGGAAGAAACCCGCGCCCCGCTACACGCGCGGCGTGCTGGCGAAATATGCGGCGCACGTCACCAGCGCGTCGGAAGGCGCGGTGACGGACAAGGATTTGAGGTTGTAAACGAATCGTATAAATAAATCGCATGAACAAATTAAAAATCTGGTTCGGCGTCATGGCGACGGCATTGTTGCTGACAGGATGCGCCACTGGCCCTAAATATTCTGTTTATCGGACAACACTGGCCTCGCCACCACCCGGCATGGGACGGATCTGGTTTTACCGTCGTTCGGTGTTTTTTGGGGATGGACTGGAACCTTCCATAAAACTGGATGGAACAAAAGTCGGCGATTCGATAGCGGGCAGCTTTTTTCAGGTTGAAACTTCGCCCGGCGCACACAACGTCTCCACCGCTACCGAAAAGAAATACGATGTCACCGTGTCCGTCACCACAAACGCGGACAGCTATGTTCAATTCTATATTTTGCCGGGCATATTGATAGGCCGCGTTGTTCCGACCATCATGAATGAGGCGGACGCGCTTCCCGCAATGGGAAAAATGACCTATGCAAAATAAATTCCAATCCGGCGAGTCACGTCACGAGCGCGTCGGAAGGCGCGGTGACGGATAAGGATTTGAAGTTATAACGAATGACTGAATCGTTCCCAATTTATCGATTTTTAGACTGCCATGCGGCAGAGAAAACTCTTGAATCAGGACGATTCAGAGTTGGACTTCTGTCAAAATTTAACGATCCGTTTGAATGGAAACTTGGTTTTACAGGAATACTCACGCCGGAAGAACAATCATTTGCAGACAAATATAATAGTGACCATCTATCGTGGATAGAAGATTGGATGGGAGTTATGTGTTTTAGTGACACCGCTTCAGACCCAGTTCACTGGTCAATCTATGCCGAGAAACATCGTGGGGTTGCGTTCGAAGTTCAATACGCTTGGAATTCAAAGGAGGAACATTTGTTCAAGATGACATATACGAACGAACGTCCAGTTTTGAATTTTAGCCAATTACGCATACTCCGTAAGAATTGTAGTCAGGCGGTGATAGACGCATATCTCAAAGGTTTGGTAGATCGTTTGCGGCATCAAAAATCACCTGGATTTTCTTTTGAAAAGGAATACCGATTATCAATTGATTTGAGAAACAAGAAACGTTGCCAATACAAAGATGGTAACCACGACTGGCAATTGCCGTATAATTCTCTTAAGCGGGTAATTTTGGGTTTTCGGTCTCCAATTGAAGAGAGCAAGGTAAGAAGGCTGTTGGACAAGAGTGGTTTTTTTGAAACAAAAATCACACGAGCCGAAATGTGTTCGGAAACTTACTCAATCAAGTATTGAGAATCCCAACGGGATTCCCGTTGTAAATAAAACTATCTATTCCGAACTTCGGAATTAGGCTGGCTGTGTATGGACACAAAACTGGATGCGCTCCTTAAGAAATTAAAACTTCTCGAAGATGAGTTGCTCGTCGAGATTCAGGCCAAGGAACAGCAGTTTCGCTACGAAATCCGCAAACGCAAAGTCCACTTCACTCAGGCGGCGACGGCGCAACATCAGAAGCTGGCCAAGAAAATCCA
>DASYAA010000185.1:0-7959 GCA_036501565.1 Verrucomicrobiia bacterium
GACAGTTTGTCCAAATCATTCGTGAAGCTGACGCGATTGCCGGTCGCTTCGTCGATGAAGTGAACGTATTCCGTCAGGTCGGGAAAGTGGCGGTCCTGAAAAATTCCAAGCTCGCGGTAAAGTTGGTGGCAGGCCAGCCCAGGCCGGTGTCCCATCAAATAATGAATGCCGCCGTCAATGAGATAGTCGCCGTGCTTCCACGCCTTCGCCACGCCGCCCGGCTCGCGGTAATGTTCGAGAATGTGCGTGCGATAGCCGTTCATCCGGCCATAGCTGCCCGCCGAAAATCCCGCCAGACCCGCGCCGATGATGATGATGGATTTTTCAGGCATGAATGTTTGGAATTCTGTTCGGCGCGCGGAAGCAAACACGCCCGCGCTTGCCTGTTCAAGCAATTTGTTGTTGAATGATTTTGCAAATGCGTCCGAACATCACGCTCAACGGCCATAAACTTTCCGTCGAAGAACTTTGGCGCATCGCCTCGCTGAAAGTTTCCTGTGAACTGGCCGACGAAGCGCGCCCGCTCATCCGCCGCAGCCGCGAACTTGTCGAAAAACTCGCCGCGCAGCCGCGCGCGATCTATGGCATCAACACCGGCTTCGGTCCTTTGAGCGGCTTTCGCGTTTCCAACGAAGACCAAAAACAGCATCAATTAAACCTGCTGCACCATTTATTTGTCGGCCAAGGCGCGCTGTTTTCCGAAACGGAAACGCGCGCCATCATGCTCGCGCGGGCGAATGCATTGGCGCGCGGATTTTCCGGCATCCGTGAAGAACTCATCGAATTGCTCCTCGCCGCGCTGAACAAAAATGTTCTGCCGGAAATTCCCAGCGAAGGTTCCGTCGGCGCCAGCGGCGATCTCGTGCCGCTGGCGCACATGGCCGGATTGCTCGTCGGCCTCGGTTTTGCGCGCGTCAACGGCGAAAGAATTTCTGCAATTGAAGCCTTGAAAAAAATCGGCCTCGCTCCCGCCGTGCTGCAATGCAAGGAAGGTCTCGCGCTCGTCAACGGAACTTCGGCGATGACCGGGCTTGCCGCGCTTTCGTCACACGAAGCGGAAAAACAATTGCGCTGGCTGGAACTTTTGACCGCGTGTTTATTTCAGGTTCTCGGCGGCGAACCGGAAGTTCTCTGCCAGCAAATCCACAAGGTGCGCGGCTTTCGCGGCCAGTCGCTCGTTGCGCAGCGCATCAGCGATTCGCTCCGCACGCATCCTGATTTTGCGAAGCGCATTGACGAGCATCAATGGGGCACGGCGGCCAAGGCTGTTGATCCCGGCGCGGAAATCCAGGACCCGTATTCGCTGCGCTGCGCGCCACAAATTCTCGGCGCGTTTCAGGAGGCGCACTGGCACGTCGAGGAAGTCATCACGCGCGAACTCAATGCCAGCACGGACAATCCGTTGATTTTTCCTGACAGCGGCATGGTCATTCACGGTGGAAATTTTTACGGCCAGCAAATCGCGATGGTCAGCGATTACGAGCGCATCGGCCTCATCAAAATGGCGCTGCTCGCCGAGCGGCAAATCGAGCGGCTCGTCAACTGGCGATACAGTCGCGGCCTGCCGCCGATGCTCGCGGGCGGCGTACCCGGCTTGAATTCCGGTTTGAGCGGCGCGCAACTGCTCGCCACCTCGCTCGCCGCCGAAGCGCGCTTGCTCGGCACGCCCGCTTCGATTCAAACCATTTCCACGAACGCAAATAATCAGGACGTTGTGAGCATGGGCTGTCACGCCGCAAAAATGACGCGAACCGTTTTGCCGCTCGTTTGGAAAATTCTCGCCATCGAAGCAATCGCCGTTGTGCAGGCGGCGGACTTGCGCGGGTGCGAAAAAGTTCTCGGCGGCGATTTCAAAAAACTTTACGAACTCGTTCGCGGCGTTTCGCCAAAACTTGAAAACGACCGTCCGCTCAACGAAGACATCGCGCGCGTGACGAACTTGTTGCAATCCGAAGACGCGCAAAAAGATTGTTTGCGTCCGCAAACCGATGAAAACTGACGTTGACGTTTTGATTGTCGGCGCCGGTCCGGCGGGTTCGAGCGCGGCGGCGCTTTTGCATCGCGAAGGTTTCAAATTGCTCGTCGTCGAGAAACAAATTTTCCCGCGATTTGTCATCGGCGAAAGTTTGCTGCCGCATTGCATGGATTTGTTGCAAGAGGCCGGTTTGCTGGAAAATGTCGCGCAACAAAATTTCATGCGAAAAAACGGCGCGGTTTTTTTTCGCGATGGCCGGACTTGTAATTTCGATTTTTCCGCGCAATTCACCGACGGCTGGACACACACGTTTCAGGTTCCGCGCGCCGATTTCGACAAGACTCTCGCCGACACCGTCGCCGCGCACGGCGTGGAAATTCTTTACGGCCACGGAGTGACCGCGATTTCATTCCATGAAAACGACGCGATTGTAACCGTCGAGACGCCGGACAAAATCGCGCGCAAAATTTCCGCGCGCTTCGTTTTGGATTGCAGCGGCTACGGTCGCGTGCTGCCAAGATTGCTGGACTTGGAAATGCCGTCAAAATTTCCGCCGCGCGAAGCGTTGCTTGCCCATGTCACGGGCGATCAACGTCCCGCCGGGCGCGAAGAAGGAAAAATTTGGGCGTGCATCCATCCGTGCGGCGCGTGGATTTGGATCATCCCTTTTTCCAACGGCAAAACCAGCGTCGGCGTCGTCGGCGCGCCGGAATTTTTCGCGCGTTTTGCCGGCGATCCCGAGGAAAAATTGCGCGCAATCCTGTCATCCGATCCCAGCGCCGGCCCGCGACTGGTTAAAATGAAAATCGTTTTCGGCCCGCAAAAGATTTCCGGCTACGCCTGCGCGGTGAAAAAACTTTTCGGTCCGCGATTTGCACTCGTCGGAAACGCCGCGGAATTTCTCGACCCGATTTTCAGTTCCGGCGTGACGCTCGCGCTCGCGTCCGCCAATCGCGCGGCGAAAATTTTGACGCGGCAACTGCGCGGCGAAATCGTGGACTGGCAAACTGATTACGCCGACCACGTCATGCAGGGCATCAACACCTTTCGCGCCTACGTTTCCGCGTGGTATGACGGCACGTTGCACGACATTTTTTTCGCCGCGCAATCGAATTCCGACATCATGCGGCAAATCTGTTCCGTGCTGGCGGGTTACGTCTGGGACAAATCGAATCCGTATGTCGCGCAGCCGGAACGCGCGCTGCCGTTGTTGTCCAAAATCGTGCGGGGGAAAAACCAACGCGAAGCGAATGAACTTCTTCAAGCACGACTCTAGGTCCGCCTTCGATGCGAAAGCCGAGGCGCAGCGAATCGCGTTCGCGCCGATGGTTTTTCAAGCCAGTCGTATTTTGCGCGATTCGGAAATTTTAGAATTGGTGCAAAAAAGTGGCGCGACGGGAATGACGCTGGACGAAATTGCATCCAAAATTAATTTGCCGCGTTACGGAATTAAAGTTTTGCTCGAAGCCGGTTTGGGAATCGGATTGTTTTGCCTGAACGAAAATCATTTCACGCTGACCAAACTCGGTTATTTCATGCTGCGCGACGAGATGACGCGCATCAACATGGATGTCGTGCATGAAATTTGTTATCGTGGGCTGTTTGATTTGGACAAATCCATCGAGCAAGGCAAACCCGTCGGCCTAAAAACGCTCGGCAATTGGAAAACTTTTTATGAAGGCTTGTCCGCGTTGACGCCGAAAGCGCGCGAAAGCTGGCTCGCGTTCGATCATTTTTATTCCGACGCCGCATTTCCAGCCGCACTGAAAATTGTTTTTGCGGACAAACCCAAACGCCTGCTCGACGTTGGCGGCAACACTGGCAAATGGGCGGTCGCGTGCGCCAAGTTTGACGGCGACGTGAAAATCACCATCGCCGATCTGCCGCAGCAATTGGAATTGGCGCGCAAAACGATTCGCGAAAACAATTTGGAAAATCGCGTGGATTTTTTTGCGACCGATTTGCTGGATGAATCCAAACCGTTGCCGGAGAATTTTGACGCGATCTGGATGAGCCAGTTCCTCGATTGTTTTTCTGAAGCGCAAATTATTTCCATTTTGAAACGCGCGGCTCAAGCGATGGACGCTGAAAGCACGCTTTACATTCTTGAACTGTTTTGGGACCGCCAGCCGAACGAAGCCGCCGCGTTTTGTTTGCAACAGACTTCGCTCTACTTCACTTGCATCGCGAACGGCAACAGCCAGATGTATCACTCGTCCGACCTGTTGCGCGCGATTGGCGAAAGCGGATTGAAAGTGATTGAAGACCGCGACCAGGTGGGGCTTTATCACACGCTGTTGAAATGTCAGAAGGGATGAGCAGCCTGGTCTTTCACCGAATCGCCATTGCCTTCGGGTCTTCGTCGCGCAGGCCGTGTTTCACAAGCATTCGCAGTAGTTTGATGCTGTAAGGTGAGGTCGAGGCCGCGCCGAGAAAAATTTTTCCCATGTGTTTGTTGATGTGCGGAAAGGCCAGTCGCATCAGAAAATATTTGCGCAGCTTTTCCCCGACATTAAACGACGTGAACAAACGTCCATCGTAGTAGTAACTCACAATCTCATGCCAGATGGTAAGATGATGCGTAACATTCCTTTGATAATTTTGAAAGGCTTCCGGCGAACCTTTGCCAATCGCGTCGGCCAATGCGAACGCGCTGTGCATCCCAATGAACAGGCCGCTGGAAAATACCGGGTCAATGAATCCCGCCGTGTCGCCGACGAGCGCCCAGCCATCGCCGACCATGCGTTCGGAGACGAGTTGATAATTCGCGTATTCCATGACGGGCGTCAGCCTTTTTGAATCGCGCGCGACTTTGCACAGGTAAGAATCCTGTTTCAGCAGATTGTCATAGCGTTCCTCTTTTGTCGCGCCGAATTGCGGCAAAAATTCGGAGCCGATGACGATGCCGACTGAAACACGCCCCGGCAACGGAATCCGCCAGCTCCAGCCGTGATCCAGGCGCGAAGCATGGACGTAGCCGTTCGCATATAAATCCGTTTTGTCGAGATGCGCGAACATGGCGGTGTCCTTGCGTCCGCCTTCGCGACTGGGAATGTCCAGCAACTTGGGCAACAGCCGCGCGCGACCTGTTGCGTCCACAATCAAGGCGGGTTGGCTGGAAAAATAATTTCCAAGTGCAGCGAATGTTTCGGCGTTCAATTGCACGCGGTCAGAATTGCCGATGCGTTCCACGCCCGCGTTCCAATCAAAAACTTTTGCGCCCGCTTTGCGCGCATTGTTCAATAATGTTTCTTCAAACTGGATGCGCGGCACGTTGTAGGCGAAAGGCGGAAATGAGCCGCAAAAAACCTTGTAATCAAAGGGAAAAACCACGTCCGCGCCGAAATCACAACATGCGCCTGGTTTGACTTTGCTGTAAGCGGCGACTTCCTCTTCCACGCCGAGTTTGCGCAACATCAGCACGATGGCGGGCACGAGCGATTCGCCAACGAGCAATGGCGCGGTGCGTGGCCGATGCAGCATCGCCACTTTCACGCCCGCGCGCGCGAGCAGTGTGGCCAACGTGCTGGCCGCCGGCCCGGCACCGAGAATGGCGACTGTTTGGATTTTGCTTCTTTCGTTGCCGCTCATTCTTTCGACAAATTTTTAAGTGCAAGGTCAGATATTTTTTCCACCAAGAATAACTATAATTTTTTGCCGCTGCCCAGCCATAACAAGCCGTCAATAATCAACCTGTCCTGAATTTTATTGTCAAACGTGTATGACAACGTTCGATTGGTGTTATCGAACTTGTGTTCGTAATCCATGTCGTTGTGACCCATGTTCAGATAAATCATTTTATACTTGGTGTTGGTCCAAACGACCGGGTAATAGCCGCTGTGCCAGATTTCATACGGCTTGGGCCCGGTGCCGAGCGGAAAGCTGGCCGGATCAATGGATAAAAGTATTTTTATATCGGGATTTTTCCGCAAATCATTCTTCCAACGATACCATTCGTTGGGCGCGGATTTGAATGTCGCCGGCAAGTGTCGCGTCGCCGGAAAATTTCGGTCTTCGACGCGCAAAATGGCTGAAGTCGGCCTCCACGTGTTGCTGACATATTCGCCCGATCCCAAAAATTTTTCGTGATACCAGTCCCAATTCTGCGGATAGTCCGAGGGCGTCAAAGCAAATCCGGCAAAATGAAATCCCATCCACGCACCGCCATTTTCCATGTATTTTTGGAACGCTTCTCTTTGAGCGGGAACTTCAGGCCGCGTATCCAAAAAAAGCACCACTTGATAATGAGAAAGAAATTCAGCGTTCAAATCATTCCAATTGGTCGTGGAATCATACGTGAAATTATATTTGGCGGCCATTTTGGGAAACCATTTGTTTGCCTCATGCACAAAACTGATGTGTGCCAGATCGTTCTTGCCAGTGTAAAAGGCGATTACTTTGAATTTGGGAGCAGAACTTTGCGCCTTAACGTTGAAAAAACAAAAACACAACGAGCAAATGGCCATCGCTTGCAGCACCGTTTTATTGATTTTAATAAATGTGACCATAATATTTTTCCAAGTTAGTAAATGGCTTCTCGATTTGCCGGGTGAAAATTGTGCGCATGAGACATCGGTATTTTTAGTTGAGTTCGATTTCAAAGTCCACAGGTGATTGGCAAACCGAAAAGCTTTTGGCCGGCGCTCAAACCGATTCGTCCAGAATTCGATGACGGCGGTGAAGTTTAATGCTCAAATTCCACTTGCGCCAAATTTGTTCGTTGCTAAAGTCATTTCACAATTTCATCCGCCGGTTGCGGCGGTTTTCCTTTTTTAACCTGAATCAACTATTGCGTGAAAATTTTTAGCGGCACAGCAAACGAACCTTTGGCCAAGGCCATCTGCAAGTCTATCGGCATCGAACTGGGCAAATGCACGATCAAGCCGTTTCCCGACGGCGAGACATTTATAAAGATCGAGGAAAATGTGCGCGGCGAGGAAGTGTTCGTCGTCCAGCCGACTTCGCCGCCGACAAACCATCACCTGATGGAATTGTTTATCATGATGGATGCGTTGCGACGCGCGAGCGCGGCAAAAATCACGGCGGTGCTGCCGTTTTACGGTTATGCGCGACAGGATCGCAAAGACCAGCCGCGCGTTCCCATCACGGCCAAGCTCGTGGCAAATCTTTTGGTGGCGTCGGGCGCAAACCGGATTCTCGCGATGGATTTGCACGCGCAGCAGATTCAGGGATTTTTCGATATTCCGGTTGACCATCTTTACGCCGCGCCGGTGATGTATGATTATTTGAAGAAGAAAAAATTGGCCGACCTCGTCGTCGTCAGCCCGGACACCGGCGGATTGAAAATGGCGCACGCGTATTCGCAAGTGCTGGAAACTGGACTGGCAATCGTGGCGAAACGGCGCACCAGCGCGACGCACGTCGAATCCATGGCGGTTATCGGCGAAATCAAAGGCAAGAATGTTTTGCTCGTGGACGATTTGACGGAGACGGCTGGCACGCTCACTTCAGCCGCGGCTTTATTGAAGAAAAAGGGCGCGAAACAGATCATCGCCTGCGTTTCGCACGCGATTTTGAACGACGTTGGCATCGAAAGATTGCGCAAATCGGATATTGACGAGTTGATAACAACTGATACAGTCCAACGCCCTGCGATTGACGGCGTGAAGATTGTCACGCTTTCGGTGGCGGGGCTTTTGGGCGAAGCCATCAAACGGATTCACAGTAATTCGTCGGTGAATTCGCTCTTTGAATTCAAAGGCGGGCGCACAAGTTAAGCGTCGCCAGAAACAATTTAATTTAAGAAAATGAAAACCGTTCCGTTGAAAGCATATCCGCGCACGAAAGTGCAGCGCGCCGAAGTCACAAAGCTCCGCGCGTCAGGTCGCGTGCCAGCGACGATTTACGGTCGTCTGGCCAAGCCGCAGAACCTTGAAATCAGCGCGAAAGAAATCAGCGATTTGATTCATCATTCCGTTTCGGAAAATTTGCTCGTGGATTTGTCCGTTGAAAACGACGCGCGC
>DASYAA010000186.1:0-3464 GCA_036501565.1 Verrucomicrobiia bacterium
CACAAAGCGTCAAGAATGCTCAATAACAGCTGGTTCAAATTTGTGGCCAGCCGTGAAACAGCGTGCGGTTGATCCCATGCTTCGACCGTTCGGGCGAGTTCGCGGAAACATTGCGTGATGGCTGGCGTGGCATTCCAAACCGGATTTTCATTGTGGCGCAATTTGCGCGTCAGTTCGGCAAGATCATCTTTTGCCAGCACCATCCACTCCGGCCAGTGCCAGTTCTGGTGCGGGCGCCGGACGCCGACATCCATGATCAACCAGTGCAGCCGCCCCGGCCCGATGTTGGGCGCGCCGAGCTTGTGAAGCTGCCACGGACGCGTGATGGTGAATTGTCCCGCGCGCAGGTTGTATTTTCTTTGGTCGGCGACAAAAGCCATCGAACCTGTTTCGAGAAATGTGATTTCGACACCCTCATTGCGGTGCGGGTCTTCGCCCCAATCCTGCGCGTCGCCCGCATTCCAAAAACCAATGCTGTTCAGTCCTGACAGGATATTTTCAGGCACACGCGTGCCGGGATAATGTCCCTTCGTCAACGCATGAAAAATAATCTTGCCCGTTTCAATCGCGCGGTTCTGCGGCTCGCAACGGTCAATTTCATAGCGGATGCGGCGCGTCTGATAAGTCGGTTTTGTCGTCACGCTTGTTCAATATTCTTCGCCGAATAATAATGCAAGATTTCCCTGTTTGCAATCTGTCAAACTCATAAATTAAGCCTATGACTGGTCTTTTTTTGAAAAAGACCATTCCCACGCTCTTAATCGGCAAATATATGACGGTAAAAAAAAGTTTGGGAAAGTTAATCCTAGCCGCCATTTGCGTGATTGCAACAATGGTTCAGGCTGAAACTGCCATGCAGCACGACGCGCGAATGGAATGGTGGCGCGAGGCGCGTTTCGGGATGTTCATTCATTGGGGGCCAGTCAGCCTTACGGGGCAGGAACTCAGCTGGTCGCGCGCCAATTCAAACACCAATTGCCCGAACAACGGCCCGATTCCGGTCGCAGTTTATGACAATCTCTACAAAAGGTTTGACCCGACAAATTTCAACGCCGACGAGTGGGTGAACATCGCGAAATCCGCCGGCATGAAATACATGGTGCTCACGGCCAAACATGCCGACGGTTTTCTGCTCTGGGATTCAAAAGTGGACGCCTACAACATCGGCGCAACTCCGTTCCATCGCGATATCTGCGCGGATCTGGCTGCGGCGGCGCATAGACAGAACGAAAAAATTGGCTTGTATTTTTCCGAGATGGATTGGCGCGATCCCGACTGCCGTTCCGCAAACAACGCCCGTTTTGTAAAAAAGTTTCAAGCTGAACTGCGCGAGTTGCTTTCCAATTACGGTAAAATTTCCGTGCTTTGGTTTGACTGCGACGGCCGTCCAGCCATGTGGGATCCGCCGGCCACTTATGCGCTCGTGCGCGGATTGCAGCCGCAAATCCTCATCAACAATCGTCTGGAAATAAGCACTACTGAACAATGGCTGCATCAAGGCCAGCTTCTGCCGAATGAAGATTTTTATACGCCCGAACAGCGCATCGGCGCTTACGACGACAAGGTTCCTTGGGAAACCTGCATGACGCTCGGCACGCAATGGTCATGGAAACCGGATGACAAAATTAAATCGGCGGACGAAGTGATTCGCATCCTTGCCGAGTGTGCCGGCGGTGACGGAAATCTTTTGCTCGATGTCGGTCCAAGATCGGACGGAACCATTGAGCCGCGTGAAGTTAAAGTTTCGAAACAAGTCGGCGACTGGCTGGATAAGAATGGCAAAAGCATTTATGGCACGCGCGGCGGCCCGTGGAAACCGACAAAAGCCATCGCCAGCACGCGCACAGGAAAAATAATCTATCTCCACATTTTGCACGTGCAAAACGACACGATTGAATTGCCCGACATCGCGGGCAAAATTAAATCCGCTTCATTGCTGCGCGGCGGCAAAATTGAATTTACGCAGCACGACGGAAAACTCATCCTGACCGTTCCTTCCGCGTTGCGCGACGCCAGCGACACGGTCGTGAAATTGACACTCAAAGATTCCGCGATGGATTTGCCAGTCGTTGAAATCCCGCCAACGTTCAAGGCCGTTGCATCGAACGTGTATCAAAATGACGATTCAAATTACGGCGCGCAGCAGGCGTTTGACGAAGACGCACAAACGCGTTGGGCGACGGACGACGCCACGAAGCAAGCTTGGATCGCCGCTGATTTTATGAAGCCGCAGACCTTCAGCCGCGTTCACATTTCCGAGGCGTATCCCAACCGCGTGCAACAATTTGAATTTCAATATCGTAATGGCGGCGACTGGAAAAACATTTTCACCGGCACGACTTTGGGTGATAATTTTCAGAAATCATTTGAGCCGGTCACGGCGCAGGAATTTCGTTTGAATATCCTTGATGCCAGCGAAGGGCCGACCATCAACGAAATTCAATTACTGCCATAATGCCACGATGAACAATCCCATGAGCAATCTCGACTGGACGATCATTGTCGCATATTTGCTGGCGGTGGTCGGACTCGGCGTGACGGCGGGATTTTTGCGGAGAAAAAATGAACGCGGCGGCGAGGGCGGACATTACTTTCTCGCGGGCAACACGCTCACATGGCCGGTCATCGGACTGGCAATGTTTGCAGCAAACATTTCCACCGTTCACCTCGTCAGCCTTGCAGAAGCTGCTTACAAATACGGCTTGGTCTTCGGCAATTTCGAATGGATGGCCGGTTTCACATTGATTCTGCTCTCGCTGTTTTTTGCGCCGCTTTATCTTCGCTCGCGCGTCGCCACATTGCCGGATTTTCTTGAAAGGCGTTTTAATCGCGGTTGCCGCGACGTGCTGTCCGTCGTGTCGCTGTTTTCCGCCATCGTGATTCACATGGGCGTGGCGCTTTACACGGCGGCGTGGGTGTTGCGGGGGATTCTTGGACTCGCGCCGGGCGCGACGATTTATGGCGTGGATGCACTGATGCTGTTCATCGTCGTGCTTGGAGTCTTGACGGGAATTTACACGATGCTCGGCGGCTTGCTCGCAGTTGTTTGGACGGAAAGCGTGCAAACCATTTTGTTGCTCGTCGGCGCGGTGGTCATCACCGTCGTGGGCTACTTAAAAATTGGCGGCTGGACGGAACTCGCCCACACGCTCGCGTCGCATCCGCATCCGCTCGCCAGCGTGGCCGGCAGCAAAGTGACTTGGGGAACTGGAAATTTTCTGAACATGGCGCGCGATTCCAAAGATCCGAGCGGTCTGGCCTGGTATTCAATTCTGCTCGGCTATCCGGTTTTGGGAATCTGGTATTGGTGCTGCGACCAAACAATTGTGCAGCGTGTGCTTGCGGCGAAAGACGAAAAAAACGCGCGGCTCGGTCCGCTGTTTTGCGCGTTCCTGAAAATTTTTCCGGTTTTTCTTTTCGTTTTGCCCGGCGTGATTTGCGTCGCGCTGGTTCAACAAAAAGTT
>DASYAA010000187.1:0-15800 GCA_036501565.1 Verrucomicrobiia bacterium
CCACGGAAATGCATCAGGTCATCATGAATCTCGGGACCAATGCCGGACATGCCATGAAGTCGAAAGGCGACCTGTTGAAATACGAATTGGAGACCATTTATTTTGAGTCTGGCCGTGAGAATACTCCATCTATTCCCGCCGGCCCGTATGTTCATTTGATTGTCCGCGATACCGGTCGCGGCATGAGTCCTGAAGTCATCGAAAAGATTTTCGAACCCTTCTTTACCACCAAAGCCACCGGACAGGGCACAGGTTTGGGACTGACCCTGGTCCAAAAAATCGTCAGCCGCAGCGGTGGATACATCAAGGTGAACAGTCAGGAAGGCCAGGGCACCACCTTTCACCTTTATCTTCCCCAATCCACTGAACCGCCAGCCTCGATTCCGATAGATAAAAACCAACTCGTGCGCGGACACCGCGAACAAATTCTCGTGGTGGACGACGAAATTTCCGTTCTCGGTATGATGCAACAACACTTGCGCAAAATGGGGTACCGCGTCACCACCCGGGCGGACAGCTTGGAAGCCATGAAAACATTCCAGGCCGATTCGGATAATTTCGATTTGGTCATCACCGACCATACGATGCCCGGACTACAGGGTACCGAATTGGCCGAAGAAATGGGTACCATACGTCCCGATTTGCCGGTTATCCTGATGACGGGACTCAACCAGCCGCCGGATCTGGCTGCTTTTCGTCACGCTCCATTGCGGTTCGTTATTCAAAAACCCATCAATTTTGTCGAGCTTTCCAACCTTTTGCGCCAATTCCTCGACCATAATAGGGAAGAAGTAAAAAAATGATCTAATGACAGATCACCAATCTTTGCAAAGTGCAGGATTCCCGTCAAGACACGCCATTCATCTGCGGTCGGAATAATTTGATCATTTTTCCACGCTTTAACCTTCCGCACTGAAACCCCTGCTTTAACAGCCACATCCGGCTGGGAAAGATTGGCTTGGATGCGTTTCAAAAGGAGATGATCGCCCACAGTTTTGGGATTGACCGGTATCAGTTTTCGAGGGCTAAATCTCTCCTTGGAATGGTGACCCGTATAGTGAGTTGTGTAATACCCAACAGTTGACCCTGAAATCGTAGTGTTAAGCAGCATTTTTCGGTCAGCATTCTCTTGAACACCGGTTCTCACAACCGAATTTTTTTGTTGCCGGAGGATAATTCGCTGCTGTATTGAAAGCTGGGTGCATCTCGGCCAAATTCAGATTTTTCCAATCAAATCTTTGGACGGCTTGCTCGTCGAGCAAACTCAAGTCACCTCCGGCGGCATTTTGGCGAACGACCGCATTTACGCGATTTTCGACAAGGACGGCAAAGTGGTGAACGGCAAACGCACGGCGCGCGTGCATGAATTGCGTTGCAACTTCGACGCAAAAATCGAAGAAGTCCAATTTTGGAAAAATGGCGAATCGTCACGAGCGCAATTTCAACTGGATGATTCGGATCAAATTGGAGAATGGCTTGGCGAATTTTTCGGATTTACTGTCACGTTGCGGCGCGATTTCGAAAAAGGTTTTCCCGACGACCGCGAGGCGTTTGGCCCGACTATCACGAGCGACGCCAGCCTGCGCGAAGTGCAAAAATGGTTTCCCGAACTGACACTGGAAAGTTTGCGCCGCCGCTTTCGCTCGAACTTGGAACTCACCGGCGACGCGCCGTTTTGCGAAGACCGCCTTTTCGGCGCGCCCGGCGAACCAAAGCCATTTCAAATCGGCGCGGTGAAATTTTTCGGCCATAATCCCTGCCAGCGCTGCGTCGTGCCCGCGCGCGACCCCGACAGCGGTCGGGCCATCAGTGATTTTCAAAAAAAATTTATGGAACTGCGCAAAAAGTATCTGCCCGAATGGGCGAACGCGCAACGGTTCAATCATTTTTATCGCTTTGCGGTCAACACTTCTATTCCGCTGACTGAAACAGGAAAATCATTGCGAGTTGGCGATCTGGTTGCATTTTAATTTTGTATTTTCGGGTCTCGATTTGTTCGCTTTGAACAATTCGCAACAGTGTGCGGCTGAATTTTTTCCGCCAAACTTTCCGCCGTCGAGAGAAAGCCATTGTAAATGCGGGTTTTTACAACTTCAAGAACATTGCTTATAATCTGGCACTTGTGATGCTTTGGATGAGTTGCCTTTATGACAACAAAGTTGCCGAAAAGACAACTAGCGGAATTGAATGACCCGATTCAATCACAGTTAAGCTCCTTCGGCGCGCGGCTGCGAGAATTGCGGCTCAAACGCGGCTGGACGCTGGAGGAATTGGCGACCCGCAGCAGTTTGTCAAAGGCATTTCTGTCGCGGCTCGAATTTGGAAGCCGCCAGCCTTCAATTGCCGCCGCGTTGACGCTTTCCAGAATCTTCAATGTCTCGCTGGCTTCGCTGTTTGAATCGCAACTGGCCACCGAGCCGTGCGTGATTGTGCGCAGCACGGGCGCCGACAAGAAAAGCATCAACGGATTGAAATATGTTTCCCTCTCGAACGCGGGACGTTTTTTTAATTTGCAGCCCATCAAAGTGACCGTACCGGTTTCGCGCCGGGGCAATGAACATTATCACCACGACGGCGAGGAATGGATTTACGTTCTGTCCGGCGCGTTGACGTTGGCGTTGGCGGGCAAAACTTATGATTTGAAGCCGGGCGACGCGGCGCATTTTGATTCTCGCCTGCCACATCGTCTGATTGCAAAAGGGAAAAAGGATGCGGAAGTTTTGCTCGTTGCCTCGCCGGTGACAAGTTCGAGCCAAATGATGCTGCCACAAGTCAGCCAGCATCGCGCGATTCCGATGCTGAATCTTTTGGCTTTCAAGCCGTCGGTTGAAAGGACTGCGAAACCGCGCCAGACCAAAATCATTTTTTCAAAATCAAAACTAAAATCAAAAAGTAGAAAGGCCGTATTATGAATAAACTACGCTCGAATTGTTTGAACTTCATGGAACTGCTCGCGCAAAACATTGCGCTCATTTCGCCGACCATGACGGCGGCGTTGATCGTGCCCCTGATGTTTGCCACGATTGGCAACATCAGCTGGCTTGGCTACGCGCTGGGCACGGTCATGCTGTTGTTTGTCGCCTTCAGCCTGAACCAGTTTGCAAAGCGCACGACAAATTCCGGATCGATGTATAGCTACGCCTCGTCCGGCCTTGGTTTTACCGGCGGTGCGCTCTGCGGCTGGTGCCTCGTGTGGGCATATTTGTTCATTGGCCTGGCCGGAACGACGGGTTTCACGATTTTCGCCGGCAAATTGCTGGCGGCCGTTCACATCACGCTGCCGCCGGTACTGCTTTTTGCGATTTGCCTGGGAACCTGTTTCTTCATGGCTTACAAGGACATCAGAATTTCAACGCTCATCATGCTGGCATTTGAAGCGTTCTCGTGCTTTTTCATCCTGTTGCTGGTGATGATTGTTTTGGGGCATCATCATTTCGCCATTGACACAAGCCAGTTCAGTTTTAAGGGGGTGTCGCCTTTGAGCCTCGGCATGGGGGTGGTGGTCGCGATCTTCAGCCTAGTCGGATTTGAAAGTTCAACTGCCTTTGGCGAGGAAGCAATCAATCCGCTCAAAACCATCCCGCGTTCCATCATCTGGAGCCTTCTGCTGACGGGCGCGTTCTTCATTCTGGTCAGCTACACGGAAGTATTGGGCACACGCGGATACACGACCACGTTGGACCAGATTGACGCACCGTTGAATGTGCTGGCCACCATGAATCATGTTCCGTTCCTGTGGCCGCTGCTTTCAGCGGGCGCCATGTTCAGCTTTTTTGCGCTGGCGTCGTCCTGCATGAACGCGGGTGCCCGTGTGATGTATGCGATGGGCCGTCACGATTTTTTTCCAAATTCCACGAGCGCGGCGCACAAGACACACGGCACGCCGCACGTGGCACTGGCGACGATGGCCAGCGTGATGTTTAGTGTGGTGACGATCAGCTATTTTGTGCTCGTCCATTACGGCATGGCCGTGCTTGATGAATTCAACGATGCCGGCACGATGGGAGCGATGGGTTTCACCGGCTCGTATATCTTGATCACGCTCGCGGCGCCCTCATTTTTGAAAAAACGTGGTGAATTGAAATTCAAGGATGTCGCCCTTTGCGTTGCCGCGATGATGCTGCTGTTTATTCCAACGGCGGGCCTCGTCTATCCAGTGCCGCCTCCGCCGGTGAATGCCTTCCCGTATGTCTTCGGTGCCTATCTTTTCATCGGCTACGCACGCATCATGGCGATGCAACATCAGAAACCCAAGCGCGTTGACGAAATCAGCCTTGAAGTCAAAAAATTGCACGCCGCAACCGCCTGAACGAAATTATGCCAGCGACAAAAATCGGCTCCGTCGCCTCGCTTCATCGCTATCCCGTCAAATCCATGATGGGCGAGGAATTGAACGCGACACGAATCGGAATGAAGGGTTTGCAAGGCGACCGTGTATTCGCGCTCGCCGACGTTGAAAGCGGGAAAATCGCCAGCGCGAAAAATCCGTCCAAATGGCCGACGCTCTTCAACTTTCGCGCCGCGTTCGCCGAACCGTTGAATGGTGACTCTCTGCCGCCCGCCTGGATTACTTTGCCGGACGGCGGCACCATTTCGAGTGAAGACAAAAATATCGCCACGCGATTGTCGTCGAGCCTGGGCAAGCCGGTTCGCTTTTTGAAAGGCGCCACTTCCACTGGCACGCTGGAGGAATATTGGCCGGACATTGACGGGCTGGCGCGACGTGATGTCGTGACCGACGAGGCGATGCCCGCCGAAACATTTTTCGATCTCGGCATGATTCATCTGCTCACCACGGCGACGCTCGACAGTTTCCGAGCGCTGTATCCCGAAGGCCGGTTTGAAATGCGCCGGTTTCGTCCAAATCTGGTGATTCAAACCGCGCCCGACTTCAAGGGATTTCCCGAAAACGAATGGGATGAAAAAATTCTCGCCATCGGCGGCGAAGTGAAAATAAAAATCACCGGCCCGTGCGGTCGCTGCGTCATGACCACGCTGCCGCAAGGCGATTTGCCGAAGGACACCGGTATTTTGAAAACCGCCGCGCGCCACAATCAGGCGCGTGTCGGCGCCTACGCTTCGGTGCTGCAAGGCGGCGTCATCCACTCGGGCGATTTGGTGCAAATCGAATCCAATTAAAGCGCCGACCCCTTCGCGTTATTGTCTTTCCCTTTGACAAAGCGGACCGGCAGTTTCATTTTCGTATTCGTTGCAAGGCGCTTTAATGATTCAACGCCGAAGCGTTTTGCGGAAGATCCGCTTGCGTCATGAAAAAGAAAACTTATTTCTCCGGTTCAATTGCCTTGCAGATACGCTTGCGAATTACGCTCAAAAGGGAAATTGCTTTTGGCCCCGGCAAGGCGGAATTACTACAGCTCGTTGACGAGACCGGCTCCATCGGGAAAGCCGCGTCGCGCATGAAAATGTCGTATATGCGTGCCTGGTCGCTCGTCCAGACGATGAACCGGTGCTTCAAGGAGCCGCTCGTCCTCGCCACGCACGGCGGCCAAGGCGGTGGTGGCGCGGAATTGACTGAAACCGGACGCAAAGCCGCAGCGCTCTATCAGCGCATGGAAAAGGCAAGTTTGCGCGCGACCACCGCCGACTGGAATCAATTGCGCCGGCTTTTGCGGAGCTAAAAGCAAACCTGGCATAATCAAAAATTCCCACTCTCCAAGCGTTATATTTTTATAAATATAACGCTTGTGTGCGCCAATGCCTCCATTATTCTAAAGCCGCCATAGGTAGAAAACATGAAAACAATCAGGCTGAATCCTTTGATGCTCGTGGCGTTTGCCGGGCTGTTGCTTGCCTTCCGGGCAACAGCGCAGGACAACACGGCCACGAATTCCACAGAAACTGCGCAAATTGCGCCTGCCGACTCAGCGGAAAAGACGGAGATTGAAGACCTAAAAAAAGAAATTCAGGAATTGGAAAAGAAAGTCAATGCTCTTGAGCAGCAGCAAATATCGCAACAGCAACCCGCTCAAATCCAGAAACTCAACCAGAAGGTCGGTGACTTGGAACAACAACGAAAGTTGGGTGAACAGACCGCAGCCGAAGCCGCCAAAGCCGCGCCGAAAATTTCAATCGGCGCCGACGGTTTCAAAATTGTTTCCGCCGACACCAATTTTGCGATGAACATCCGCGGCTATATGCAACTGGACAGCCGGACCTTTGTTCAGAATGCGCAGCCGGGGGCGGACGGTTTTATTTTGCGCCGAGTGCATCCGATTATTGCGGGCACGGTCTTTCATGATTTCGACTACCAGTTCATGGCTGAATTTGGCGGAGCCGCTCCTTCGATTTATGATGCTTATTTGAATTATCATCCGTGGCCGGAAGTCCAATTGCAGGCCGGGAGATTCAAGATGCCCGTCGGTCTCGAATGGTTGCAGTCGGCTGTGAATCTCTCGTTTAACGAACGTTCACTGGCGAATGATTTGGTTCCGTTGCGCGATCTGGGCGTGGAACTGCACGGCGATTTGTTCGGAGGTCGGGCAAATTATGCGGCGGGCATTTTTAACAGCGACGTGGATGGAGCAAACGCCGCCAACGCCGACTTGGACAACGACATGGAATTTGCCGGACGTGTTTTTCTTCAACCTATGAAAAAATCCGGCATCGCGCCGCTGGAAGGATTGGGATTTGGCGTGAGCGGCACTTACGGAAATGAATATGGCGCCGGTGCGCTGACCAGCGGTTACGTGACGGAGGGCCAGCAAAAATTTTTTACCTACGCCGGCACCGTCGCCAACGGCGCACACTGGCGAATTTCGCCGCAAGGATATTATTATTGGGGTCCGTTTGATTTGTTGGGCGAATACGTGATTTCCGATCAACAAGTCAAACTTACGGCGGCGCCCGGCACGGCGGCGGATTTGCAAAACACCGCCTGGGAAGTTTCCGCCGGCTGGGTGCTAACGGGTGAAAATGCTTCTTACTCCGGCGTGACGCCGCAACGTCCGTTCAGCTTGCAAAACGGCGGCTGGGGCGCCTGGCAAATCGTCGCCCGCCTTGAAGGGTTCGACGTGGACAACGCCGCGTTTCCGACATT
This sequence comes from Verrucomicrobiia bacterium, assembly GCA_036501565.1. GTDB lineage: Bacteria > Verrucomicrobiota > Verrucomicrobiia > Limisphaerales > UBA11358 > UBA11358. Next base: position 7,058 of record DASYAA010000187.1, read on the forward strand.
TGCCAGCCCAACGACTTCAGCTTCGGCGGCGCGGGCCTGGGCCGTCGGGCTGAATTGGTGGCTGAATAAAAATGTCCGCGTCATGACCAGCTTTTCGCGCACGACATTTACCGGCGGCGCGACGGGCGCGGTGACCAAAGACCCCGAAGAAGTTTTCTTCACGCGCCTCCAATTGTCATTTTAGTCGAACCAAGCCAAATTTTTTATGGACATGAAGACATTCCGAAAAATTTTCGTTCTATTGGCCTTTTTATTGGTGGCTTTGGCGCTGCCGCTGCGCGCGACGGAAATCACGGTGTCCGCCGCCGCGAGTTTGACGGACGCCTTGAAGCAAATTGTCGCGAATTACGAAAAGCAATCCGGCGACAATATCGTCTTCAACTTCGGCGCGTCCAGCCTGCTCGCCCAACAAATTGAGGCGGGCGCGCCCGCCGACATTTTCTTTTCCGCCGACGAAGCGCAAATGAACATGCTGGCGAAAAAAGGCTTGATTGACCCGGCCACGCGCAAAAGTATTCTAGGCAATTCGCTCATCGTTGTTGTTCCAAACGACAGCGCGCTGCAAATCAAATCTGGAAGCGACCTGACCAACGCCGATGTGAAGCTGCTCGCGCTCGCCGACCCGAAGGCCGTTCCTGCTGGTGTTTATGCGAAGGCATGGCTAACAAAACTTCAGCTTTGGTCGGCAGTCGAACCCAAAGTCGTTCCGACGGAAAATGTTCGCGCTGCGCTCGCCGCCGTCGCATCCGGCAATGTTGACGCGGGAGTTGTTTATAAAACCGACGCCGCCATTTCCAAAAATGTCAAAATCGCCTACGAAGTCCCGCGCGCCGACGGCCCGGACATTAGCTACCCGGTGGCGCTGGTAAAAGGCTCACCACGACCCGACGCCTCGAAAAAATTTCTCGATTACCTTTCGTCCAAGGAAGCTGGACAAGTCTTCACGCAATATGGCTTCCTGTTGCGAGAATGACCGCCGCCGAATGGCAGATTGTTTGGTTCACCGTATGGGTGGCCGCGTTGAGCACGGTGACGATTCTGCCTTTTGGCCTCGCGCTGGCGTGGGCGCTGGCGCGTGGCAATTGGCCGGGCAAATCCATCGTGGAAACTTTTGTCACGCTGCCGCTCGTCATGCCGCCGGTGGCGACGGGTCTGATCCTGCTGGCGGTGTTTGGAAAGCAAGGCCTGGGCGGATTATTTGATTTCAGAATCGTCTTCACTTGGCGCGCGGTGCTGCTGGCGTTGAGCGTGATGTCGCTGCCGCTGCTCGTCCGTTCCGCGCGCACGGCGTTTGAGGAAGTCAATCCGCGTCTCGAACAAATCGCCCGCACGCTCGGCGCCGGCGGCTGGCGCGTGTTTTTCACCATCACCGTCCCGCTGGCCGCGCGCGGCATAGTCGGAGGAATGTTGCTTGCGTTCGCGCGCTCGCTCGGCGAATTCGGCGCGACCATCATGGTCGCCGGAAATATTGAAGGCAAAACGAGGACGGTTTCGCTGGGCATTTTTGAAAACGTGACCATTGGCCAGGATGCGCAAGCTTACCATTTGCTGGCCGCGTCCGTCGTGCTCGCCTTCATCGCCGTCTGGGGCAGCGAATTTTTGCTGCGCCGCAAAAAAACCGCATGAGCCTCTTGCTGAAAAACATTTCGCTGCCGCTCGCCCATTTTACGCTCGAAGTGGATGTGGAAATGTCCAAGCGCGTCACTGCCGTCTTCGGCCCATCCGGCGCAGGCAAAACCTCGCTCCTCGACCTCATCGCGGGATTGCGGGCGCCGCGTTCGGCTTTCATTCAATTGAACGGTGATGTGTTGACAGACACGGCGAAAAAAATTTCCGTCGCCGCACATCGGCGCGGCATCGGTTACGTGCCGCAGGACCTCGCGTTGTTTCCGCATTTGTCCGTGCGGCAGAACCTATTTTACGGACGTAAATCACGCGACACCACCGGCGCGTTGTTCGGCTTCGAGCACGTCATCAAAGTGCTGGAGATTGAACCGCTCATTTCGCGCGGCGTGACCGAACTTTCTGGCGGCGAGAAACAACGCGTCGCTCTCGCCCGCGCGCTGCTGGCGTCGCCGCGCCTGCTGTTGTTGGACGAGCCGCTCGCCAGCCTTGACGCGCCGCTCAAGGAAAAAATCATTCCCTATCTCACCCGCATCCGCGGCGAATTTCAAATCCCGATGTTGTGCGTGACGCACGATCGCTTTGTGGCGCTCACGCTCGCGGACGAAATTGTCGTGTTGATGGGCGGAAAAGTCATGCAAACCGGTCCGGTGTCCGAAGTGTTCACCCGCCCGGCCAATGCCGAGGTCGCCAGATTTGCCGGCGTGGAGACTTTGCAACCCGGAAAAATTATGAACGTGGCCGATGGACTTGCTACAGTCGCAGTCGGCGGCGCAACACTCACCGCGCTCGCGCCTGACACCGCAGCGTGCGACGTGTTCGTCTGCATTCGTGGCGAGGAGGTGATTCTCCAGCAGAACGCCGCAACCGCCAGCAGCGTGCGCAATCGTCTTTCCGCCCGCGTTCTGTCGCTTCGTCCCGAAGGCGCGCTCGTTCGCGTAGAATTGGACGCGGGATTTCCTCTGTTTGCGTTGGTCACGCGCTCGGCTTGCGCCGAACTGGGACTGCAAGCAGGCGAAAACATCACCGCGCTCATCAAAGCGCCAGCCATCCACCTTGTGCCGCGATGAAATAAAATGAATTTGGCTGTCCTATTCGCTATGCTTCAATCGTCATATATTTGAATATGCGCGTTTTATTTTTTGCCCAAGCCAAAGACGCTGCCGAAACGTCTGAACTGGAAATGAACATTTCCGACGATGTCGGCCTTGAGGAAATTTGGGAAAAGATCGTCGCGGAAAAACCGAAGCTGGCTGCCTTCCGTAAAACGACGCGGCTGGCGCGCAACGGTGAATATGCCGATGCCAAAACAAAATTCAGCGACGACGATGAAGTCGCGTTGATTCCACCCGTTTCCGGCGGTTGAAATGAATATCGAAATCCAAATCACGAACCAGCCGATTCAATCACGTGGATTGTCGGAAGATTATTCGGCTGGCGCGATTGCGGAATTTTCCGGCATTGTCCGCGATTTGGAGAACGGCGAAAAAATTTCCGCGCTCGAATACGAAGGCTATTCGCCGATGGCAGAAAATGAGATGCGCCGCATCCTCGAATCGCTCGCGGAAAAATTTCCGTGTTTCGCTGCGCGGGTGATTCATCGGATTGGAATCATTCCCGTCGGCGAAACGGCAATTTACGTTTGCATCGCGGCCGAACATCGCGGCGAAGCCTTCGCGCTGCTCGCCGAGTTTATGAATCGGCTCAAGCAGGATGTGCCGATTTGGAAACGGCGAGGAATTGTAGCGGCGGTCTATGACCGTCGCCAGCAACGAGAATCTTCCAAGACCGACGCTGGCAGAGCGCCGTTGCAACTCAACGACGCGCTCGCGGAAATTTCTTCGCGCTGCCAGCCGTTGCCTAGCGTTCGCATTCGGTTGGAAGAATCCTTTGGCCGCGTGTTGCGCGAAACAGTTTGTGCGCCGGAAGATTTGCCGCCGTTCGATTGCTCGACGCGCGACGGCTATGCGACTTTGCAAAATGACGCGGCGGAAACTTTCCAAATTGTGGACACAATTCACGCGGCGGATTGGAAACCGCGCCAGTTAAAATCCAGAGAAGCCGTGCGCGTGGCGACGGGCGCGCCACTGCCATGTGAAAATTTGCGCGTCGTGATGCAGGAAAATGTCGAGCGCGACGGTGACAAAATAAAAATTGTGCGCGTGGAAAATTCTGAAAATGTGCGGCGACGCGGCGAAGAAATAAAAGCGGAACAAATTTTGCTGCACGCGGGAAACCGTATAAACATTGGCGTTTCAGCGTTGCTTGCGACTGCCGGTTGCGCAAGTCCGCTCGTCAGCCCGCGCTTGCGTGTTTGTCATTTCACGACCGGCGACGAAATTGTTCTGCCAAATCAAACGCCAAAACCCGGACAAATCCGTGACAGCAATTCCATTTTGATTCGCGGCCTGCTGCAAAATTTTTCCTGCGATTTGCGGCAGAAACATTTGCCGGAAAATTTTGAACAGGCAAAATCGCAGATTGAAAATCTCAAATCTCAAGTTGAAACCGCCAACGTGATTTTGATTTCCGGCGGCGCGAGCGTGGGCGAAAAGGATTTCACGCGCGAATTGCTCGAGTGGCTTGGTTTTGAAATTATTTTTTCGCAAATCAACGTGCGTCCCGGCAGGCCGCTGATTTTTGGCGTGAATGAAAACCGGATCGCGTTTGGACTGCCCGGAAATCCGCTGTCGCATTTCGTCTGTTTTCATTTGTTCGTCGCGGCGGCGCTGGTAAAATTGGCCGGCGAAGCGCCGAAAGAATTTTTGCGCGGACGGTTGGTGGCAAAATTGGAAAATGCGCCGAATCCGCGCGAAACTCTGTGGCCGGCGTGGCTGGACTCGGCAGGTTTGCATCCGCTGGCTTGGGCGAGTTCCGGCAACATAACTTGTTTGACGGAAACAAACGCTTTGATTCGTATTCCCGTAAATCGCGGTTCAATTGACGCAGGAACAGAAGTTGAATTTTTAACGATATGACCAAAAAATTTTCACATTTGAACGAACGCGGCGGCGCGCAAATGGTCAATGTCGGCGCAAAACCAATCCAGCGCCGGCGCGCGCTGGCCGAAGGAAAATTGGTTTGCGCGCCGGCAACCATTCGTGCGTTGAAGAAAAATGCGCTGCCGAAGGGCGACGTTTTGACCGTGGCGCAAATCGCGGGTATTCAGGCTGCCAAGCGGACGGCGGAATTGATTCCGCTGTGCCATCCGCTGGCGTTGAATCACGTTGAAATAAGTTTTCGGGTTCGCGCGGCGGCGATTGAAATTATTTGCGCGGCGGAAACCAGTTCGCAGACGGGCGTTGAACTCGAGGCGTTGACTGGCGTGAGCGTTGCGGCGTTGACCCTTTACGATATGTGCAAAGCAGTGGACAAAAAAATGCGGATTGAAGGCATCCATGTCGTAAAGAAAATCAAGGAATGAAAATCGGGCGCATCACCGTCAGCGACCGCGCGAGCGCGGGAATTTATGCCGACCGCAGCGGGCCAGAGATCGAAAACGTCTTGCGTGAGTTTCTCGGCGGCGAAGCGACATTTGAATCGGCGATTGTGCCGGATGAAGAAAATTTGATTTCGGCGGCGCTGAAAAAATTTGCGGATGAATTGAAATGTGATTTAATTGTCACGACGGGAGGCACGGGAATTTCAACGCGAGATGTGACGCCGGAGGCGACGCGCGCGGTCTTGGAAAAAGAATTGCCAGGCTTCGGCGAAACCATGCGGGTGCAATCGTTCGCCAAAGTAAAGACGGCGATTTTGTCGCGCGCGGTCGCGGGCACGCGCGGAAAATCGTTGATCGTGAATTTGCCGGGCAAGCCGTCGGCGGTGCGCGAATGCCTGGAAATTCTCGCGCCGGCGATGCGCGAAGGTCTGGCGCATTTGCGCGGTGAAGACCCGCACGCATTAACATCGCAGAAAAAATGAACATGAGTCAGACAGATTCTTTTGGACGCACGGTTGATTATTTGCGCATCTCAATCACGGATCGCTGCAACGAGCGGTGTCTTTATTGTCTGCCGGAAAATTATTCAAACTGGCTACCACGCGGGGAAATTCTGACTTACGACGAATTGCTCGCGATTGTGCGGGCAACCGTTTCGCTGGGATTCAAACGTTTTCGTGTGACAGGCGGCGAACCATTAATTCGTCCGGGGGTGGTGGAATTTGTTCATGATTTGATTGCCACGCGCGGCGTCGAATCCGTTCTGCTCACAACAAACGGCACGCGGCTGGCGGAGCTGGCCAAACCTTTGTTCGACGCGGGTTTGCGCCGAATCAATATCAGTCTTGATGCGCTTGATCCTGCGATTTACAACGCCATCACGAGCGGCGATGTAGCGCCGGTGTTGCGCGGCATCAAGCTCGTGAAAGAACTCGGTTTCGAGTCGGTGAAATTGAACACCGTGCTAATGCGCGGAAAAAATGACGGCGAGATTTTCCGGTTGCTCGACTTTGCGGCGGAACACGACATCGCCATCCGTTTCATCGAATTGATGCCGGTGAGCCTGACGGAAATGTTGAGCGAGAAGAATTTTTTTCCGGCCACGGAATTGTTCGCACAATTGCAGCGCGAGGATGAATTGGAGAAGCTTAACAACTCACTTGGTTTTGGCCCGGCGAAATATTTCCGGCTCAAAAAACGCGGCGTGACGGCGGGCTTCATCGGCGCATTGAGCGATCTGCATTTTTGCGAACGTTGCAACAAGATGCGGCTGACGTGCGACGGCAAGCTGCGTCCCTGCCTCGGCAATCATCTGGAAACGGATTTGAAGCCGGCATTGCGCCCGCAGATTGACATTGCGCGTTTGCATGAGTTCATCCGCGAAACGCTAGTCCAAAAGCCTTCCCAGCATTTGTTCCGGGAAAATTATCAGCCGCAGCGCGTGATGACGGCCATTGGCGGTTAAAAATTGATTTGAATGGCGGTATGCAACATCCCATTGACAAGGTTCGCATCAGGCAGGCTGCGGCTGCTGATGCCGCACAGCTTTGCAAATTGCTTTCACTATTGTTCGCACAGGAAGCTGATTTCAAACCTGACGCCAAGAGTCAATCACGTGGGCTTCGACTCATTTTGGACCAGCCCGACGTGGGCCTCATTTATTGTGCGACTAAAGGAAAATCCGTCATCGGCATGGTGAGCATATTATTTACCGTTAGCACCGCTGAAGGCGGTCGCGCGGCGTGGCTTGAAGACATGGTTGTGCATCCGAATTGGCGGGGGAAAAGTATCGGTAGACAGTTGCTCCATGAGGCAATCAATCGGATGCGCTCAGTGGGTTGCGCTCGAATCACGTTGCTCACGGATTCAACAAACAGCGCGGCGATTCACTTTTACGAGAAGGCGGGGTTTGTCCGTTCGGGCATGATTCCGTTGCGCCTGCATTTGTGAAGTTCAGATGATGCAAGTCGTCATGCGGCAAAATTTTTTCTGAATATAATCATGGACAAATTGACGCTCTTTGGCTTGTTCGCGGTGACCGCGATGGTGGTTTGCTACGCGCTTGAGGCTCGCAGCCGGTGGTTCATTTTGGCCTTCGCCGTGTCCTGCGTTCTCGGATCAATCTACGGGTTTCTGCAATGCGCTTGGCCGTTCGGACTTGTGGAAGCCATCTGGTCTCTCATTGCCGCCCGGCGGTGGTGGTTGACTGTGTAAAAGCCATCACCGGACTCTGGCGATGGGTTTCAGATTTTCGGGAATGTGAAACCCGAGTTCGTTATACTGAGAATGATTGGCTGAACCCAGCAAGGAATCAAACATTTCATGTTTATTAGCTGTGTATAAAACTGTGTATAAAAAGTAGTAAACACACTCCCTCGGCGCATGGGCAACCAAACTACGCGATGCACTCCGGTTCATTCATGGGGTACTCCCTTCGAGTTGATTTAATCGGGAAAGGTTACGGAAACAGTTCTAAGGCGACAGTCGCACACGGTAAAAGCGATTGGTGGACGAAAGAGCATTGGTGTCCGTGTATTGAAACGGCGTAGTCGGAGAAAGATTTGTCGTCAAGTCAGTCCAATTTGTCAGGCTGCCACTGGTCATGATTATGTAGTCCGGTCCTGTTGTGCCGCTGATCTGTAGTTTGAACTGACCGTTTGTGTAACCGAGCGGCGTTAAGATGACAGATGCCAACGGATTTACAGTAATCGTGAACGACTTCGTGTCGCTCAAAGGAGGTGTACTGTTGTCCGTCACAATCACCTGCACGGTGTTGGTGGTGTTAGCTGCCGCCACGCCGGGTCGCCAACTGAACAGGCCGCTACTAGGATTGAGAGTTGCACCAGTTGGAGGGGCGAACAAACTGAACGTCATCGTCCGGGTGGAATCATTATCCGTGGCTGTAGCGGTTAAAGTGACAATCTGCCCGGCATTGACCGTGTAATTGCCAATGGGGGCAAGCGTCGGCGCATAGATGATAATCGTGAAGCTGTTTGTCGCGCTTAAATGTGGATTGGCCGTGTCGAAGGAATCCGTGTTGGTAACCACTGTTGTGATAATGTTAGTGCCTGGGCCTTGCGACCTTGTCGGCGTCCAAGTGATGATACCATTCGTGCTAATGCTCATGCCAAGGGGCGGACTAACAAATGCGTAACCCAAAGTCGCGTGAATGTTCGTTTCGGTCGCCGTGTTTGTTACCGTAAGCAATGCTTGAGCGTTCACCGTTTGTGTGGGAATAACTGGCAAAACTGGCGCGATGTTCACTTCCTTCACAATCACCGTGAACTGGTTGGTGGCCATCAATTGCGGATTCACCAAGTCATACGGATTGCTGTTGGTGACCACGGTGGTGATGGTGTTTGTACCGGGGCTTTGGGCCTGCGCTGGCGTCCAAGTGATGACGCCGCTTGCATTGATAACCATGTTGGTTGGCGGGCTGACAAGTCTATAGCCGGTGATGGTCGAATGGATATTGGCGTTGGTCGCCGTATTGGTGACCGTCAGAAGCGTCAACTCATTGACGATCTGGGTTGAAATCATTGGCAACGAAGGTGCGACGTTCACTTCTTTCACGATCACGGCGAACTGGTTGGTGCTGGTGAGATGCGGATTGACCAGATCATAGGGATTGCTGTTGGTGACGATTGTCGTGATGAGATTGGTGGCCGGGCTTTGGGT
>DASYAA010000188.1:0-6142 GCA_036501565.1 Verrucomicrobiia bacterium
AAGGCAATTTGCGATGCGCCACAAACGTCAGCACCGCGATGATGCCGGAAAAAAATAATCCGAACAGCGCGCCCGCCAGAACAATTTTTTCGCCCATCTGCAAATAATACGTTTGCAAAAACAGCACGACTTCAAATCCTTCGCGGTAAAACGACGCGAAGCCAAGCAGGCCAAGTCCCCACAGCAAACGGCGCTGGGAAATTTCCGCCTCGCCTGCGCTGGCGAGCAACTTTTTTTTGTTCCGGTTGTGCATTGAAATCCAGCCGCCCCAATAAACTTTGTGAAAAAACCAGTTCATCACCACGAGCAAAACGACCACGGCAAGCAATCCCGTCGCCGCTTGCAAATTCAAAGCGGAAATGCTTTGGCTCAAATTATTGACAATGCTGACGGCGATGAACCATGTGATTAGTGTCGCGACGAACGCGATGCCCGCGCCGGCAATCACCGGGCGGCGATGCGATTGTTTTTCGCCGATCATGCTGGCCATGATTGCCGAGAGCACCAGCACACATTCCAAGCCCTCGCGGAAAACGAGCACGGCAATGTCGAGGACGGCCACCGTCGGACTCGTGCGTGGAATTGTGGGATCGGGCGCGCCTGCCGACGCGATGCCTTGCCATACCAAAATTCCGACAACCATAACGACAGCGGCAAACAAAATAATGCGAAGCAACAGGCGCAGCGGTTTGGCCGTAATAATTTCTTCGTCCATAAAGCTTGGCGAAATTTGTTTCATATTTCAACTTTCGCCAAGCTAACAGGCTACGCGAAATCCGGCTTGCGGCAAGTTGCTAAAAACAGTCCCCGAATTGCTGTTTGAATTGAAACAATCGCCTCTTGACCTTTGCGCGAGCAACGGATTTAATTCACGCCGTTAGGCAAAATTCATGTTTGCGCAATTCAAAAGCCTGTTTTCCAATGACATTGGAATAGATTTGGGCACAGCCAATTCCCTCGTCTATGTGCGGGATCGCGGAATCGTCCTGCGCGAACCTTCGGTGGTGGCCATTCAAGCGGGCACGACGAACGTGCTCGCCGTCGGTGACGAAGCTAAAAGAATGTTGGGAAGAACTCCCGGCAACATCGTGGCCATCCGCCCGATGAAAGACGGCGTGATAGCCGACTTCGAAATCACCGAGGCGATGCTACGCCACTTCATCCAGAAAGTTCACCACAGAAAATTAATCGCACCACGAGTCGTGGTCGCTGTGCCTTCGGGCATTACGGAAGTTGAAAAACGGGCAGTGAAAGATTCCGCCACGCACGCGGGCGCGCGTGAAGTTTATTTGATTGAGCAACCGATGGCGTCGGCCATCGGCGTCGGTCTGCCGGTTCATGAACCGGCGGGCAACATGATCGTGGACATCGGCGGCGGGACTTGCGAGATCGCAATTATTTCGCTCGCCGGCATCGTCTTCAGCCGCAGCCTGCGGGTGGGCGGGGATGAATTTGACGAAACGATCACCGCGCACATGAAACGCGCCTACAATATGATGATAGGTGAACGCACTGCGGAAGAAGTCAAGATACGCATCGGCTCCGCGTTTCCGTTGGAACAAGAAATGACCATGGATGTCAAAGGCCGCGATTTAGGTTCCGGCCTGCCCAAGACACTGACCATCCGTTCCGAGGAAATTCGCGAAGCGTTGCAAGAACCGCTCTCGAGCATTTTGGAATCCATCCGTCTGACATTGGAACGCTGCCCGCCCGAACTCGCCGCTGATCTTGTAGATCGCGGCTTGGTCATGGCCGGCGGCGGTTCGTTGTTGCGCGGAATTGACCGGCTTGTGGCCGAGGAAACCAGCCTGCCAGTCCATCTGGCGGACGATCCCATGAGCGCCGTGGCCGAAGGCACGGGCCGCGTGTTGCAGGAAATCGAATTCCTCAAGCGCGTCGCGACCAACGCCAAATATTGACTTCCCGTCCACGTTCACCTGCGCGCGATTGAAAGACCAGTCGCAGTTGCAGGATGCTCAAGAAAAAACATTATCTCGCGCTCGGCGCGGTGACACTGGTGGTATTGCTGATTTTCAGCCTGCCGCCCAGCGCAGCTTCCCGCCTGAAACTGGCCATTGGCAGTTTGTTTTTGCCGTTGTTCGGGCTGGCCAACACTGCGCAACAACTGCCTGCGGACTTGGCCGACAACGCCCTGCCTCGTCACGAACTGCTGAAACAAATTGAAAATCTTCGTCTTGAAAATCAGCAGCTAAAAGTTCAAGCATTGCAATCCGCCGCGATTGCGCGGGAAAACGACCAGCTTCGCTCTGCGATTGGCTGGCAGAAACAAACGCCGTGGAAGCTGAAACTGGCCAACGTCGTCATGCGCGACCCGGCGAATTGGTGGCGGACCATCGAGATTGATCTCGGCACGCGCGACGGCATCAACACAAACCTTCCCGTGTTGACGCCGGAAGGACTTGTTGGTCGCGTTTCATCCGTCGGCCTTACGCGGTCGCAGGTCGTTTTGATAGGTGATCCAAATTGCAAAGCCTCCGCGCTCGTCGAAAATCCGGCGCACGACACCGGCATCATCAGCGCGAGCGGCCCGCTCAACGATTCGCTCGTCCAATTGACTTACCTTTCCGGCAACGCAAATCTGAAACCCGGACAGACCGTCGTCACCAGCGGCCTCGGCGGAGTTTTTCCAAAAGGAATTCCCATCGGTTTGGTCGTGGACGCGCGTCCGGTTGAATTCGGCCTTTACACCGAGGCGCGTGTAAAACTCAACGCCAATCTTGGCACGCTCGAACAAGTCTGGGTTTTGTTTCCATGAACGTCTTCAATACAATTTTGGTTTTGACCGCCGCCTTCCTCGCGGTGTTCGGCGAAACGGTTTTTTCCGCGCCGCGCCATTTGTTCGGCGCGCAGATTGATTTGCTTCCCGCATTGATGATTTACGCCGCGCTGAATACAAATATTGTCGGCGTTTCAATTCTCGCCCTCGCAGGCGGTTTGTGGTTCGACTCGCTCTCTGCAAATCCGCTTGGCGTGACCATTTTGCCGCTGTTCGCCGTCGGCTTTCCGATTTGCGTGCAACGCGAATTTATTTTGCGTGAACTGCCGTTCGCACAATTTTTTCTTGGCGCGCTCGCCAGTGCAGCCGCTCCCGTTTTGACCGTTTTGATTTTGTTGAGCGGCGGCAATGAACCGCTGCTCGGCTGGGGTTCGCTCTGGCAATGGATTGTGATGACGGCGGGCGGCGCGGCGGCGACGCCGGTTTTGTTCGCACTTTTCGACTGGTGCAATCACGCGCTCGGTTATCAGTTGCGCAAAGAAAGCAGTTTCCGTCCTGACCGCGAAATCCAACGCGACAAAAGAGCGAAATGAAATTATCGCCACAGAGTCACAGAGAACACAGAGAAATTGATTTCCAAATCTCTGTGCGCTCTGCGTCTCTGTGGCAAAAATAAAATGTTAGTTTTTGACGAACTGAAAAAGAACGATTCGCAGCTCCGGCTCGTGGCGATGATGCTGGCGGTCGGGCTGTGCATTTTAGCCGCGGGCTTGTGGTGGGTGCAGGTCGTCTCGGCGCGCGAATATCAATCGCATTTGGAAACGCAGGCTTATCGGACCGTGCGCATCCCCGCCGTGCGCGGGAAAATTTTGGACCGTGAAGGCCGTGTGCTTGCCGAAAATCGCGCGAATTATAGTTTGAACCTTTACCTCGACGATTTGCGCAAGCAATTCGACGCCGCTTACAACCAATTATTCAAACAGGCGCGCGTCATTCAACAACAAGCCATCGCCGCGCAGGAAAAAAAACTTGGACGCTCGCTGACGAAAACCGAACGAAAACAATTTGCATTTTCAACCGCTCAATTGAACCAATGGCGCGCGCAGGCGCGTTTGAACGTCGCAGACAATCTCGTCGCGCAAATGAGCCAAAAATTGCAGCAGCCGCTCGCGCTCAATTCAAAAGATTTCGAGCGCGCCTACGAAACGCGCCTGGCTTTGCCTTATCCCATTTTGCAAAATCTTGATGACGCCCAAATCGCGCGGTTCGAGGAAAATTTTTCCGACGGATTCGGCGCGGATTTGGAAGTGCAACCCGCGCGATTTTATCCGCTCGGCACGACGGCGGCGCACCTGCTCGGCTACGTTCAAAAGGACGACAGTTCGTTGCAAGGCGAGGACGCCTATTTTTCCTATCGGCTGCCGGATTATCGCGGCGTCGTCGGAATCGAAGGCGGCTTCGACGCGGAACTTCACGGACACGCGGGCGAGGAATCTGTGCTCGTCAACAATCTCGGTTACCGGCAATCGGAAAATATTTTGGACCCCTCCGAACCCGGCCACAATGTCGTGCTGACAATTGATTTGGACATTCAGCGTGCGGCGGAAGAATCCATTGCCGTGCATCAAGGCGCGGACGCGCGCGCAGCGGTCGTCGTCATGGACGTTCGCAGCGGCGACGTGCTGGCGATGGTTTCGTCGCCGCCAATCAATCCAATTTATATTTCAAACAGTCCGGCATATTTGAACGACACGAATTTGCAGCCGCAAATGAATCGCGCGACTTACGGAAATTATGCGCCCGGTTCCATTTTCAAACCCATCGTCGGACTCGCCGCTTTGGAAAACGGATTGAACCCGAATGAAATTTACAACGTGCAGCCCGATCCGGAAAATCCGGCGCACGGCTACATTAAAGTCGGCTCGCGGACAATCCGCGACACCGTGCCGCCCGGCGAATACAATTTCCGCCGCGCCATCGAGCAATCGTCCAATTCTTATTTCATTTACAACGGCCTTCGCACCGGCATCCAAAAGATTGTCGCGCTGGCGGAAAAATTTCATTTCGGTGAAAAAACCGGATTGCCGACCGGTCAGGACAGTCGCGGCATTTTTCCGACGATGAAGCAGGTGACAAGTTCCGACTGGCGCGATGGCGATTCGGCAAACATTTGTTTCGGCCAGGGCGAAATGGCCGTGACGCCGATGCAAATGGCCGTCGCCTATTCCGCCATTGCCAACGGCGGAAAAGTTTTGTGGCCGCGATTGATTGAAAGAATTGAGTCGCAAGACCCGGCCAGCGGCGAAACGGCGACGAATTTTCCGGCTGGCCTCGTGCGCGACGAAATCGGCGTCAGCGCGCGCAGCTTGAAAATTTTGCATGAAGCGATGCTTTCAGAAACTGAAGACGCCCAAGGCACCGGACGCGCGGCGGTCACCGGCCTTAATCTGCGGGTTTGCGGCAAGACCGGCACGGCGCAAGTGCAGAACGAGCACAACCAGCTTATCGGGCACAATTTTTGGTTCGCATCGTTCGCGCCATATGAAAATCCGAAATACGCCGTCGTCGTGATGGTGCAATCCGATGGCGGCGGCAGTGGCGGACTCGTTTGCGCGCCCATCGCGCACGACATTTACGCGGAGATTTTGAAAAAAGAAAACGCGCCGATGCCAAGAATTTTGGCGGCGGCAAATTAAAATGGTTGACCCATCCATCAACGAACGTGAAACGAAGCTTGACCGGCTGCAACTGGTTGCATTTGCGGCCCTCATGTTCATCGGCGCGGCATTTGTGTTCAGCGCGACGACGGCGAATCAATCGTCGGCGCTGCCGTGGTTTGACAAAATCTGGATTCGCCAAATCATCTGGTATTTCATCGGCCTCGGCGCGGCGACGGCGATTTGCCTGACGGATTATCATTTATTGGCGCGCTGGTCGCTCGTGATTTATTGGGCTTCGATTTTCACGCTCGTCGCGGTTTTGGTTCCGCACATCGGCTCGACGCATGGCTGGGGCGCGCGGCGATGGATTGACCTTGGCCCGTTTCAGTTTCAGCCGAGCGAATTTGCGAAGCTCGCGTTCATTCTCGCGGCGGCAAATTTCTTGAGCCGTCCGCCGGATGAATTGAAGCAGCGCAACGTTTTTTGGAAAGGCATCGGGTTGATGCTGCTGCCGTTTGTTTTGATCTTGAAGGAACCCGACCTCGGTTCGGCGCTCGTATTACTGCCGACGGGCGTGTTGATGATGTTCGTCGCGGGCACGCCGAAACGATATTTGCTGAAACTCGGCGCGGGCGTGGGAATTTTGGGCGCGTTGTGTCTGGCGGACGTTTTATTCGCGCCGCGCGCGCTGCAAATTCCAATGCAGGATTATCAGCGGCAAAGATTATTGGTCTATTTCGGCGCG
>DASYAA010000189.1:0-8972 GCA_036501565.1 Verrucomicrobiia bacterium
ACTTTCGGATCGCTTGAAAATTTTGCGGTGACAGCCGAATTGCTGGATGATCTGCATCATGCCGCCAGCGAAGCGGACGTGCGAAATTTTATCCGGCAATACCGGCCGCCCGCCATTCCCTACACCAGCGAAGCCACCGCCGAAAAAACCGGCCGCGAAAAATTCAATTGCGTGGAATTTGCAGAAGACCTCGTGGCGCAGGCGAGGGCCAAAAACATTCCCGCAGAAGTGGTCGGAATCATGTTTCAAGGGAAAACGACCGGCCATGCCTGCGCCGGTTTTCCGACGGCGGAAGGCCGCGCGTTGTATTTCGACAGCACACCGGCTGCGGGAGAAATCAGCCGGCGGGCGCATGAAGCGCGAGTCGAAGCGGGCGAATCTTATCGTCGGGCGGGCGGCGGCGAACTGGCTGGCGGCGTTGGGAAACGTCCGATCACACAAATCATGCCGGACTTGAATGAATTGGAAAAAACTGCCGGATCGAATTTTGCGGAAGCAATGTCCGGGCCTTTGATGGTCGTGGAAAATGAAAGCCGTGCCCGGGTATCGGGAATTGAATATGCGGGACCATCCACGCTGCAGATTTCGGAGGCGCAACTTTTGAAATGGAACCGGGCAATCCAGACGGTTTTGGCCGCGCGAACCAAAAACTTCATCGTTCGCTGAATCATTTTGCGTGGATAATGCTCGCAGGCAACTCCGCCTTTGCTTTCACGGCAATTTTGAGTAAAATTATCGTTTCGTTTTATTCAAAAATTTGCATCTGTGAGCAAAGAATTTATTCGCATCGGCGGCGCGCGTGAGCACAATCTCAAAAATCTCACGCTCCAGATTCCGCGCGACAAACTGGTCGTCGTCACCGGCTTGAGCGGCAGCGGCAAATCGTCGCTCGCGTTCGACACGATTTACGCCGAGGGACAGCGCAAATACGTTGAAAGCCTTTCCGCCTACGCGCGCCAGTTTCTCGACCAATTGCAAAAGCCGGACGTGGATTTCATCGAGGGACTTTCGCCCGCGATTGCGATTGAACAAAGAAGTTCCGGTTCAAGTCCGCGCTCTATCATCGCCACGACGACGGAAATTTACGATTACCTGCGCCTGCTTTACGCGCATATTGGCCAGGCGCATTGCCCGGAAACCGGCGTGCCGATTTCCACGCAAAGCACCAGCGACATCGTGGACAAAATTCTCGCGCTGCCGCAAAAAACAAAAGTCATGCTGCTCGCGCCCGTCGTGCGCCGGCAAAAAGGAGAATTTCGCGACGTGCTCGAAAGATTGGCGCGCGAAGGTTTTGTTCGCGCGCGCGTTGACGGCGAATTGGTTGAACTCGGCGACACAAATCGCCCTGTAAAATTGGACAAGAAAAAATTTCACAACATTGAAGCCGTCGTTGACCGACTCGTGATTGACGACAAAATTCGCGTTCGCCTCGGCGATTCCGTCGAAACTGCGTTGCGCTGGGGCGACGGCGTTTTGCTCGCGCTGCATCAAGAGCCAAATGCAAAATCGGATGCGTGGATCGAAACGTTGCACTCGAACAAAATGTGTTCGCCTGCAACCGGCAAAAGTTTTGATCCGCCGACGCCAAAACATTTTTCGTTCAACGCGCCTGCGGGAGCGTGTCCGGTTTGTCACGGCCTCGGCCAAAAAATGATTTTTGACGAAAATCTCGTCGTGCCGAATCCTGAAGAGCCGCTTGAAAGCGCGATTCAACCGTGGCGTCGCGCGGGCAAGCGGATGAACATTTATTACAAAGCGTTGCTGCGCTCGGTCGCCGCGCATTTTGGCGTGGATTTGCAAACGCCATTCAAAGATTTGCCGGAAGATTTCAAAAATGTCTTGTTGCACGGCTCCGGCGAGGACGAAATTGATTTTTCATTCTGGCGCGCGGGCAAGGTCAGCAAAATTTCGCGTCCGTTTGAAGGCGTTCTGCCAAATCTGGAACGGCACGCGACGGAAAGCGAAAGCGAATTTATCCGCAACCGGCTCAAGCAATACATGAGTCCGCAATTTTGCGACGCCTGTCGCGGCAAAAGATTGAAGCCGGAAATTCTTGCCGTGACTTTGGAAAATGGTTCGGGGTTTAAGGTTCAGGGTTCAGCGTCGAAAATAAATAACTCTGAACTGAAACCCCTGAACGCTAAACGAAAAATTCCGGGACTTTCAATCATGGATGTTTGCAATTTATCGGTTGAAAAAGCCGACGATTTTTTTGCGATGCTCAAGCTTTCGGAGTTTCAACTCAAAATCGCCGCCGAAGTCATCAAAGAGATTCGTGCGCGGCTTGGATTTTTGAAAAATGTCGGGCTAGGCTATCTCACACTCGACCGCGAAAGCGGCACATTGAGCGGCGGTGAGGCGCAACGAATTCGTCTCGCGACGCAAATCGGCGCGGCGCTGGTCGGCGTGCTTTATGTTTTGGACGAGCCGAGCATCGGTTTGCATCAACGCGACAACGACCGTTTGCTGGCGACGCTGAAAGATCTCCGCGATTTGGGAAACACGGTTTTGGTCGTCGAGCATGACGCCGACACGATTCGTAACGCCGATTATATTTTGGATTTGGGGCCGGGCGCAGGTCGCCACGGCGGCGAATTGATTGCCGCCGGAACGTTGCCGGAAATCTTGAAAAGTAAAAATTCGCTTACGGCAAAATACCTGACGGGCGAACTTTCAATTCCAATTCCGAAAAAGCGAAATTCACCGACAGAAGAAAAGGGCTGGCTCGAGTTGCTCGGCGCGCGCGAAAATAATTTGCAGAACATTGACGTGCGCATTCCGCTCGGCACATTCACTTGCGTCACCGGCGTGAGTGGTTCGGGCAAAAGCACTCTGGTCAACGACATTTTGCAGCGCGCTTTGTTCCGAAAATTTTATGGCTCGAAGGAAATTCCCGGCGCGCATCGCGCGTTGAAGGGTTTTGAAAATCTGGACAAAGTGATTGTCATTGACCAGTCGCCGATTGGCCGCACGCCGCGCAGCAATCCGGCAACTTACACCGGAATGTTCAATCACATTCGCGATTTGTTCGCCAAACTTCCGGCGGCAAAAGTGCGCGGCTACGAGCCGGGAAGATTCAGTTTCAACGTCAAGGGCGGTCGTTGCGAAAAATGCGAGGGCGACGGCGTTTTGAAGATTGAAATGAATTTTCTGCCGGCGGTTTATGTGACGTGCGAGGTGTGCGGCGGAAAAAGATATAATCGCGAGACATTGGAAATTTCTTACAAAGGCAAAAATATTGCCGACGTTTTGGACATGACTGTGGACGAAGCGGTGGATTTTTTTCGCGCCGTTCCAAAAATTTACGATCCGCTGCTGACGCTTGCGGAAGTCGGTCTCGGTTACATTCATCTCGGCCAGCAGGCGACGACGTTGAGCGGCGGCGAAGCGCAGCGCGTGAAACTGGCGACGGAACTTTGCCGCAAAGCGACCGGCAAAACGCTTTACATTTTGGACGAGCCGACGACCGGGCTGCATTTTCATGACGTGGCGAAATTGCTCGAAGTGCTTTTCAAATTGCGCGCGACGGGCAACACGTTGCTCGTCATCGAACACAATCTGGATGTGATCAAAACTGCGGATTGGATAATTGACCTCGGCCCGGAAGGCGGTTCCGGCGGCGGAAAAATTGTCGCGGAAGGCTCGCCGGAGAAAATTGTGCAGTGCGCCGAAAGTTATACGGGACGTTATCTGAAAAATGTCTTGGGCAATTTGATTCAACCTGTTCGTCGTTGAAAAGCAGGCGCGGGTGAAAGATTTCTGAAATTGCGAGCTTCCGGCTTGGCTACGAGCACTTTCCTGACCGGACGGCAAACACCACCATTGAGGGCGACGCTTAATCCCAGCATGGTGGTGAACTTGAACATATCATCGTAAAAGGAGCCGAATAGAAACAAGAAAAAAAGCGCCTTACTGGCAAAGTATGCCAACAAGAAAGTATTAACGGTTTGCAAAGATGGCGAACTGTAACGGTAGTTGGCATAAAAAACATGAGCGGCAACATAAAGAAACCACAGAAAGCCAATCATGCCCCAAATGCCCAGAGGGATGATGATGGTCAGCGGCCCATTGTGAAAGTCATCGGACAATGCCAGACCCTCGTCTTGCGCGAAGGCGGAATGGACGGACGCATCCCAGCCCATGACGAAATTATAGTCGAGCGTCGAAATCAAGTAGCCCTTGCCCAACCAAAGATATTGCGGAACTTGAGGCAAAACGGCCTGCCACATTTTTACCCGCCAATCCCAACTTGCCGTAGCATCTTTTTGTGCGGCAGGATCAATTTGCAGCGGCAAAGGCAGGACGGACAACGTTCGCTGGACGGAGTATGGCAGTTTCGGGGTCAGAGGGAAAAGGGCGATGATCACTACAATTCCAGCCACCGCAAATTTGGGAAGAAGACTGGTTCGATACAAACCTTCCAGAAAGAACTGAATCACAAAAAACATGCCAAAAAAAACGATGTAGGTACGGAATCCACCCAAAAGCCCCACTGGAAATAAAATGCAAAATAAAACCAGTCGCCAATATTTTCCAGCGGAGAAAATCCCGCGGATGCCATAGATTGCCAGCATGAACATGGTGACATAACCAGCTGCCCGATAGACACCGGCAAAACGCACGGCTTCTGTATCCAGTCCTCTAGCTATGTCGTAACCTTCTGGCGGAAACAACCAGAAAATAAAATATGACCATTGCGGCACATAAGGGAGCAAATCGCCAACGACAGTTGTCAAACCTCCGAGAAAAAATAATGCAACGCACCACTTGGCCCGTTCAGGTGGAATTCGTCGGGACACCAATGCAAAGTAAGCCAGTATGCCGACCAACAAATAAACATATCGCTTTCCGCCATACACATCGCTGCCCATCACCCTGATTCCCCAGCCGGTCAGTTTTGCCGTGATAATAATCACCGCTGCCATGAACAACAAAGGCCATGTTACTTGTGGCACACTAATGAAGTGTGCATCCTTGGTCAATGCCCGGTGCAAGATGGCGATGCCAAAACTTAACGGAACTACGGCTAGCCATAGGGGGGGGTGGCCGGGTATAAAAAAAGCAGCCAGAGATGCGTTCACACAGAACAACATCAATTGATAATGCCAGCGGAGCAAAAGTGGAAAAACGAGTATCGAAGCGACAATGCCGACCATGAGCAGCGTTGAAGTATCCAACGGGCCGGTCAGCAAATATCCAAAAAGCAACGCCAGCGGCACAATCACCGCAAACGTGATGAAAGACTTCAAGGCTGCTGGATTATTATTCATTATGACTACGGCTGTCTGTCATTCGGCAGCATCCACTTTATCCCAACGCAAAAAAGTCGGCAACAAATTTCTCTCCGGCATGAAAATAAGGCGCTGCCAAATCCAATCATTGCTCTTGCAATATTTCCAAAAGATTTTTTGCTATTTGTGCTGGTGGAATATCCTGTATGCACAGCGGACGGTCGTAAATACAAGCCCAGTGGCAACCGAAACAGGGAAGCGGATGGGTCAGCCAGCGGAATGTTTTTGATTCTCCCCAAGGCGCAAAAAATCCCGGATGGCCACCTCCTAAAATTACAACCGCCGGAACGCCAAGTGCGCCTGCGATATGCGCATGGCTGGAATCCATTGAAAGAACCGCGTGGGACATGGAGATTAACGTTGTGTGTTCTGCAAGATTTAACTTGCCACTAACATCTATGGGGACGAGCATTTTCAATTCTTCCAAAAGCGGAGCAATTGTCCTTGCATCTGATTTGGCGCCAGCAATTACAATGGGCATTGTTTTTTTTTCAAGAACTTTCAAAATGGCAGCGGCCAAAGATTTTGCCGGATATTCCTTGATCGGAATTGATGTGCCGGGGCAGATGAGTAAGAAAGGGCTGTCTAATTTTGGAAAGAAACGCCGAGCGAGCGCCTCTTTTTCAGATTGTGACACTGCAAGTTTCGGCAACGCAGTTCGACATTCAGCCAGTTTTGGAAAAAGATGTTCCGCAAACAACCGATGATTTTGGATGTCATATGCCACGCCGGAATCCTGATAGTCTGGCAAGGGAAGCAGCCGGTCATAAATCCGTTCCTCTGCTGGACAAACCACCCATGACAAAAATTCCGGATGGGAATTTTCCATGGCCAGTTTGGTTTTGGCTGGAATCCAGCTTGTAGCGGCGCTGTCGGCCATGTCGCGATAAGCCCGCAGATCAAGCAATAGATCGAACGGTGGCTGAGATTTCAGCAGTTGCCGCGTTGCGGCATCGAAGAAAATCGATTTTACCGGAGACTTTCTTCCCGCAAGTTCCACGACGGTCCATTCCGGGAATTGTTGACGCGCAATTTCTCCAACCGGTTTTCGGCAGAACAGTGTTATCTCGGCATCGGGCAACTGACTTCTAAACAATTGCAGGAAACTTGTCGCGAGCACAAAATCCCCGATGCCATCCAGTTTCACCAGTGCAATGCGCTGATGATTCAAACGACTTCGGTCAATTTCAGGATTCGGTGCGCCCTTTCGGTATGAGACCATCGCGGCAACCATTTTTTTGCGCAGGAAATGAGAAAGCTTCACGATTGTTTTTTGGCAAATTATGTTTCATTAAAACCGTTTTTCATATTAAATCTTTTTCATGGAAGTTTTCAATAAAATGGCGCTTTACCTGCAGGCAGCCACTGTCCTGCGATCACCGCATTGGACGGGTTTTCCTTTGCTGCCCAAATCGGCGTGCGCCAGCCTTCCCTACTCAAGAGCGGCATATAATTCATTTATTATCTGGATCAAACGATTGGCGCTGCCTTCAGCCCAAGTTATTGTTGATGTCGGTGCAAACCATGGCGATTTCGCAAATGCCGCAAGCACTTGTTTTCCGAAAGCCAAAGTTATGTTAGTGGAACCGCTGCCTAAAATGCAATTATGTCTTGATAAAATCATTCGTGACCAGCACAAGAAGTGGCGCTTGATGAAATGCGCTCTTGGTGCCGAACCGGGCACCCTTCCGCTCTTTGTTGACGAAGCTCATGACGATATCAGCAGCTTGGTCGGATTCAGCCCGGAATATTTGAAAGCAAATCCCCGCGCACAGTCGTCGGAAAAATTAGTCTGTGAAGTGAGCACCTTGGACAAAATTGCCGCAGAAGCGAAAATTGACCGGATTGATCTTTTGAAAATTGATGTTGAAGGTTTTGAATTTGAGGTGATAAAGGGCGCCGCTCAAATTTTGGGAAAAACTTGCGCTGTAATCGTTGAAGTTTCACTGGTCCGGCAAACGGGAAAAACGTCGCTGCTTGTAGAAATGCTCAGACTTCTTACGAATCATGGCTTTGAAGTTATAAATGTTATTCCTTCATTGTTTGACCCTCAAGAAACGTGGCGACCACGTGAATTCAATATCCTTGCCAGACGTTCATAAATTAATCAATTAACTGCATCGCACAATTTTATGAGTGTCCAGGAAAATTTGCCCACCCATTTGACCATGCCGCCCAAAGGACCATTGAGAAAAATTGCGTTGTGGGGCGTCAATCATCTTTTAGGTTTGCAGCATTTGAAATTGCCGCCGGATTTTCCACTTCATCAACGATTGGCCGTTTTGCAAAAGGGAATTGAGCCGGACATACGGCATCTTTGTTCTCAATATGTAAGCAAGGGAATGACTGTGATTGATGTGGGTGCGAATGCAGGACTTATCACGCGCCATTTTTGCAGGTTAGTAGGTGCAAACGGCAAAGTGTATTCTTTTGAACCTGATCCGCTGGTATTCCGGTTCCTTGAATTTAATACCCGGCTTTTTTCCAACAAAGAATTAATACAAAGCGCCGTCTCCGATAATAACGAACCTATGCAATTGCATCTCAACAGTTGCAGCAGTCTGGGCAACAGCCTGTTTAATAAAAACAGATCCGCCGAATCGGTGACAGTTTCTTGCACTAGCTTGGATGAATTTCTAACGAGACGTGGCGAACCAACTGTGGATGTCATTAAAATAGATACCGAAGGCGCGGAATTAAGCGTGTTGCGAGGCATGCGGCAGACCATCGCCCGGTTGCCCGCATTAAAAATCATCATTGAATATTGTCCGCAAAATTTGAAAGGCGCTGGAATAGAGCCGCGAGCAGTTCTTGACGAACTGCGGTCACACCAATTTTGCCTGCAAATTATTCAAAATGATGGCAGCTTAAAAAAAATTGACGGAGATGATGTGTCCGCGGGTGACTTTAACCCAAACGGCTATGTTAATTTATTTTGTGCTCGTTAATACAGAAATACCTGTCACTTAAAACAAGGCAGCCAAATGGGACTCCTTCGCGTATATTTAGCACTATGTGTGATTTCCACTCATTCGAATTCCGTCTTTCCTTGGCAGATGCATGATGGTCCGCAGGCCGTTCAAATCTTTTACATAATCTCTGGCTTCTACATGGCAATGGTGCTCTCGTCCCGCTATGCCACAGTGCGGGCTTTTTATGAAAGCAGGTTTCTGCGCATTTTTCCACCTTACTGGATTGTTCTTATTGCGACCTTTGTGTTGAGTGTCACTGGCGGATTGCTTTTCCATAAATGGCTTTTGCTGAAACCTTACGCTATACATCCGTTTGATCATAATGGAGCGACGGGGGTTTTGCTGGCAGCTTTTTCTAATATAACATTGTTTGGCCAGGATTGGGTTATGTTCTTGAGTCAACATTCCGGCCATCCGATTCGATTTGCGGGAGACTGTTTGCACGATGCCAGTCCTCTTTGGCATTATCTACTGGTTCCACAATGTTGGTCAATCGGAGTGGAGCTTACATTCTATGCTTTTGCCCCTTATCTGAACCGGCTGCGCAGTCGGTGGTTGGTGCTTATTGCGCTTGGAACTCTCGCGATGCGACTGTTTGCATACAGCCACATTGGCTTGGCTTTTGATCCATGGGACTACCGTTTTTTCCCTTTTGAGATTAGTTTGTTTCTTTTCGGAATGCTTGGATACCGATTATATGAAAAAACAA
>DASYAA010000190.1:0-8892 GCA_036501565.1 Verrucomicrobiia bacterium
GAAACTTCAACTTCAGTGTTTCTTCCGTGTCTCATCTGTGGCTTAATTAAGCCCCGTGAAATTTATTTTTGTAACCGGCGGTGTGGTAAGTTCGTTGGGCAAAGGCCTGACTGCCGCCGCGCTCGGCACGTTGCTCGAAAATCGCGGCCTCAAGGTCACGCTGCAGAAATTCGATCCGTATCTCAATGTTGATCCCGGCACGATGAATCCGTATCAGCACGGCGAAGTTTATGTGCTCGACGACGGCGCGGAGACCGACCTCGACCTCGGCCATTACGAGCGGTTCACGAACGTCAAGCTGACGCGCATGAACAATCTCACGAGCGGCCAGGTTTATCAGACGGTGCTGAACAACGAGCGCGAGGGAAAATATCTCGGCAAAACGGTTCAGGTCATCCCGCACGTCACGGACGAAATCAAAAATCGCATCCACGCGCTCGCGGAAAAATCCAAGGCCGACGTCATCATCACGGAAATCGGCGGCACGACCGGCGACATCGAAGGCCTGCCGTTTCTCGAAGCCATCCGCGAGTTCGCGCTCGAAGTCGGCTACAACAACGCAATTTTTCTCCACGTCACTTATGTGCCGTTCATCAAAGCCGCCGGTGAATTGAAAACCAAGCCGACGCAACAGTCGGTCGCGAAATTGCGCGAAATCGGCATCATGCCGCACGTCCTCGTCTGCCGCTGCGAAAAGCCGCTCGACAAGGAATTGCGCCAGAAAATTTCCATGTTCTGCAACGTGCCGCTCGAAGCCGTCATCGAGGAAAAGGACGTTGACCATTCCATTTACGAAGTGCCGTTGATGTTGCAACGCGAGCGCGTGGACGACCTGGTCTGCCGCCTGTTGCATCTCGACACGCCCGTCGCGAACATGGCGCACTGGCAGGAGATCATCCGCAAACTCATCGCGCCGCAACATCGCGTGCGCGTCGGCGTCGTTGGAAAATACATCGGCTTGCAGGACGCGTATAAATCGGTTTACGAAGCGATCATCCACGGCGGCATCGGCAACGATTGCGGCGTGGAAATTGTGCAGGTGGACGCCGAGGAAATCGAAAAGGACGGCGCGGAAAAAATGTTGCGCGGCCTCGGCGGAATTTTGGTTCCCGGCGGATTCGGCGAACGCGGCGTCGAAGGAAAAATTCTCGCCGCACAATACGCGCGCGAAAATAAAATTCCTTACCTCGGCCTTTGCCTTGGAATGCAGATCGCGACGATTGAATTCGCCCGCAACATTTTGAAAATGCCCAAGGCGCACTCGACCGAATTTGATCTGCACACGCCCAATCCCGTCATCGCGATGCTCGACGAACAAACGCGCGTCACCAAAAAAGGCGGCACGATGCGGCTCGGCTCGCAGCCGTGCCAGTTGACGCTCGGCACGAAGGCGGCGGAACTTTACGGCTCGTTCGTCATCAACGAACGCCATCGCCATCGCTACGAATTCAACAACGCCTACCGCGAAAAATTCGAGAAGGCTGGTTTTATTTTCAGCGGCAATTCGCCCGACGGCAAACTCGTCGAGGTCATCGAACTGAAAGACCATCCGTTTTTTGTCGCGAGCCAGTTCCATCCTGAATTCCAGAGCAAGCCGCACCAGCCGCATCCGCTGTTCAAGGGTTTTATCGCGGCGGCGCATCAGAACATCCACCACCGACCGCTCTGACGCGGCGCAAGCCGTGAATTATTCCGAAGCCATCCAGTTTCTTTACGGCCTGCAGATGTTCGGCGCGAATTTCGGGCTGGAAAACACGCGCAAGCTCGCCGCGCTCGCCGGCAATCCGCAGGAAAAACTCCGCTTCATCCACGTCGCCGGCACAAACGGCAAAGGCTCGACCTGCGCGATGCTTGAAAGCATTTATCGCACAGCCGGATTGCGCGTCGGACTGTTCACCTCGCCGCATCTCGTCTCATTCCGCGAGCGGATTCAAGTCAATCGCCAGTTGATTCCTGAAAACGAACTGATCCGGCTCGTTGAAGAAATTCAGCCGCTGCTAAAACAATTTCCCGCCGACAATCATCTGACGCTGTTTGAAGTCGTCACGGTAATGGCGCTGAAATTTTTCGCGGAACAAAAATGCGATCTCGTGATTTGGGAAACCGGCCTCGGCGGACGGCTCGACGCGACGAACATCGTCACGCCGCTCGCCAGCGTCATCACGAACATCGCGTTCGACCATCAACAATGGCTCGGCGACACGCTGGAAAAAATCGCGGCGGAAAAGGCGGGCATCATTAAACCGGGGATTCCAGTTGTAACGGCGACTGACGAGCCGTCCGCACTGGCCGTCATTAAAAAAATTGCGCGGGAGAAAAAAGCACATTTGAAAATTGTGAATCGGCTCGCGGGGACGCTCGCCCCACCGTTGCTTGGCGAACATCAAAAAACCAATGCCGCGCTTGCAATGGCGGCGGTTGAGTTTTTGCAAAAGCAAATTCCGGTCCCAGAAGAAAAAATCCGCGAAGGTTTGCAAAATGTAAATTGGCCGGGACGATTGCAATTGGTTAAAAGATCGAACGGCCAAAAAATTTTGCTCGACGGCGCGCACAATGTCGCCAGTGCAAAAGTTTTGCGCCAGGCGTTAGAGAAAATTTTCCCAACAAAAGTGCGAACGCTGATTCTTGGAATTCTTCAGGACAAGGATTGGCGGAAGATTTGTGAAATGCTTGCGCCGCTCGCCGCAAAGATTTTCCTCGTTCCGGTCGCAAGCGAGCGCTCGGCAAATCCAAAAGAACTAGCGGAAATTTGTCGAACCGCAAATCCTGCGGCGGAAATTTTTATTTGCAGTTCATTGAAAGAAGCGTTGGCAAAATCCGGTTCGCGAGGACGCTCGCCCCACCAAGCGGAAAATTTTATCGTCGTCACCGGCTCGCTTTATCTCGTCGGCGAGGCTCTGGAATTACTCGGACTTTCTCCAGCAGCGCAAAACGAGCGCGCGCTGAACGAATGGACTTCGAAGCGCGCGACGAAATAAGCGATTTCATTTTCAAGGCAAGTCGCGCTTATACTTCACTTTCGCTTATTGACGCACCGGCCAAGTCATTATTTAATTTAATGAGCTATGGCCAACGCAAATGCTCTGCCGCAACAACGGCGTTTCGGACAAACTTCCCGCCGGGACGCGTGGTGGATCCAGCCGCTGCTGGTTTTTTTGGGATTTTCCGCGTTCATCATTTATTCGACGTGGGCGGCGTTTCAGGGAAATCATTACTGGCTCGAAACCGGCGGCGCGAATTATCTCTCGCCGTTTTATTCGCCGGAAATTTTTGGAACGTCCCCGCACGCGTGGTTTGGTAAACCGACTTTCTGGCCGACGTGGCTGATTTTTTCGCCGGCCTTTTTTGTTTTGTGGGGGCCGGGCGGATTTCGTTTCACCTGCTATTATTATCGCGGCGCGTATTACAAGGGATTTTGGGCCGACCCGATCGCGTGCGCCGTGGGCGAGCCGCGCAAAAAATATCTCGGCGAAAAATATTTCCCGCTGATCCTGCAAAACGTCCATCGTTATTTCGCCTACGTCGCCGTTCTGTTCATCATTTTTCTCACGCATGACGCGTGGAAAGGAATGTGGTTCATGGGTGCGGACGGCTCAAAACATTTTGGCGTCGGCGTCGGAACGATTGTTCTCACGCTGAATGTGGTTTTTCTCGCGTGTTATACTTTCGGCTGCCATTCGCTACGGCATCTGGTCGGCGGATTTCTCGATTCAAAATCGAAAGTGCCGTCGTGCGCGAAAACTTACAACTGCGTCAGTTGCCTCAACAAACGTCACATGATGTGGGCGTGGATCAGTTTGTTCTGGGTCGGGTTCACCGACCTTTACGTCCGGCTTTGCTCAATGGGCGTGTGGCATGACTTTAGATTTTTTTGAAAAGTAAAATATGATTGGTTGAATCGTTAAATAGGAAAAACGCAAAAGCACGACACGATTTAACCATTCAACGATTTAACGAATGACTAATTACGAAACTCACGAATACGACGTGCTGGTCATCGGCGCGGGCGGCGCGGGGCTGCGCGCGGCCATTGAGGCCTCGGCGGCGGGCGTCAAAGTCGGGCTGATCTGCAAATCACTGCTCGGCAAGGCGCACACGGTCATGGCCGAGGGCGGCATGGCGGCGGCGATGGGCAATGTGGACGATCGCGACAGTTGGAAAGTTCATTTCGCCGACACGATGCGCGGCGGTCAATACGTCAACAACTGGCGCATGGCCGAATTGCACGCGAAGGAAGCGCCATCGCGCGTCTATGAACTTGAAGCGTGGGGCGCGGTGTTCGATCGCACAAAGGAAGGGAAAATTTCGCAGCGCAATTTCGGCGGCCATCGCTATCCGCGCCTCGCACATGTCGGCGACCGCACGGGATTGGAGATGATCCGCACGTTGCAAGATCACGGCATTCATCAGGGCATCACGGTTCACATGGAATACACGATTGTCTCGCTGTTGAAAGACGGCGACCGAGTCGTGGGCGCGTTTGGTTATGACCGCGAGCGCGGACGTTTTCGGATTTTCAAAGCGAAGGCCGTTGTGGTTTGCACCGGCGGTTTGGGTCGCGCTTACAAAGTCACGAGCAATTCCTGGGAAGGCACCGGCGACGGCGTTTCGCTCGCATATCATGCGGGCGCAGAATTGCTGGACATGGAATTCATCCAGTTTCATCCGACCGGCATGATCTGGCCGCCGAGCGTCATGGGCATTCTTGTCACCGAAAGCGTGCGCGGCGAAGGCGGCGTGTTGCGCAACAAGGACGGCAAGCGCTTCATGTATGACGACATTCCCGACAATTACAAATCGCAGACCTCGACCGATCCCGAAGAAGGCTGGCGCTACACGCAGAATGACAAGAACGCGAAACGTCCGCCGGAGCTTTTGACGCGCGATCACGTCGCGCGTTGCATCAATCGCGAAGTGAAGGCCGGTCGCGGCAGTCCGCACGGCGGCGTGTTCCTGGATATTTCGTGGATCAAAGAAAAAATTCCCAACTCCGCCGAGCACATCAAAAAGAAAATTCCTTCGATGTATCACCAGTTCATGCAACTGGCGAACCTGGACATCACAAAAGAGCCGATGGAAGTCGGCCCGACGACGCATTACGCGATGGGCGGCATCCGCGTGAACGGCGACACGCAGGCGACGAACGTGCCCGGACTTTTTGCGGCAGGCGAGTGCGCTGCCGGTTTGCATGGTTCAAATCGGCTGGGCGGAAATTCACTTTCCGATTTGCTGGTTTTCGGAAAACGCGCGGGAGAATTTGCCGCGATATTTGCGAAGGAAAATGCTGCTGTTGCGATCAACGACGCGCAAGTCGAAGCCACCGCGCGCGAAGCGCTCGCGCCCTTTGAACGCGGCGAAAAAATGGGCGCTACTGCCGACGGCCCGTATCAAGTGCAGCATGAATTGCAGGAGATGATGCAGAAGCTCGTCGGCATCGTGCGGCGCGAAGATGAAATGAGGCAGGCGCTCGACGGACTGGGAAAACTTTACGAACGCGAAAAGACCGTCGCGGTTTACGGCCACCGCGAATACAACCCTGGCTGGCACACGGCAATTGATTTGAAACATCTGCTCACGGTTTCCGAAGCCATCACGCGCGCGGCGATTGACCGCAAGGAGAGTCGTGGCGGCCATTTCCGTGAAGATTTTCCAGACAAAGACCCAGCGGCGGCCAAATACAACAGCGTGATTGCCAAGGGCGCGGACGGCCTGATGCAATTGCGACGCGAGCAGATTCCGCCGATGCGTGAAGATTTAAAACAAGTCATCGAGGAGATGAAATGAACAAAACCGTTACTTTCAAAATCTGGCGCGGCGATGCGAACGGCGGCAAGTTCATGGATTACACCACGGAAATCACGGAAGGACTTGTCGTGCTCGATGTCGTCCACAAAATCCAGGCGACGCAGGCGAACGATCTCGCATGCCGCTGGAATTGCAAGGCGGGCAAATGCGGCTCCTGTTCCGCCGAAGTCAACGGCATTCCGAAACTCATGTGCATGACGCGCATGGACACGTTGAACACGGACAAGCCGATCACGATTGAACCGATGCGCGCGTTTCCGAGCATTCGCGATCTGGCGACGGACGTGTCGTGGAATTTCCGCGTCAAAACGAAAATCAAGAAATTCAACCCGCGCAAACCCGACGCGCCGGACGGCACTTGGCGGATGCAGCAGGAAGACGTTGATCGCGTGCAGGAATTTCGCAAGTGCATCGAATGTTTTCTCTGCCAGGACGTCTGCCACGTTTTGCGCGACCATCACAAGCATGAGGAATTCATCGGCCCGCGTTTTCTGGTCTACACCGCCGCGCTGGAAATGCACCCGCTCGACACCGAAGATCGCCTGCCGGAACTTAAGCAGTCGCAAGGCATCGGTTTTTGCAACATCACGAAGTGCTGCACGAAAGTCTGTCCCGAACACATCACGATCACGGACAACGCAATCATTCCGTTGAAGGAACGTGTCGTGGATGAATTCTACGATCCGCTGGGCTGGCTTTGGAAAAAAATCCGTCCGCAGACTTTGGGAAGCACTGCAAAAATGAAAACCATTGACGTGAAGTGAAAATCACTTTCGCGCGCTGGCGAAACAGCGAATTTGCGCCAAGAACATTTTCCACACTCTTCGGCGCACTGCTTGGATTATCTCTGCTAAAATTCGGAAATCCAGTGGTTCTTGAAAAATTTGTCGCGCCGCCGCAAAATTTTTATGATTGGCTGATCAGTTCCTGGCCCGGGACTATTGGTTATTGGCTGTTGGCGCCGGTTGCGGTGATTGGTCTGCTGGTAGCGCGTTGGGAAATTAGTTCGCCCAGATGGTTGCTGACGTTGCCTTTGATTTGGCTGGGGTGGCAATTCATCTCGGCGACGCAAACGATTGACGAGCAACTAACACAGGCGACGCTGGCGCAATTCACTGCTTGCGCGATCTGTTTTTATCTCGGCTATTTTGCGTTAGGACGCGTGAAAGTGCGTCAACCATTTTGGATCGGTGTTTTGGGTGCTTTCATCGTTATTTTGGCGTCTGGATTTCAACAGCACTTTGGCGGATTGGTGGAGTCACGCCAGTATTTTTTCACTTACATTTATCCTCAATTGAAAACAATTCCGCCGGAATACGTGAAAAAAATGTCCAGCGACCGCATTTTCTCGACGCTGTTTTATCCCAACGCGCTGGCGGGAGCATTGCTGCTGCTGCTACCGTCGGTACTTGTCGTGCTTTGGCGCGCTGGTAAAAATCAGCCGACAGCAGTCCGTTGGATTCTGGTTGGAATCATGGGTGCGGCGTCTTTGGCTTGCTTGTATTGGTCGGGTTCAAAGGGTGGCTGGCTGCTAATGCTTTTGATCGGATTGATTGCATTGCTGCGGCTGCCGTTCCAATTTAGATACAAAATCACACTGCTCATTGTGGTATTCACAATTGGTCTAACCGGATTTGCCCTAAAATACTCTGGTTATTTCAAATCAGGTGCAACCAGCATAAATGCCCGTTTTGATTGCTGGCGGGCGGCTTTGCAAATTGTTGAAAATAAGCCTTTACTTGGCACAGGGCCAGGAACTTTCGGGGTCACCTATGCAAAAATCAAACGTCCCGAAGCCGAAATGGCGCGTCTAGCACACAATGATTATTTGCAACAGGCCTCGGATTCGGGGCTGCTGGGATTCGTCGCCCTTTCAAGTTTCATTATTTGGGCTTTGTCTTGGAGTTGGCTTAAATTAAAGGCAACCATGGACGCAGAACTGTTTGCCGTTTGGCTTGGGCTATTCGGGTGGAGTATACAGGAGATATTTGAGTTCGGACTTTACACTCCAGCTTTAGGTTGGACTGCGTTTGGACTTTTGGGATGGCTTTTGAAACGTTCAAGGAATGGATTCGACAAAATAGTCGAAGGCAGCTAATCTCAACTCAAAGAATGAAGGTGCTTTTTCTCAATGGTCCCAACCTGAATCTGCTGGGACAGCGCGAACCCGAAGTGTATGGCCGCACGACTTTGGGGGACATTGAAGCAAAAGTGCGCGAGCGTGCTGTTCAGCTTGGCGTGGAAATTGAATTTAAACAATCCAACCTCGAAGGTGAGTTGGTTGACTGGATTCAACAGGCAAAAGGAAAGTTTGATGTGATTGTTATTAACGCCGCCGCTTACACGCACACAAGCATAGCACTTCGAGATGCAATCGTGGCCGTCAATGTGCCAACCATTGAAATTCATCTTTCGAATATCCATGCAAGAGAAGAATTCAGGCAAAAATCATTAATTGCTCCTGTTTGTTGTGGTCAAATCACAGGATTCGGCGCAAAATCATATATCTTGGCAGTCGAGGCATCAGTTTACGTTAAAGTAAGCGTAAA
Organism: Verrucomicrobiia bacterium; assembly: GCA_036501565.1. Classification (GTDB taxonomy): domain Bacteria; phylum Verrucomicrobiota; class Verrucomicrobiia; order Limisphaerales; family UBA11358; genus UBA11358. The sequence goes on from DASYAA010000190.1 coordinate 8,355, forward strand.
ATAGTTGATATTTAATGTTTTATGCCATAATGTTGCAATATTGAATTAAAATATTTCTGTTTTTGTGGCTTGACGAAGTTGGTTAAGCTAAATAAACTTTACAAAGTTAAGTATGAGCTAAAGGCAGAGTCGTAATTCGGCTGCTGCTTTTTTGATTATAGACTTCAAAGACAACAAAATAAATTCACTTTAACGAAAACGACCTGTGGACTTAAAAGATATCAAAGCCATCATAGATTTGATGAAGAAAAACTCAATAACGGAGTTTGAATTGGAGCGGCAGGATTCCAAAATTAGGCTCAAACGTGGGTTGAGTGGCAATAATATTCCTGTTCAGCAGGAGGATTCAACTGTATCACCATTATTGCAGCCTATCCCCGCTTCGGCTATTGGATTTGGCGCACCACAACCGGCAACTACAGGTGAAACTGAAATCAAATCACCGATGATTGGCACATTTTATCGTTCTCCCTCACCTGAAGCTGGAAGCTATGTTGAAATTGGAACAGAAGTAAATCCTGAAACGGTTGTTTGCATA
>DASYAA010000191.1:0-6093 GCA_036501565.1 Verrucomicrobiia bacterium
CAGCCGCCGGGAACTGGCGACGGCGCAGGGAACGCAATGAACGCGCGCGCAAAAAAAATATTTTTGCTCTTGCTCGCCGCCGCGCTGCTTTTCAGTTCCGGCCAAATGCAAAAATCCTTGAACCGCGCCCGCGCGCAACTCGGCCTGACCATTTCCGAGCCGTTGCAAAACGCGCCGCCGATGCTGGCGTTCACGACGGTCGCGCTCGGCGGTTTTCGCGGATTGATTTCCAATTATCTGTGGATTCGCGCCAATGATTTGCAGCAGGACGACAAATTTTTCGAGGCGGCGCAGCTCGCGGATTGGATTACGGATTTGGAGCCGCATTTCGGGCAGGTCTGGGTTTTTCAGGCGTGGAACATGGCTTGGAATATTTCGGTGAAGTTCAAAGATTTTACCGACCGCTGGCATTGGGTCGAACATGGGATGGAATTATTGCGCGACGACGGCCTGCGCTACAATCCCGACAACACGCTCATTTACCAGTGGCTGGGTTGGATTTTTCAAAGCAAGATGGGACAAAATCTTGACGACGCCAATTTGTATTACAAACAACAATGGGCGGAAGCGATGACGCCGTTTTTCGCCCCGAACGGAACGAATTTTTCCGCGCTGATTCATCCGCAAACTCCCGAAGCCAGGACGAACGTGTTGTTGCTCCGCGAAAAATATAAGATTGACCCGGTTTTCGCGCAAAAAGTGGACGAGCAATGGGGACCGTTTGACTGGCGTCTGCCGGAAACGCACGCGATTTACTGGTATGCTCTGGGTCTGGAAAAAGCGAAGGAAAATCCAAGCAAGGTGAAGCAGGCTGACTTGATCACATTGCGCCGCGGCATTTACCAATCTTTGCTGCAGGCATTTCATCACGGACGGCTCATCGCCAATCCGTTTAATTCTTCGTATGAGCTCGGCCCGAATCTTGATCTCATTCCAAAACTCAACGACGCTTACGAAGAAATGATGAAGGAGGATCCAAAAAGCCACGACAACATCGCCAACGCGCATAAAAATTTTCTGAAAGACGCCGTTTATTTTCTTTATGAGGACAATCGTCTGGCTGAAGCCGCGAAATGGTTTCATTATCTCGGCCAGCAATATCCCGATAAACCTTTGATTGTCGGCAATCCAAATTCATTCCCATCACAAATGTCGCTCGATGAATATGCCGTCGCCGTCGTGCAGGAAGACATCGGCGAAACCTCGCAGGAACGAGTGACCGCCGCGATTGAAGGGATGCTGGCGCGCGCGTATGAAGCGCTGGCCATTGGCCAGGACGACCGTTATGCAGGATTCAAATTGCTCGCCGGAAAAGTTTATCAACATTACCAGGCTGAAATCGGTAAAATGAAAAGCAACGTCCAGCGCATCGGTCTGCCGCCATTCGCCGATCTCAATCGCGATGTGCTGAACCAATTGCTCGACACTCAGCATGAAATGATTCCCTACGCCGCTCGCGCCGTCATCCGCACGCAATTGCGAATGCCGACGGAAACAAATACGCCGCCAGGCGCGACAATTTCGACAAACATGATTGCGCCCGCAGTTTCGTCCGGCACAAACGCTCCAGCGACTAATTCCATTGGCAAATAATTTGTTTGAAACGTTCGCGCGCGACGATTCACAAGATTGCTTCACAACACATCTTTGTTAAACTTTTCCGTCTGTGATGAAGAAAAATTCCAGTGAACGTCCGTTGCGCGTTGGTTTGATCTCGCTCGGCTGTGCGAAAAATCTCGTGGATGCCGAAATCATGCTCGGCTCGCTATTGAAGGACGGAATTGAAATCACGAATGATGCCGAACAAGCCGACGCACTCATTGTCAACACCTGCTCGTTCATTGATTCCGCGCAGGAAGAAAGCGTGGACACGATCCTCGAATCCATCGAACTACGCGATGCGAACCGGCGTGGTCAGGCTGTCATTGTTTCAGGCTGTTTGCCGCAGCGTTTCCGCGACGAACTGCCCAAGCTTATGCCCGAAGTGGATGCGTTTATGGGAATTGATCAAGTCGCACAAGTCGGCGAAATCGTCCAGCACGCCATGCAAAATCGCGCAGAAAGAATTCAGAAGCCGGAAACCAGAAGCCAGAAGGAAAAAATCGTCGGACACTTTGCGGAACTCGAAAAGGCGCGGAAAATTGATTCACACGAAAAATCCGAAAAAATTCGCGGTTCGGAAAAATTTGGCAAAACCAAAACCGTCGTTACTCCATCCGCGCCGTTGTTCGATGTCACGCAGCGACCAGTTTTCATTCCCGATTTTGAAACGCCCCGCTTTCGCCTTACGCCAAAACATTTCGCATATCTGAAGATCGCCGAGGGTTGCAACCATCCGTGCAGCTTTTGCATCATCCCGCGAATGCGCGGCTCACATCGCAGCCGCACGCAAAAAGATATTGTCGCCGAAGCGAAAGCGCTCATCGCCGACGGCGTAAAAGAAATTAATTTAATTTCGCAGGATTCGACTTATTACGGCTTGGATTTGCGCCAAAATCATTCGCGCGCCATTTCGTCGCCCGAAAAATTTTCCGCCGCCGCCAAATCTTTGAACGCTGATGCCACGACCATTTGCACGCTGCTCCGCGAACTAAATTCGCTCAAGGGCGATTTCTGGATTCGATTGCTTTACACGCATCCGGCGCATTGGACGGACGAATTGATTTCAACAATCGCCGATTGTAAAAAAGTTGCGCGCTACGTTGACATTCCGCTGCAACACATTCACGAAAATATGCTCGAACGAATGCGCCGCGAAACATCGCAGCAATACATCGTGGATTTGGTTAAAAAAATTCGCGCGGGAATTCCCGGCATCGCGTTGCGCACGACGTTCATCGTCGGTTTTCCTGGCGAAACGGAAAAAAGTTTTGAAACACTTTTGGATTTCATCCGCGAAACGAAATTCGAGCGGCTCGGCATTTTTGCTTATTCCCGGGAAGACGGCACGCGCGCCGGCGCGATGAGCGGACAAATTTCTGACCAGGTGAAACAAAAGCGCCGGCGATTGGCGATGGCCGCACAATTGAAAATTTCACGCGAAATTTCCCAATCATTCATTGGCCGTGAAATCAAAGTGCTTGTTGAATACAAAGCGGACAAAAAACAATTGAAGTCGGCAAATGTTTCATCGTGGGAACATGGCCTCATGCGCGAAATGGAAAATCTCAACTCTCGACTCTCAACTTTCAACTATTTGGTCGCTCGTGGCGAAGCGGACGCGCCGGACATTGACGGTCGCGTTTTCATTCGCGGCAAACTTCCGATTGGTGAATTTGCAAAAGTCAAAATCATCGGCCACGCGGATTACGATTTGATCGCCAAACCGTCATAATTTCCGGCGCTTGACATCCATTGCATTGAAGCGACTATTTTTGCATGGAGGCAATGATTGCGAATGCAACGGGAAAAGATTTTTTTAATCAACTCGTATCTTCAATTACGGCGTTTTTGGCGCGCGGATTGCAACGGCTTTTTGGCAATGACATTTATCATTCCGCCTTTGGCAATGTTTGTTGGGCTGATTTGATTGTCGCGCTGATTCCCATTTTGTTCGTCGTTTTACTCAACCTTGTGCTCGCCATCGTTTTTCGACGGCAGGTTGACAAATCACATCCGCAGCATTTGCGCAAACATTTCTTTGGTCGCATCGGCGGCCCGATTTTTCTTTTCCTTTGGATCGGCGGAATTTATTTGGGAATCGCGCCGCTGCTTTTGAAATTATGGTCGGGCGATTTTTTGAAAAAAATCGAACACGTTCTGGATAAAATTTTCAGTGCGGCCATTTTTATCGCGCTCTTGTGGCTGTGTTTTCGTCTGGCGCAAATCGTTGAAGCGCGATTGACGGTGTGGGCGCAAAAAATTCCCGGGCGCGCGGCCAAATTTGTCGTGCCGCTGTTTGGCCGAAGTTCGCGTGTGATTTTGCCGGTGTTGGTCGTTGTTTTTGCATTGCCGGCATTTTTTCCGTCGAAATATGAATCCATTTTCGACCGCGTCAGCGGCATTTTAATCATTCTCGCCGTCGCATGGATTTTATTTCAAGCCATTGACCTGGGACAAAAGGCGTTGCTGGCCGAATACGACATCAAAGCCGCCGACAATTTGAATGCGCGAAAAATTTACACGCAGTCGCGGCTCATCAGCCGGACGCTTCAAGTGGTGATCGGCATTTGCACGGTCGCCTCGATCCTCATGCTTTTTCAAGCCGTGCGGCACGTCGGCGCAAGTTTGCTCGCGTCGGCGGGAATCGCCGGGATCATCGCGGGCATCGCCGCGCAAAAAACGCTGGCAAATCTTTTCGCCGGATTTCAAATCGCGCTCGCGCAACCGATGCGGCAGGACGACGTCGTGATTGTCGAAGGCGAATGGGGCAACATTGAGGAAATCACGCTCACTTACGTCGTCGTAAAAATCTGGGACGAGCGCCGCATGGTTCTGCCGTTGAGTTATTTCATAGAAAAGCCGTTTCAAAACTGGACGCGCGCCACGTCGCAACTGCTCGGCTCGGTTTTCGTCTGGGTGGATTATTCGTTTCCCGTCGAAGAAGGACGTAAAGCGCTGAAAGAAATCATCGAGCCGCATCCGCTGTGGGACAAACGATTTTGGAATTTGCAGGTCAGTGACGCCGACAACAAAACGATGCAACTGCGCGTGCTCGCCACTTCCGCTGATTCATCGAAGTCGTGGGATTTCCGCTGCTACATCCGCGAACAATTCATCGCCTTCATCCAAAAAAATTATCCGCAAAGCCTGCCGCGAACGCGCGCTGAAATAGATTCAACCGAAGCGAAATCAGAATTAAAAAATTTCCAGGCATGATAATTTTTGAACTTGGTGTTTTTGGTGACTTGGTGGTTTAATTGCGGCAAATGTCCGCACTCGTTTTCGACATCGAAACTTCCGCGCAACCGCTCGACAACTTTGACGAAGCGCAGCAGGAATATCTTTTCCGCGAAACCGAAAAGCTCGGCGACGAAATTGCCAAAAACGCCAAGCGCGAGGAAATCACGCGATTCATGAGCCTGTGGCCGTTTACATCGCAAGTCGTCTGCATCGCCATGCTCAATCCCGAAACATTGCGAGGACAAACATTGTTCGTCGCGGAAGATTTCGAGGAAGTTGAAGAAGTCGATGCGCCGGTGAAATTCATTCCCTGTGCGGACGAAGCCGAACTGCTGACACAATTTTGGGACGCGGCGAAAAAATTCGACTCCATCGTCACCTTCAACGGACGCGGCTTCGACGTGCCGTTCATTTACCTGCGCTCGGCGATTTTGAACGTGCCCATCTCGAAAAAAAACTGGCTCGGCTACCGTTACGCCACCGAGCCGCATTGCGACCTCGCGGAGCAATTCACCTTTTACAGCGTGAGCGGGCGCGACGGCGCGGCGCGGCGGTTCAATCTGGATTTTTACTGCAAAGCCTTCGGCATCGAATCGCCCAAGAGCGCGGGCGTGACCGGCATGGACGTGACGACGTTGATGGCCGAGAAAAAATTCCGTGAGATTGCCGAATACTGCCTGCGCGACGTCCGCGCCACCGTGGAGCTTTACAAAATCTGGAAGGAAAGGTTGGCGGGGATAAAATGAAAATTGGTGTATGAATTTTTATGGCAAAAGATAAAAAGCCCAAATAGAAATGACAACAGGATCAATCTTTTGGTTTGTTTTGTTCGCTTGCATTGGTGGGTTCATTGTATTGGTCGGACTTTTAATGGAAACGCTGTCAGAAAAAAAGTGGTTCAATAGCATTGCAGAATTTCGACGATGGGAATCCATAAAGCATCAGGGTGAATGGATTGTCATATTTGGCATTGTGGTTGAAATAGTGGTGTCTGGCTGGTTCGCAAAAGATGAATGGCAAAATGATCCTTTGCATCGGCCAATTTCTGACATCACTGCGTTAGCCGTAATTGAAATAAAGGGTAGTGGGCAGGAGATAACCCCAAAGATTGAGCCATTTATGGACGCACTCATTTTATTGCGAGACTCCACAAATCCAGTGAGTTCGCATTTTGAAATGCTAGTTTCCGATGGATTCAGCAAGTATTTTGCATTCACGACAGAGCGTGGAAATAACACACAATACACATTG
>DASYAA010000192.1:0-7172 GCA_036501565.1 Verrucomicrobiia bacterium
TTGGCCTTGCCGGTTTTGAGGATGGACAGGTTTTGCGGCGTGATGTCCACGGCCTCGGCCAGATCGTTCAGCCGCATTTTCCGCTGCGCGAGAACCACGTCGAGATTGACGATGATGGGCATAAACTTAAACCGTCAATTCCTGCTCCTCTTGAATTTTCCGGCCTTCGTCCATGACCCAGGCGATGAAAATAATTAAGAAGCCCGCATATATTGGAATTATGGAATCGCCGGCTGAAAACTGGAAATGCTGTTTTTCCCACAAGCGGTTCAAGAAATATTTTTCCACGTTTGCAAAAACATAAAAGCGTCCGATTTGGTAGATGTAATGCACAACTACTTTGGTGAACAAATTGCCGCGCGCATACTGCTGAAAGAGTTTATGGCAAAACCACGCTTCCAAAGTAAGGGTGAGCACAAACACAATTGCTCCAACATCTCCAAGCAGATGGTATTGAGGCAGGTTAAGAATCGTGCCGTTGCGAACCAATAAAAAGATTAACAACAAAGTTCCAATCGCTCCAAAAACTGTGGCCGTAAGAAACACGATATTTAACAGGTGGCCATATTCCTGAATTTGTTTCAACCGGGGATTGGGCGATTTTACATTGGTGTTCGCGGAAGTGGATTTTAAGCCTGTTAAAACGTCGGGGCGTTTTCGCCTCAAAAAAATTCTTAATGCAAAAAATACGCACAAAAACAGAACAATCAGGAAAATTTCATTCGCATTCATAAATTTGAAAAGTTGTTTTGGTTAAACCGTCAATTCCTGTTCTTCCTGAATTTTCCGGCCTTCGTCCATGACCCAGGCGATGATAATGGTCAGACAGCCCACGATTAACCACGGACAAAGCAGGATGTTCAATGGCAATGTTGGAAATTCAATTTTGTGCGTTTCAAAAATTGGCAGGCAGGCGGTGATGACGCCATAAAGCACCGCCAATTGTCCAAGTCGCCGGATTTGCGAAACCGTTCCGGCGGCAAAAATGATTCCTTTTTCATAAAACTCCAGCAGACGGCTAACGGCGATCGCTGCCAACAGAAAGATGGCACAACGGAGCGCCTCATAGATTTTCAACTCTGCCGGAATCCCGGCCAGCGACTCAAAACTTTGGCTACCTACTGTGATGGGCGCTTTGATATGGCCAACCAACAAAAAGAGTCCGAACATTCCGAAATAAATTAGAAATACGAATTGCAGGATGCGGCTTGTCCTTTTGATCCGCTGCAACCGACTGCCGGCCGGAGAATTTTCATGCGTATTCATGGCATAATGAATAATCTAATAAGTGCCGTTAGTCAAGTTTTTTTTATCGAAAAACGATAAATAAATTCCGATTAACAATTCATCTGTAAACTATTTTACCGCAGAGACGCCGAGGCGCAGAGAAAATGAATTCTTAAAACTCTGCGTTTCCGCACCTCTGCGGTTCAATCAAACTCGACAATTTGAGATTCCAAATTAACCTGCTGGAAATTTATGACTGACCCGCGTTACAAAAAACTGGCCGAACTGCTCGTCAATTATTCCACCCAAATCAAAAAGGGCGACCGCGCGTTGCTCGACATGATTGACGTGCCGGACGAATTTACCGTCGAACTTATCCGCGCCGTGCGCGCGGCGGGCGGCACGCCGCTGGTGGAAGTGCGCTACACGCGCGTCTCCCGCGAGTTGCTGCGCGCCATGAATCAGGAACAGGCCGCGCTCGTCCGCGACATCGAAATGTTCCGCATGAAAAAGGTGCAGGCTTACATCGCCATTCGCGGCAGCGCGAACGCGAGCGAAAATGCCGACGTGCCGAGCGACCGGATGCAATTATATTCAAAAATCATCCGGCCCGTGCAGGATTATCGCGTCAACAAAACGCGCTGGTGCGTTTTGCGCTGGCCGACGCCGAGTATGGCGCAGGCCGCAGGCATGAGCACCGAGGCGTTCGAGGATTTGTATTTCGACGTTTGCACGATGGATTACGCGAAGATGGCGCGCGCGATGATTCCGCTGGAAAAGCGGATGAAGCGCGCGGACAAAGTTCATCTCAAGGCGCCGGGAACGGATTTGACATTCAGCATCAAAGGCATCGGCGCAAAAATGTGCAAGGGCGACCGGAACATTCCCGATGGCGAAGTTTTTTCCTGTCCGGTGAAAAATTCAGTGAACGGCACGATTCAATTTAATACACCGACAATTTATGCGGGAACGAAATTTGAAAACGTGCAGCTGGAATTGGTTGACGGAAAAATCGTCAACGCTACGGCGAACAACACGAAACGGCTGAATGAGATTTTGGACACGGACGCCGGCGCGCGTTACATCGGCGAATTTTCGCTCGGCTTCAATCCGTTCATTTTAAGTCCGATGTGCGACATTCTGTTCGATGAAAAAATCGCAGGTTCGCTCCATTTCACGCCGGGCCAGGCCTACGAGGATTGTGGCAACGGGAACAAAAGCGCGATTCATTGGGACATGGTTTTGATCCAGCGCAAGGATTGGGGCGGCGGCGAAGTTTGGTTCGACGGCGAACTTATTCGCAAAGACGGAATCTTTCTGCCGAAAGATTTGAAGCCGCTGAATCCGGCGAATTTGAAATAATTTTCACGCCGCTTCCTTGAGCAGCGCAAGAAATTGTTTCATCGCGGGCGAAAGCACTTTGTTTTTTTTGTAAATCGCGGCGAGCGGACGATAAAAATCGCCGTCTTCAATCGGCAGAGCGACGAGCGTTTGCTTGCTGATTTCCTGCGCGACCGTGCCGAGCGGCACGATGGAAATGCCCGCATCAATCTCCACCGCGCGTTTCACGGTCTCGACATTGTCGAATTCCATGACGTGTTTCACTTCCACGCCGTATTCCTTCAAAATTTTGTCGAGCGCCTTGCGTGTCGGGATGTCCGGCTCGAAGCCGATGATTTTTTGCCCCGCTAGAGCTTTTAATTTCACCGTTTTCAGTTTCGCAAACGGATGATTTGGATGGCAGACCAGCACGAGCGGTTCTTTGCGGAGCGGGATGATTTCCAACTTTGAATCCTTGGCGGGATACGCGACGAGACCAAGGTCAACGACATTGCTCAACACATCCTCATAAACCTGGTTCGCGCGGCGATATTCGACGTGGACATTCACCGTCGGATAACTTTTCATGAACCGTTTGATATACGGCGGCAAATCGTGCAGCCCGATGGAATAAATCGTCGCAACGCGGATGGTTCCAGAAATAATGTCCTTCAACTCTTGCAACTTGCTGTGCAGCGATTCAAAAGTCTGGATGATTTGCTTGCTGTATTCGTAAAGCGTCTGGCCTTCGCGCGTGAGCCGGAATTTTTTTTTGCTGCGCTCGATGAGCAGCGACTTGAACGTGCGCTCCAGCGAACTGATTTGCTGGCTGATGGCGGATTGCGTGACCTGATTGATTTGCGCGGCTTTGGTGAAACTTCCCGTTTCGGCCAGATCGCAAAACATTTTAAGACTCTCAATCTGCATAAGTTCAGTTTAACTGTAAAATATTCCGCCCGTCAACAATCGTTAAACCTCGACCAAGCTGTTCACCGAAAACGCGTTGCAATTTTTAAGAGATAATAATGAACGGCATCGGCAATAATTTTCGAACGGAAAATTCTCTGATTTTTTTCAAATCATCACTGTCGGCGGCGAACACTTTTGCGTCCGGCGCATATTCGCGCAGCAACTGGCGGCACGCGCCGCACGGCATCGTCCCGCCATCGCAACGCGCCACGACCGCGATTGCGACAAAATCTTTTTTTCCGTCCGTCAATGCTTTGAACAAAGCGATTCGCTCCGCGCAACAAGTCAAACCGTAGCTCGCGCTTTCCACATTTGCCCCGCCGATAATTTCGCCGAACTTCGTGAGCAGCGCCGCGCCGACCTTGAATTTGGAATACGGCGACACCGAACCGGCGCGCGCCTTCGCGGCGGCTTGAACCAATTTTTGAGAATCAATTTTCACAAGTCAATTCTGCCACAGAGACGCAGGGCGCACAGAGAAAATTCAAATCTGCTTTTTCCTTCTCGGCGTTCTCTGTGTCTCTGTGGCCGATTTAATTTCCATAAAGTTCTGCGAAATTTTTTATCAATCGCGCTCCGGATTTTTTTACGCGTTCCGCCGTTTCCAAAACTTCAGTGTGCGACAAGTTCTCCTTGCTGATCCCTGCCGCCAGATTTGTGATGCACGAAATGCCTGCCACTCGCAATCCACATTGCCGAGCCACCACCGCCTCCGGCACGGTGCTCATGCCGACTGCGTCTGCACCGAGTCTGGCGAACGCACGGATTTCCGCCGGCGTTTCGTAAGTTGGCCCGCTCACGGCCAGATAAGCGCCGCGCTGCAATTTCAATTTGGAAATTTTCCCGGCGCGGAACAAAAGCTCGCGCAATTTTTTATCGTAGGTTTCCGTCAAATCTACGAATCGCGGCAAACCCGGAATGTGAGCGCCACGCAGCGGATTTGTTCCCATGCAATTGATGTGGTCGGTCAGCACCATGAAATCGCCCGCGCGGAAATTCTTGTTAATGCCGCCTGCCGCGTTCGTCAGCAGCAAATCCGTGATGCCGAAGGCCGCGAGCGTGCGCGTGGCGAAGGTGACACGTTCCATTTCGTGGCCTTCGTAAAAATGCGCGCGTCCGCTCAAGACCAGCACCGGCGTCCGTCCGAGATGGCCGAAATACAATTCGCCCGCGTGGCCGCTGACGGTCGGTTTGGGGAAGCCGGGGATTTTGGCGTAGGAAATTTTTTTGGCCACGCGCAGTTCCGTCAGCGCGTGATGAAAGCCGCTGCCGAGCACGATGGCGAGTGTCGGGCGCGGCGGCGAAATTTTTTTGAGCCGCGCGGCGGCAGTTTGTGGACTGGTTTTTAGTTTCATCTTTCAAGGATAAACCTTCAGCATAATGGCATATAAGGCGTAAATTTTTCTACCAAATACTTAACTCTTTTCATTTAATTCATCTGACGAAAGAATGGCTCTCGTGTGATGTTTCAAATGGTTTGTTGTTTTTCCTGCTTTGAGCTTCGCTAGTTTGCGTTCGATAATCTCCTTACGCTCATGACGGCCAATCAGAAAATGCACAAGCAAATGATCTTCCTGCTCAAGACAAATGTAATGTTTGATATGTGGATGACTCCCAATGCCAGACCTTCGTTTCCATTTGTGGCAATATTGAGTGTTATTGCGTAGCTTGCTAAAACAGGCTAGATAATCAGACCACATATCCAGCTTGTCCAACATATTCAAGTGAAATTCCCACACACGATTACGATAGAGTTCCTTTTCAGACACTGTCAGCATACCTTGGCACATATCGAGAAACACCATCTTCATCTGGCGTAAGTAAACAAATTGCAAGCCAATGGCCATGCTCAAAACGCGTGGCCAGCCAAAATTCATCGCGAGCGGCAATTTCCGGCCATTCACCAGATACAATCCAAGTTCTGATTATCTTGTTGATTCTTTCTCGATGGGATTTTTCTTCCTTTTGCCAAGCCTGATGTTGTTCATCTTCTGGCAAGGATAGCAAAAGCAATGGAGGAACATCGCCGCGAAATTTTTTCCGCGTTTCGACGAAAGAGTTAAGCAATTGATCAACATCAGAACGAAATTGTTGACGCAATTTCTCTGTTTGCAATTGCCGAAAAGAAATTGGTGGTTCACCGTTTGCCATTTTATTTAATGCTCAACTTGATTTCCTTCGCCGCTGCATTACTATACTTTCCCTTTGATTATGGAATTGAACAATGACGAAATCCGCCGTTACTCGCGGCACCTGATTCTGCCCGAAGTCGGCCTGGCAGGCCAAAAGAAAATCAAGGCCGCGAGCGTGCTGTGCATCGGCGCGGGCGGTCTCGGCTCGCCCATCGCCATGTATCTCGCCGCCGCCGGCATCGGAAAGATCGGCATCGTGGATTTCGACACGGTGGATTTTTCCAACCTGCAACGCCAGATTCTCCACACGGACGCGGACGTGGGCCGCTCGAAGGCCGAGTCGGCCAAGGAAACCATCCGCGGCATCAATCCGCATTGCGAAGTCGTCATCCACAACACGCGCATCTCGTCCGAGAACGCGCTCGACCTCATCCGGCCTTACGACATCGTCGTGGACGGCACGGATAATTTCCCGACGCGCTATCTCACGAACGACGCCTGCGTGATTTTGAAAAAGCCGAACGTCTATGGCTCGATTTTCCGTTTCGAGGGACAGGCCAGCGTGTTCGCGCCGCATCTGGGCGGACCCTGCTATCGCTGCCTTTATCCTGAACCGCCGCCGCCGGGAATGGTTCCCAGTTGCGCGGAAGGCGGCGTGCTCGGCGTATTGCCCGGCATCATCGGCTGCATTCAGGCGAATGAAATTTTGAAGCTCGCCATCGGCAAGGGCACGCCGCTCATCGGCCGTTTACTGTTGTTCAACGCGCTCGACATGAAGTTCCGCGAATTGAAATTGCGCCGCGACCCGGCGTGCCCCGTTTGCGGCGATCACCCGACGATCAAGGAATTGATTGATTACGAAGTTTTTTGCGGCATCGAACCGCCGCCCGTTGACAATGGCAATCCCGATGAAGTGACCGTTCAGGAAATGAAAAAAGCTTTGGACGATCCGAAACTCGGCATCAAGGTGATTGATATCCGCGAGCCGTTCGAACATGAAATTGCGCGCATCGAAGGCGTGCCGCTGCTGCCGATGAGCGAATTGCAAAATCGTTTCACGGAACTTGACCCGAACACGCAATATTATCTGCACTGCAAGGTCGGGTCGCGCTCGCTGTCCGCGTTGAGTTTTCTGCGCGAACAAGGTTTCAAATACGTCAAGAGCGTTAAAGGCGGCATTGATGCGTGGTCGGATGAAATTGACCGCGACGTGCCGAGGTATTGAAATTCATTCGCCTCGCAATTGAGCGGGTGATTGTGTTACGTTTGCAGCATGAATCACGAGGTTCAAGATTCAATCAGCTTTGAATTGGCGCAGCGGATTGCGTCCGGATTGCCGCTGCATCCAGAATGGCTTGATCTTGCCCGCGCCAATCTCGAGCGCTGGTCACGCTTGAATTCCAACGCGCCTTCGTTGCTTCGTTGTTATGACGAGTGGGGAAAATTATTGGAACACGATGTCTCCGAAATTTGTGCTGCATTGACTGCCAAAAGCGACGACGGCCAGCGGCTTCGCCAAAATTC
>DASYAA010000193.1:0-7925 GCA_036501565.1 Verrucomicrobiia bacterium
ATTTATACAAGGAACCTCGAAGGCGTCTTGGAGAATCGCGCCAGCTTTGTAATTTCTAATCGCCGAAATTAAAGAGAACCGTTATTTCTCTGGACGCTTGATCCGTTCTTATTCAAGCAACGCCAACGCGACGGAGTCATATGCTCGATACGGCTGAAGGTCCGGCTGAAGGCAGCTTGATCGTAGAAGCCGGATGACAATGCAATCTCAATTAAAGTTTTATTAGTCTGCGAAAGCAGGTCTTTGGCCTTGTCAATCCGAAGCTGGATTAAACGTTGATGCACGGATGTGTCAAAACTCCGCCGGAAGCATCGCCCGAAATGACTTGGCGAAAGAGAACACGCCGTAGCTAATTCGTTTATCGTGATATTTCCCTCAAGATGCTCGCGTAATAATTCCTCGGTTCGGAGCTTTTGCCACGGTTCCAGTCCGCGCTTGGGCGGAACTGTAAACTTTGGAGTGCCACAATGCGCCTGCAAGGTATGAGCGCCAAGGACTGCGGCCGTCTGGTCGAGCGCTAACTTATCGAGAGGCTCCCCGTGCTTGACAGCGGAGAGAATGTTTTTTGTCATTTCCGCTACAACCACATCTTCGACAAAAAACACTTCCCGAAGTTGGAACGACGACGCCACAGCGTTGTCGGCCGCGATTCGCTCAAGAAGCTCGCGAGAGAGGTAATAATGCAAATAATCGAATGGGCCGCTGGCCCACATTTCCATTCGACAATTCAGATCGATAAACGTCGTGGCAAACGGTATTGCTCGCGTGACTCCAACGTTTCTGCCGTTGTAGCTGGCTTTCCATTGTCCAATCTTCGCGGGTGTTAGTGAAACACAGATCAAGATTGCCTGATCCGGGGGATAAACAGGAGCCTTCTCCATTTCTCTTGGCTCCGAACGAAGCCGCGTGACGGCGAACTCTGGCTTTTGGTCTGAGCCAACAAGCCTGCAATCGTAGGCCGGCGTCTTGAAAACATCTGCCAAGGATGAGCCGAACATCCGCATAGTTAAATTCCTTTCAATGCTGATTTTTCAGGAACCGGCATGGAAAAAGAATGATGGATGCCGCCGGTTATTTCAAACGCAATTTGAGTTCGCGTGTTTGGCATGATTCGCGGTTAAAACATTTCTGTGTTCAATCCGTGTTCAATCTGTGGCTAATTAAAGGCCGATGCCAAACCGTTTTTACATTGAACCTGCTCCCCCTGCCCTCGCTCGCTGAAAATTCTTTGATCAAGATAGAATCGTGACATTTTGAGACATTTGAACGCCTTCAATTGGTCGTTTGCCGCCGGGCTGCCTTTTAGCCGTCTTTCCTCTCATTGACACAATGTTTTAGCGAGTTGACAAAATGTTTTTGTCAACTGACAGAACTCTTTTGTCAGTTATCGGCGATGGTTTGCAAGGTGGAAAAGTTTTTTTGCCAGTCATCAAAAGTAATCTGGCAGTTGTCCCAAAAGTTTTGCCGGCTGTCTCAAAGTTAAATCCAACTGGCATGGCTTTTTTGCCAGTGCGCAAAATATATTTGCCGGTTGTCACTGAAGTTTTTACAACTGATTATATTTTTTTGCTGGTTAACAGGGCTTTTTTGCCAGCTTGCAAAGGCACGCGGCAACCTCCAAAAACTCCGGTTCGGAAACTTGGCAAAATTTTTGCTTCATCCATTTCCGCCGTCTGAAAAAGACGGTTCTATTTTTAATTATAAACAAATGCAACATTATGATCGTCAAACCAACTGTTTCATTCTTGAACCGGCAACCGGACGTTGGCCTGGCCGGCAGCGTCGCCGGGATTCTCCTGTGCATGACCGGCAACCCTGCTTATCCCGCGCCCAGCCCGTCCCTGCCTGCGGTGCAGACCGCTTTGGACGAATTCAAAAGCGCCATAACGGACGCGGCGGATGGCGGCAGGACGTTGACCGCGCGGAAAAATGAAAAGCGCAAGGCGTTGGTGCTGCTCGTGCGCGCGTTGGCCTGTTATGTGCAGGCCGCGTGCAATGGCAATCAACCCATCCTGCTCGGCAGCGGTTTTCCAACGCATAAACCGCGTTCGCCCATCGGCCTTTTGCTCGCGCCGAAAAATCTGAAAATTTCTTTGGGTTACCTCAGCGGCGAATTGGACGGCAGTGTCGCGCCGGTTTCTGGCGCGCTGACGTATAACTGGCGATTGACCACCGCTGCGCAGCCGGACGTCGTGGTGCAATCCAAACAAACTTCGGCAGCCAATGTTTCATTTGAAGGCCTGACCCCCGGCGTGATTTACCAGCTCAAAGCCAACGCCATTGGCACCGCCGGCGTCAGCGATTGGACGACCCCGGCCACGCAAATGGTGGTGTGAGAAGGCGCAGTCGCAAAAGATTTCCATGTGGATTCAATTTATGGCTAATTGAAGTGGATGTCGCAACGCCCTGCCCTGCTGCCCACGCCTCGCTCGCTGAAAATTTTTCGCGGCACGTTCGCTTACATTTCCCAACTTGCCGCTCACGTTTGGGCTGTGTTATCTTGCCGCCATGAAAGCGAAAAGCGTTGTGGTGGTTGACCCGGAAATCATGAGCGGCACGCCGTGCTTCGCCGGCACGCGCGTTCCCGCCCGCACGTTGATTGATCATCTCGAAGCCGGTGATTCGCTCGATGTTTTTCTGAAAGATTTTCCGACCGTAACCCGCAAACAAGCCATTGCCTTCCTCGAAGAAGCGAGTAAGCGAATGCTGGTCGCCGCCTGAATGCGTATTCTGCTCGATGAATGTCTGCCCGCGCGTCTGCGCCGAAATTTGCCCGGCCACGATGTGCAAACCGTCTCGCAAGCAGGCTGGGCGAGCATCAAGAACGGTAAGTTGCTCCGCTTGATTGCCGCTTCGGGAAAGTTCGATGCTTTTTTGACGGTGGATAAAAATCTTCCGCATGAGCAAAAGATTGAAGGATTGCCCTTCGCCGTGGTTGTGTTGCATTCCAAATCAAATCGTCTTGCTGATGTTATCCCGTTCACGCCGGAATTGCTTCGTCGTCTGCCGGAGTTTCAACCCGGACAGGTTTATGTTCTTTCCAATCGTGATTAACGCGGCTTCATTCAAATGAACCTGCTCCCCCGCCCTCGCTCGCTGAAAATTCTTCGCGGCACGTTCACGCTGCCGAAGCAGAAACCGCTCGCCGCCATCAAAGTCGTCCGCACCACTTCTGCGCCCAATCACCCAGAAGGCTACGCGCTGACGATCTCCAAAACCGGAATTGAAATTTCCTTCCGCGAAACCGGCGGCCTGCGCGTGGCCACGGCGACGTTGCGGCAATTGCTACGCGAATACGGACGCCGCCTGCCCTGCCTGCGCATCCGCGACTGGCCGGATTTTCTGCGTCGCGGCGTGATGCTCGACATTTCGCGCGGTCGCGTGCCGAAACTGGAAACGCTGCTCGACCTCGCCGAGAAACTTTCTGACTTCAAGATCAACGAACTGCAACTTTACACCGAACACACATTCGCCTACACGCAATACAAATCCGTCTGGCAAAGCTGGGGTGCGCTGACGGCCAAGGAAATCCAAATCCTCGACGCGCGCTGTCGTGAACTCGGCATTGATCTCGTGCCGAACCAGAATTCCTTCGGCCACCTGCGTTATTTTCTTGAACATCCGAAATTAAAAAAGCTCGCGGAAGTTTCCGGGCCATATGAAGACGCGAGCAAAGAATTTGTCCGCCGTCCGGCCACGCTCGCGCCAAATAATTCTGGCACGATCCCATTCTTGCGCGGCCTTTACGACGAATTGTTGCCAAACTTTTCCAGTAAGCTTTTCAACGTCGGCTGCGACGAGACGTGGGATTTGGGTCGCGGCCAGAGCAAAAAACTTTGCGAGACCAAAGGCAAAGGCCGTGTCTATCTGGATTTTCTGAAAAAAATCCACCACGAAGTTTCAGCGCGTGACAAGAAAATGATGTTCTGGGGCGACATCATTTTGAAATATCCGAAATTAATTTCGCAACTGCCAGAAAATGTCATCGCCTTGAATTGGGGTTACGAAGCGAATCATCCGTTTGAAAAGGAAGCTGCGCAATTCGCCCGGGCAAAAATTCCGTTCTGCGTTTGTCCCGGAACCTCAACCTGGCAAACAATTGTTGGCAAACATGACAATGCTTTGGCCAATCTTCGTGCCGCAGCCAAGGCCGGGAAAAAATTTGGCGCGATCGGTTATCTGATTTGTGATTGGGGTGATGGCGGACACCCGCAGCCGTTGGCAGTGAGTTGGGCGATGTTTCTTGCGGGCGCATCACTCGCTTGGAATTCAAAAGATTTTGACGAATCAAAACTCGTTCCAGTTTTGAGCCGCGATGTGTTTGAAGATTCGAGCGGTAAAATCGCTGAGGCCGCATTCAAACTTGGTTTTGTCCACAAAAAACTCGGCGTTAGCGCGCCCAATGAAACGCCGCTTGGCACAGTCATCGCCGCGCCAAAGCCGGAAGATCGCGAACTATTTTGCCGAAACGGATTGAAATGGTTTGCCAAAATTTCAGCGAAAAAAAATCATGCGGCGTTAAAGGAAATTAAAAAGCAAATTGTTGTTCTGAAAGATTTGGGACGGCGGCACGCCATCCCTCCAAAAGTTCAAATCCTCGCGCTGGAATTGGATTTGGCGGCGCGAATGGCGGCGCAATCCGGCAAGTTCATGCTGTGGCAAAAGCTGGTTGCGGCCGGAAAAATTTCCAAAGCGAAAAAATTAGCGCGAATCGGAGTTCGCGAATTGAAACAATTGCAGAAAAATTTCGCCGATTACTGGCCGTTGCGAAACAAAGCGACACCGAAACATTGTTCGCCGTTTTTGCAATGGCGAATTGAAGATTATCTGGCCTTCACATCCCAGGCGTCGCGCAAACCGTCGCCGAGAAAATTTAGCGCGAGCAAAGTGGCAACGAGAATTCCACCCGGAAAAATAATCAGCCACCAGTAAATGCGAATCGGATTGATTTGCGAAACGCCGTCGGAAATCAAAGTGCCCCAACTGGCCATCGGCGCTTGCACGCCAAGGCCGAGAAAGCTCAAGAACGATTCATAAAGAATAATTGCCGGCATCGTCAGCGCGAGATAGGTGATGGCGACGCCGAAAATGTTTGGAATGATGTGGCGCGAAATAATCCAATGCGGCTTCGCTCCGAGGGCGCGGCTGGCTTCCACGAACGCGCGTGTTCGCAATGACAAAACCTGGCCGCGAACGATTCGCGCCATTGTCAGCCATGACACTGCGCCGAGGCCAATGAATAATAAAATCACGCGCAAACTTTTTTCCAGCCCAGAAGAATTTTCCACGAAATGCGATTGCTTGAGCATTTCGCCGACGGTCGCAAATAAAACGATGACGAAAATAATTGTCGGCAACGAATACAGCACGTCCACGATGCGCATGAGAATCGCATCTGTCCGTCCGCCAGCATAGCCGGCAATTGCTCCCCACAAAACGCCGATGACCAAACTCACGAACGCACCAACGACGCCAACGAGCAATGAAACTTGCGCGCCGAAAAATACGCGCGAAAACAAATCGCGTCCGTGCAAATCTGTGCCGAACCAATGTTGCGCCGTCGGCGGGGCAAATTGTACGTCGGACAATTCGTCGGGATTGTGCAATTGCGGGAATGAAGTTCCGGCGAATTTCAAAACCATCGGCCACGCAATTACCGCAATCAGCAAAAGAATCAAAAAATATGCGCTAAAAACGGCAGCGCGATTTCTCTTAAATCGTTTCCACGCCTGTCGCGCTGGCGAAACATGTTGGTTCGGTTCATTCATATTTCACGCGCGGGTCGAGCAAAGTGTAAATAAAATCCACGGCCAAATTCAGTCCAATGAGCAGCATCGCATAAAGCAGCGAGAGTCCGACGACGACCGTGTAATCGCGATTGAGCGAGCTGTTCACGAGAAAAACGCCGATACCGGGAATTTGAAAAATATTTTCGATGATGAAGGAGCCGGTCAGCAAATCGGCGAGCATCGGGCCGGAATAGGAAACGACCGGCAAAATGCCGATGCGCACGGCGTGTTTGAGCAACAATTTATTTTCGGGAAGTCCTTTGGCGCGCGCGGCGGTGACAAATTCGGATTGCGCCGCCTGCAACATTCCTTCGCGAAAGATGCGCGCGATTTTTCCGGCGAAAAATGCGCCAAGCGCAATCGTCGGCAAAATCATGTGCCACGGCGTTTCCCAAAGCGCAACGGGCAACCATTGCAATTTGATGGAAAAAATGAGAATTAAAACCGGCGCGAGCACGAATGCAGGAATGCACACGGCTAGAATTGCAAAAAAACTTCCCGCGAAATCCTGCCATTTGCCGCGCTTTGCCGCCGTAAAAAATCCCAGCAGCAATCCAAAAATCATCGCGAAGGAAAATGCCAGGCCGCCGAGCGTCATCGAAACCGGCAAGCCTTGCGCGATGATGTCGTTGACCGTGTGGTCGCGATATTTGAGCGAGACGCCGAAATCGCCGTGCGACAAATCGTCGAGGTAGCGAAAATATTGTTTCCAGACGGGCTCGTCCAAATGATATTTTGCTTTTAGATTGCGCTCGATCTCCGGCGAAGCCGGCACGCGTTCGCGGTCAAATGGTCCGCCGGGCGCAAGATGAACCAGCGCGAATGCCATTGCGCTGATGAGCAGCAGCAATGGAATCGCAAATAAAATGCGGCGGACGAAATACATTGCGATTATTTAACCGCAGAGAAGCGCGGACGCAGAGAAAAAAATCATTTGGAATTTATTTTGCGGATATAATTGAGCGGATGGTCGTCCAAAATGTTCTGGTAAATGCCCGTGATGTTCGTGTGGTAATAATTGATGCCGGCGTAAATATACAGCGGAATAATCGGCAGTTCGTCATGGATTAAAATGCTCTCCGCCTGCTGGAAAAGTTTTTCGCGTTTTTTCAAATCGGTTTGTTCGTTCGCTTCGTTGACGAGTTCGTCGTAACGGGCATTTTTCCAGCCGGTGCGGTTGTTGCCGCTGTTACTTTGAAATAAAGCCAGAAAAGTGTTCGCGTCGTCGTAATCACCGATCCAGTCGCCGCGGCCAATGTCATAATCCAGATGCGCGGTTGCGCTCAACCAAACTTTCCATTCGACCTGTCGCAAATCCATGTTGATGCCGAGCGTATCGTGCCACATCTGCTGCAATTCAACCGCGATGTCCTCGTGAATTTTGTCGCCGCCGCCGGCGGGCGCGTTGAAAATATATTCGAAGCGCGGAAAACCTTTGCCATCGGGATAGCCGGCTTCGGCCAATAATTTTTTTGCCAGCGCAGGATTGTAATCGAGTCCTGGCGGCGAAGTATAATTCGCCGTGCCGTCGGGGACGAGATGCGAAATCGGCCGCTCGCCGCCGCGCGTAATTTTTTTCACGATGCGCTCGCGGTCAACGGCGAGCGCCAGCGCCTTGCGGACGCGCGGATCGTCGAAGGGTTTGCGTGTGACGTTGATGCTGACCCAATAGGTGGCGAGATAATTGAATGGATGAACGTCGGGACGTTTTCTCAACACGTCGAGCAATTCCGCCGGCACGACTTCCTTGTCCCAAATGATGTCCACTGTGCCCTGCTCATACAGGTCGAACGCCGTGGACGGTGAACCAATCGGCAAAATATCAATGATTTTGGATTGCGTGTTTATCGCATCCCAATAACGCGGATTTTTCTTCAGGCGAACTTTGTCGTTGAGCCGCCAATAGACCAATTCATACGGTCCGCTGCTCGGCAACGGTTTTGCCTTCAACCAGCGGTCGCCGTATTTTTCAATCGTCTGCCGTGGCACGACATAAGTGAGTGGCATCGCGCAAATATCGAGAAAAAATAAAGTGGGATGATTCAATTCGATTTGCACGGTGAATTTATCCAATGCATGAATTCCGACGAGCGACGGGTCTTTGATTTTTCCGGCGTTAAAGTCTTCGGCATTTTT
>DASYAA010000194.1:0-5518 GCA_036501565.1 Verrucomicrobiia bacterium
CGCTGATCAGATTGCTTGCGACCGGCACGGCGCGCGAAGCGTCGAGCACATGGACGACCGGCTGGCCAAAATTCGGCGCGATTTTCACCGCCGTGTGCGCCTTGCTGGTCGTCGCGCCGCCGATGAGCAGCGGCAGCGTCAGTCCTTTGCGTTCCATTTCGCGCGCGACGTGGACCATTTCGTCGAGCGACGGCGTGATGAGCCCGCTCAAGCCGATGATGTCCACTTTCTCGTCAATCGCCGTCTGCAAAATCTTTTCGCACGGCACCATGACGCCGAGATCAATGATCTCGTAATTGTTGCAGCGCAGCACGACGCCGACGATGTTCTTGCCGATGTCGTGAACGTCGCCTTTGACGGTCGCCAATAGAATTTTTCCCTGCGTCTTCGCGGCACCAGCGGATTTTTCGGCTTCCAGAAAAGGTTGCAGATATGCGACGGCCTTTTTCATCACGCGCGCGGATTTCACCACTTGCGGCAAAAACATTTTGCCCGAACCAAACAAATCGCCGACGACGTTCATGCCGCTCATCAACGGGCCTTCGATGACGAGCAGCGGCTTGGCGTATTTCTGGCGCGCTTCCTCGGTGTCGGTATCAATGAAATCCACGATGCCTTTCACGAGCGCGTGCGAAAGGCGTTCCTCGACCGTGTCGCTGCGCCACGCGTCTTCGACGATGACGGCTTTGCCGCGTTGCTTCACCGACTCGGCGAATTTGATCAGCCGTTCCGTCGCGTCGTCGCGTCGGTTCAGCAAAACGTCTTCAACCAATTCGAGTAAATCTTTCGGCACTTCGTCATAAACAGCGAGTTGTCCCGCGTTGACGATGCCCATGTCGAGGCCGGCTTTGATGGCGTGATACAAAAACGCGCTGTGCATCGCTTCGCGAACGGCGTTGTTACCGCGAAATGAAAACGAAACGTTGCTGATGCCGCCGCTGACTTTCGCGTGCGGCAGATTTTCTTTGATCCACTTCGTTGCGCGGATGAAATCCACCGCGTAATTCGCGTGTTCCTCCAAACCCGTGCCGACGGTCAGCACGTTCGGATCGAAAATAATATCCTGCGGCGGGAAACCGACTTTCTCGACGAGCAAGTCGTAAGCGCGTTTGCAGACGGAAATTTTCCGCTCGAACGAATCCGCCTGGCCGAGTTCGTCAAACGCCATCACGACGACCGCCGCGCCGTAGCGATGGACGAGTTTCGCGTGATGCAAAAACTTTTCCTCGCCTTCCTTGAGCGAAATGGAATTCACGATGCCTTTGCCCTGAAGACATTTCAGCCCGGTCTCTATGACTTCCCATTTCGAGGAATCCACCATCACCGGCACTTTGCAGATGTCCGGCTCGCTCGCGATGAGGTTGAGAAAACGGTGCATCGCGGCGACGCCGTCAATCATTCCCTCGTCCATGCAAACGTCAATGACCTGCGCGCCATTCTCGACCTGCTGGCGCGCGATGGCGAGCGCGGCCTCGTAATCGCCAGCCTTGATGAGCTGCGCGAACTTGGGCGAACCGGCGACGTTCGTGCGCTCACCGATGTTGAGAAAATTTGTCTGCGGCCGAACAGTGAGCGCATCGAGTCCGCTCAAACGCAAATACGGTTCAACCGTCGGAACTTTGCGCGGCGGCAAATTTTTTACGGCGTCGGCAATCGCCTTGATGTGTGGCGGCGTCGTGCCGCAGCAACCGCCAACGATGTTGAGCCAGCCGTTCTGCGCCCATTCGCGCAATTGCGGCGCGAACGATTCCGGGGTTTCCGGAAAACCCGTTGGCAACAGCGGATTCGGCAGACCGGCGTTCGGATACGCGCTGACGTAAATCGGCGCGATGCCGGAAAGTTCCTCGATGAGCGGACGCAATTCTTTTGGTCCGAGCGCGCAGTTCATGCCGACGCTCAAGAGCGGCACATTGGAAATGGAATTCCAGAACGCTTCGACCGTCTGGCCGGTGACGCCGCGATTGCTTCCGGCTTGAATGAACGTGACCGACGCGAGAATGGGAACGATTTTATTTTGGGAGCGCGAGCCTCCGGCTCGCTCGGTTTGGCGTCCCGCCAAAGCGTTTTCAGATGTTGAAGGCGAGACGCCTTCAACGACGCGCGCGACGCGCGCGCTCCCCGGACTCGGAATAGTCAGTGGAGAAATTTTCCGCTCGTCAAAAACATTTTGAATCGCGAAAAACGCCGCGCGCGCGTTGAGCGTGTCAAAAATTGTTTCGACGAGCAGCACATCCGCGCCGCCATCGAGCAGGCCATTGATTTGCTCGCTGTAAGCCGTGACCAATTCGTCGTAATTCGTGCCGCGTGCGCCGGGATTATTTACGTCCGTCGAAATGGAAGACGTTTTTGTCGTCGGACCAATTGCGCCCGCGACAAAACAAATTCGACCCGGTTCATTTCTTTCAACCGTGTCCGCCGCGCGCCGCGCGCATTCCGCGCCGGCCTTCGAAAGTTCGTAGGCCAGCGCTTCCAGTCCGTAATCCGCAAGTGAAATGCTTTGTGAATTAAACGTGTTCGTCTCGATGATGTCCGCGCCGGCTTCGAGATACTGGCGATGAATTCCCTCGATGACCTGCGGCTGCGTGACGTTCAGGAGATCGTTCAAGCCCTTGAGGTCTTTGCCGCTCCAGTCCGCGAAACGCGCGCCGCGAAACGCCGCCTCGTCCAGCTTGTGCTGCTGGATCATCGTGCCCATCGCGCCGTCAATGATGACGATGCGCTCGCGCAACAGGCGTTGAAGATGTTCGATTCTGTCCGGCATCGGTTTAATGCAAATTAACTGCGGGAAAAGTAACAGAAAGCCTTCAATGCAGCAAATTAAAAATCAACGTATCTGGATACGATGATATGAATGATTCAACTATTTGTGCGCAGCTTCATTCATTGACTCTTAATTTTCATTTGTTAAATTTTGCGCTCCGTTTCACGGAATTTTTCCGACAATCACAAAGCAGCAAATTAATTTATGGCCAAATCATCGAAAGCACACAAATACGTCTACACCTGGGGTAACAAAAAAGCGGACGGCGACGGCAGCATGAAGCCGTTGCTCGGCGGCAAGGGCGCGAATCTCGCCGAGATGACGCGCATCGGATTGCCCGTGCCTCCGGGTTTCACCATCACCACCGAGGTCTGCACTTATTTTTACGCGCACAAGAAAACTTATCCGAAGGAACTTCAGTCGCAGATGGAAGCGGGCGTGGCCAACATGGAAAAAATCATGGGCGTCAAATTCGGCGACGCGAAGGCGATGCCGTTGCTCGTGGCCGTCCGCTCTGGCGCGCGCGATTCGATGCCGGGCATGATGGACACGATTTTGAATCTCGGCCTCAACGACCAAACGGTTCTCTCGCTCGCCGCCGCGACGAAGAACGAACGCTTCGCGTGGGATTGTTATCGTCGTTTCATCCAGATGTATGGCGACGTCGTCATCGGCGTGCAAAAACGCGCGAACGAAGATCACGAGCCGTTCGAGACGGTCATCCACGAATTCAAGCACAAGAAATATCACAAGGACATCGTGGACAGCGAACTCACCGCCGCCGACCAGAAGGAACTTGTGAAACTTTTCAAGGCGCTCGTGCTCGAACGCACCGGCAAAGGTTTTCCGAACGACCCGTGGGAGCAACTTCGCGGCGCGGCGGGCGCGGTGTTCGGCTCGTGGATGAACGATCGCGCGATTGTTTATCGCCGCAAATATAACATTCCCGCCGAATGGGGAACTGCGGTCAACGTGCAGGCGATGGTCTACGGCAACACTGGCGAAACATCCGGCTCCGGCGTGGCGTTCACGCGCAATCCGGCGAACGGAACGAACGAATTTTACGGCGAATTTCTCATCAACGCGCAGGGCGAAGACGTCGTCGCCGGCGTGCGCACGCCCGAACCGGTCTTGAAACTGAAAGACCAGATGCCGAAGTCTTACGCGGAACTTTTGGAAGTCCGCAAGACTTTGGAAAAACATTTCAAGGACGTGCAGGACATCGAGTTCACCGTGCAGGAAGGCAAGCTGTTCATGCTCCAGACGCGCAACGGCAAGCGCACGGCGATGGCTGCGCTGAAATTCTCGATGGACATGGTGAAGGAAAAACTCATTGACTGGGAGACGGCGATTTTGCGCAACCCCGCTGATCAACTCGATCAATTGCTCGCGCCCGTTTTCGATCTGGCTGAAGTGAAAAAGGCGAAAGCCATCGCGACAGGTTTGCCCGCCGGTCCGGGCGCGGCCACTGGAAAAATTTATTTCAACGCCGACCGCGCGGTTCAAGCCGCCGAGAAGGGCGAAAAAGTTTTGCTCGTCCGCGTCGAGACTTCGCCCGAAGATTTGCGCGGCATGATCGCGGCGGAAGGAATTTTGACCGCGCGCGGCGGCGTGAGTTCGCACGCAGCGCTCGTCGCCCGTCAGATGGGCAAGGTCTGCGTCTGCGGCGCGAGCGCGTTGCAGGTGGATTACGATAAGAAAACCGTCAGCGTGAGCGGACAGTCTTTTAACGAAGGCGATTTTCTTTCGATTGATGGAACGGCGGGCACGGTTTACGCCGGACAAATCAAAACCGCTCCGTCGGAAATCATCGCCGGTTTGATTGGCGGCGACAAACAGGCGCAGGCCACGGAAAAATTCAAGAGCTTCGCGCAATTGATGAAATGGTGCTCGCAGGCCACGCGCCTTTCCGTCCGCACAAACGCCGACACGCCGGAGCAGACCGCGAATGCCGTCGCGTTCGGCGCGGTGGGCATCGGCCTCACGCGCACGGAACACATGTTCTTCGAAGGCGACCGCATTGACGCGATGCGAGAAATGATTCTCGCGGACACCATCGCGATGCGTGAAGATGCGCTCGCGAAATTGCTGCCGTATCAACGTGACGACTTCTTCGGCATCTTCAAGGCGTTGAAAGGTTTTCCGGCGACGATCCGTTTTCTTGACCCGCCGTTGCACGAATTTTTGCCGAACTCGAAGGAGTCACAAATGGATTTGGCGCGGAAGCTCAACATTCCCGTCGAGAAAATCATGCACCGTGTTCACGAGTTGCATGAGTTCAACCCGATGCTTGGTTTTCGCGGCTGCCGTTTGGGAATCAAGTATCCCGAAATCACACGGATGCAGGCGCGCGCAGTTTTGGAAGCTGCGGCTGATGCGACCAAAAAAGGTTTCAAAGCGAAACCCGAGATCATGATTCCGCTCGTCGGCTTCAAACGCGAATTGGATTTGCAGGTCGCGATCGTTCACGAAGTCGCCGCGCAAGTGCAGAAAGAGAAAAAAGTGAAAATTAATTACAGCGTCGGCACGATGATCGAGATTCCGCGCGGCGCGTTGACCGCGGACGAAATCGCGCAGACGGCGGAATTTTTTAGCTTCGGCACGAACGACCTCACGCAAACCGCGCTCGGCATGAGCCGCGACGATTCCGGGAGTTTCCTCGGCGCGTATCAGGAGGCGGAGATCATGAAGAAAAATCCGTTCGCCTCGATTGACCAGACCGGCGTCGGCCAGCTCATGGAGATCGCCATCGCGAAA
>DASYAA010000195.1:0-9958 GCA_036501565.1 Verrucomicrobiia bacterium
TGCCAGCCGCTCGCCGTCGTCGCCTCCGCGCCCGTCACCGGCTGGCTGCTCGGCGCTTACGGCTGGAAAACGATGTTGATGCTCGAAGGCGCTTTGCCATTTATCTGGCTTCCGATTTGGTGGTTTTTTATCAGCGACCATCCGCGCGATGCCAAATGGATTTCTGCGGAAGAAAAAAACTTTTTGGAAACCACTTTGCAACGTGAAGCGGCGAAACTCGAGCCAGTGAAAGCTGTATCACTTTGGAAGCGATTCGTGCGACGGGAAATTTTTGTGATGATCGTCATGAATTTTCTGCATAACGCGGCGGCCTACGGCTGCATGACTTTTTTCACGGACGGCTTGAAGTCGAAAAATTTCAGCGCGGTGCAATACGGATTTTTGTTCGCCGCGCCCTACGCCGTCACCGCCATCATCATGGTGGTCAATTCCTGGCACTCGGACAAAACGCGCGAACGTCGCGGCCACGTTGCGGCGGTCTATACATTGAGCGGCGCGAGTTTGATTTTGAGCGTGCTGACGCGGGAACATTTCTGGCTGTCCTACGCCTTCATGTGTTTGGCGATTCCCGGCCCGTTCGCCGCGCTCGCGCCGTTCTGGGCGATCCCGACCGAAACTTTGCCGCGCAATGTTTTCGGCCCAGTCATCGGCCTCGTCAACTCGCTCGGCAACACCGGCGGATTTTTCGGGCCTTACATCGTCGGGTGGTTAAAGAATTCATATCACAGCACCGCAATCCCGTTCAACGCACTCGGCTTGGGAATGTTGATCGCCGCCGGACTCGCCTTCTTACTACCGAAAGCGGCGGATCAAATTCAATCCAGCCGGGCAATTCCAAAAACCTGAATCAACGCCGTTACAATTTCCGCTGGAGTTTTTTCACAACTGAAAGTCAGCGCGCCGCTTGGCGGTTCAAGAATTGCAAATTGACTGTCCAGCAACGTTGGCGGCATGAAATGATTTCGTCTGGCTTTCAACCGTTCTTCAATAACCGCTCGCGGCCCGGTTAAATACACAAACTGAACACGCGAATCGCCACCTTGCAACAATTCGCGATATTCCGATTTCAATGCCGAACACGTCATCACGGCAAATTCATTTGCCGTCAACAAGCCAACGATGAGTTCCCTCAAAGTCCGCAGCCATTTTTCTCTATCGTCGTCTGTTAAAGGAATGCCGCTGCGCATCTTTTCAATATTTTTCGGCGAATGAAAATCGTCGCCTTCATAAAAAACTGCGCCGGTTTTTTTTGCGAACAATTTTGCAATGGTCGTTTTGCCAACGCCCGTCACGCCCATGAAAATCAAAACAGTCGGACGCTTTGGCGCTTCGCTTTTCACACAATTTTCAATTTCGGCAAGTCCTGCGAATCAACCAAGCCGACCGGCTCTTGCTTTGCATTCACGACGATTAAATCGTCAATATTCCGCTCGTTGAAGATTTTCAAGGCTTCAACCGCCAGCGCATTTTCAGAAATGCAAATCGGATTTGGCGTCATCACATTTTTCAACGGCTGCGCGAGCGAATCATCTCCGCTGGTGGCCATATGACGGCGGAAATCGCCGTCGGTGAAAACGCCGGTTAATTTCCCGCGTGTGTTCACGACGCTCAAACTGCCAGACTTCGCGTGCGTCATCACGAGCAATGCTTCTTTCACGGACAAATTTTCTTCGGCAATCGCATTTCGATTTCCCGTGCGCATGATGTCGCCGACTTTTAACAACATCGCACGCCCAATCGCGCCGCTCGGATGCAATTTCGCAAAATCCTTTTGCTTGAAGCCACGCGCCTGCAAAACAGCCATCGCCAATGCGTCGCCCATAACGAGCATCGCCGTCGTGCTGCTCGTCGGCGCGAGATTGAATGGACAGGCTTCCTTCGGAACTTTTACGTTGAGCGAAACGTCACTGTGTTTTGCCAATGACGATTTCAAATTGCCCGTGAACGAAATGATTTTGACGGAAAATCTTTTGAGCACAGGCAACAAATTTAATAATTCTTCCGATTCGCCGGAATAGCTCAATGCCAAAACCACGTCGCCGTCGTTCACGATTCCTAAATCGCCGTGCAATGCGTCAACACTGTTCAAAACAACGCTCGTCGAGCCGGTGCTGGTCAATGTCGCGGCGATTTTTTGCCCGACGTTGCCGGATTTGCCGATGCCGACGACGACAATTTTTCCGCGCCGCTTCACTGCTTCGACAATTGTTTCAACCGCTTCGTCAAAAGAAGCGTCAAGTTGCGCGCGCACTTTTTTGAGCGCGGCAAGCTCAATGTCAAAAACTTCACGTGCTTTGGAGAGGTGGCTCACGACGGCAGCTTGCCTGCAAAGGTGGAGAATTTCAACCGGGAAGAATTATCACAACATATTACCGCTGGTTGAAAACTGTTGTGTCACGCGCGTCAGCCGCTTGTTGTCGGCGCGGATGCGCGCGGAAAGTGTGCGCGCCGTGGCTTGCAAAAAAGGCGTGGCCAATGCTGGCGCCTCGCGCGTAAGCCGGTTGAAGTTGACGGTGGAAATTTTGAGCAACACGCTGTCCGCGTTGGCGACCACATCCGCAGAACGCGGGCCGTTATCGAACAGCGCCATGTCTCCAAAAAAATCTCCCGGCTCGAATGTGGCAATAATCGTTTCCTTTCCGCCAATCATCATCCTCGCACGCATTTCTCCGGCGAGAACAAGATACATCGCATCGCCCGCGTCGCCCTGATTGAACAGCACCGACCATTGAGGCACTTTTTGCAGTTCCATGAAGTCCGAAAGATGCGCGAGTTGCGCGTCCTTCAAATCAGCCAGAATCTTGATTCGTCGCAACGAACCCGGCGTCAGGCCTGCGCGCGATGGATTTTCGGGAATGACAGCGTTTTTCGGATTAAAATAATTTTCGAGTTCAGGAATTTCCGACGCTTTCTGCCAGTTGCCCGCGCTGCGCGCAAAAATCCATGTGTCGGCCAGCACACGGCCATCGCCGATCCAATCAACCAGCATCGGCAATTCGACCGGACCGTATGGCGCGTCATCAATGCCCCAAATAAAATACATGGATTCCTGCGACTCCATGATGGAATTCATAGCACAACCACGAGATTTTGAAAAGCAAAAAATGCGTTCAATCCGTGTTCGGATACGAGCCGAGGATTTTCACAAAATTGCAATGCTTGCCGAGAATTTTGATCGCGTTCGCAACTTTTTTCTCCTGCGCGTGGCCGTCGCAATCAATGAAGAAGAAATACTCCCACGCCTTGCGCTTGCTCGGACGCGATTCAATTTTCGTCATGTTGATCTTGAATTTGCGGAACGCGGCAATTGCCTCGTGCAGCGCGCCGACTTTGTCGGAAACGCTGACCATCAAACTCGTGCGATCGTCGCCCGTCGGCGGGCTGCATTGGCGTCCGAGAACGAGAAAGCGCGTCGCGTTCGCGGCGTTGTCTTGGATGTCCTGTTCCAAAATTCGCAGGCCGTATTTTTCCGCCGCAAGAATTCCTGTAATCGCAGCCACCTTCAGTCCGTCATCTTTTGCCGTCGTTTGAGGTAATCCTTTTTTTGATTTAGCCGAAATGGCTTTCAGCGTTTCCTGATACATTACATCTTGCAAAGCGGATTCTGCCACTTGTTCAGCCGAACGAGCATTAGAGGAAGTTTCAATTATTTCCGCGCTTGGCAGATTTTTTTGAATCCACGAGCGACACTGAGCCAGCGCTTGTGGATGACCATAAATTCTACGAATTTCAGCCGTTCTGTCTGTTGGCGATTTTGTTGCCAAACTATATGAAATTGGCAAAACAATCTGCGAAACGATTTTCAGGTCGCTGTCCACGAACATATCGAGCGTATGCGTGACGACGCCCTCGGTGGAATTTTCCACGGGCACGACGCCGTAATCCGCGCGGTTTTTGGCGACCTCGGTAAAAACGTCCGCGATGGTTTTTTGCGACGCGTAGCGCAGGCTCGAACCGAACCGGCGGATCGCCGCCTGATGCGTGAACGTCGCCTCCGGACCGAGATACGCGATGGTCATGGTCTTTTCGAGCGCGAGCGCGCTGGACATGATTTCACGGTAGATCGCGCGCAACTGCTCGTCGGTCATCGGCCCGGCGTTGGATTTGCAGACGCGCTCGAACACGGCGCGTTCGCGATGCGGCGCGTAAATCTCCTCGCCCGCCGCGAGCTTGATGTCGCCGATGGCGAGCACGTGGCGCGTGCGCTCGTTGAGCAGCCGGACGATGTGCGCGTCCAGCTTGTCAATCGCCTTGCGATGTTCGGGAATGTTCACGGCAAAGCAGAATGCAGAATTAAGCGGGAAGAATCAAACCTGTTTCGCGCGCAGAAACCAGCGGAAATATTTCAAGCCGTCAACGTAACAATTTCTTTCTCTCGATGACTCCACAAAATTGGCTTAATACCATATGCTGTGAGAGCTGACAAATTCTCTGAATTTACAGCATCTTCCGCGTCGTTAATAAATGCATAGGCAATCAAACTTCCCTTGCCACGTTCGCGTTCGACATCTGAAATCATGAAAGCTAAACTTGCCGCGCGTTCTTTTGTAAGACGATTAATTGCTTGAACAACGCCTTCCGGCCTGTTGCCACGCGGCGGAACTGCAATATCAAATTTGTGATCAAAACCACTATAGCCGCTCAATTTTACATCTCGGATAATCGGAACATCTTTTGAACGAAGAAATTTTTCCACGTCTTCTTTGAATAATTGAAGAACCGATTCCTCGCCCATTACAAACATATCATTCACGGCGAGGATGGCTTGGATAAGATTATGTTTTCGCTGTGGAAAGTCTTCGGGCGTCGTCGCAACGCAAAGCTGCTCTCCGTCGTTACGCACTCCAAAACCTTGAATAATGCCACGCAAATGAGCGCGCCGTTTATCAGTGTCGAGCACAACAGATGAATGGCGTAAGTCGGCCAAAGTGTAACCATCATCCGTCAACCAAAGTTCATCATTACGTTTTTCAACGTAAATTTCTATTTCGTCATTGTGGCGATCCAAAAACGGCGTGGAAATGACGCAGCCGGGATTAAGCTGTTCGATGCGCAGACCTTCTTTCAGCCATGAAACATAGCTGTTAACGAGTTGTTTGCATTTCATCTTCCGCATTCTGCATTTTCTCCGCCTCTTCCAATTTCAATTGCTCCGGCGCCGCCGTTGCCAGACCGGGATCAGCCGTGACGGGCGCGGGCGGTTTTTCGACGGGGATGCGGCGGAGTTCGTCCGCAGCGGGCAAATCTTCCAGACCGCGCAGGCCGAAGTATTCGAGGAACAGCGCCGTCGTGCCGTAAGTATTCGGGCGGCCGACGACTTCCGCGCGGCCGACCGACTCGACGAGGCCGCGTTCCATGATGGTCTGCATCGTGCCGTCCACGTTCACGCCGCGGATTTGCTCGACCTCGGCGCGCGTGATGGGCTGGCGATATGCGATGATGGCGAGCGTCTCCAGCGCGGGCTGCGAAAGCCGCGACGGACGGAGCTTCACGCCGACGAGCGCGCGCAGCCACTGGGAAAATTCCGGCTGCGTGACGAATTGCCACGAACCGGCGACGCACGCGAGCCGGTAACTGCGCGTGGCGGTTTCGTGTTCGCGCGCGAGCTGTTCGAGCGCGGCGGTCAACTCGCTCTCCCTGGTTTTGGCGAGCGCTTTGGCGGTGGCGTCGGCGTCCTCGTGTTCGGCGGCGCTGGCAAGGACGTCGCGAAGTTCTTTCACGCTCAAAGGTTTTTGCGCGGAGAACAGCAGGGATTCGAGAATGAATTTAAGTTCCATAGTTAAATGCAAAATTAATTTTCTTTTGGAAGAACGACAACCGGGCCTTGGCCTCTGGCTATCAGAGCTATTTTTTTTGTTGAAGGTTCAAGTAAACAAATCTGGTCATCGCCCATTTGAAAAATGACGTGGTCATCTGGAAATTGCGTCGCGCTTCGAACAATCCATGCAACAAATGGAGTTTCTAACGAAAAATAAATTTTTTCTCCGGTCTTTTGATTGCTTCCTCGAAATCCTTCAATAGGCCAAAAACCAGTTCTAAAAGTCCAATCACTTTTTTCGGCTGCTCCCAATTGTGGAATTTTATCGTAGTCAAAATTAAACCAAGTTCCTTCAATCCGACTTGGATCATTTGTATCTCTCCAACGAGAAACGGCTGTCACCTGAAGATTTGAACAAATTAAAATCTTCTTTGAAGAATCCAAAATATCCCAACTGTTGGTATCAAAAGTTGAAGCTCTGACAAAAAGTCGGTCGTCTTGATCTGTTTTCAATGGATAAACTTTTTCAATTTGATGCGTGCTTAAATCCAATTTGCAAACACCATTTGTATTTGAAATGAAATAAACAAATCCTTCTTTCGGAAAAGAAATCTCCGACGGTTGAACGATGTTCATTTTTGTGTAAAGTGCCGTTCCACTCGCCAGCCAATACCAACTGAACAACAAAATATAGCTCAAAGAATTAACTAACAAATTCCCCTGCACGCTTTTTTTGAATCTGTTTTGCTCTTTGCGGAAACAAAAAAAGACAAATGGCCATTCAAAAATCAAAGTGATTAAAAATGTCACAAGAACCATGACCCAAATCCAAACCCAAGCATTGTAAAGATTGAATGGCAACGCCGACGTAATTTCGTGATTCAAATATAGTCCGCCAATCCATGCCGAAAAATAATTGGCTGGAATCATCACGAGAACGCAAATGCCTTTTCTTAATTTGAAAATCCAAGCGAGAATCAATCCTTCAAAAATTCCGATAATTGCATTTCCTAAAACCAAATGAATCATTCCTGCCCACATTAGAGGTGTTCCGGCATCGGCGCGTGCGGTTAGCGGAACGCAAATCAGCAAAGCAATTAAACCTAAAATGCGCGGCAATCGTTTTGTGATTTGATTACTGATTTGCATTTTGATTTTCCGTTGGCGCAGCGATGGCCACAACCGGCACGGTTGCGCGGCGGATTTCAATTTCCGCAAACGCTTCGGGCTGGACGCAGACGAGTTGCTTGAGCCGGATCAATTCCAGCAACGCGAGAAATGTGCAGATGACTTCCGCGCGGCTCGCGGCGCTCTCGAACAATTCGGCGAAGCGCACGCTGCCGCGCTCGGCAAGGATTTTCAGGATGCTTTCGATCTTTTCGCTGACGGTCCATTTGTCCTCGAAGATGTCGCGCGCGTCGCCTTCGCGTTTTTTAAAGCGTTGCAGCACGCCGTTGACGGCATTGAGCAGGTCGAAAATGGAAACGTCCGGTTTTGGCGCGGGCGCGGCGGATTCAAATTCCAGTTTTCCCGGCAGGCGCGGAAAAATATTTTCCTGCTCGGCTTCGCGCACTTGCAATTGCGCGGCGGCGTCCTTGAATTTTTTATATTCGACAAGTTGCCGGATCAATTCCCAGCGCGGGTCTTCGCCGTCGTCCTCGCCTTCGACAACGACTTGTTGTTCGACGGGCAGCAGTTCGCGGCTCTTGATATACATGAGCGTCGAGGCCATCACGAGAAATTCGCCGGCGACTTCAAGATCGAATTCGCGCATGAGGTCAATGTGCGCGATGAATTGCGTGGCGAGTTTGGTGAGGTTGACTTCGTAAATGTCCACTTCCTCCTGCTTGATGAGATAAAGAAGCAGATCGAGCGGGCCTTCAAAGACCTCGAATTGAACTTTGTATTCGGACATGAATAAATGAACTGTGAAAATTCTAAAGCGCGCGAACGGCATTGGCAATGAAGGAACGGAAATGAAAATCCCGTTTCACGAATTTAACATGCGAGCGAAAAATTAAATTGCTTCTTTGTCAACGTTTGAACATGATTGAGGTTTCAGGTGTCGAATTGCTGTTAAAGCCGGTTAATTCTTGTTACAGGTTTCCGTTTTTATGTTGTTTTTAGAACATTTCATATTTTGGTCAGCCGTTGGTTTCAGCGGCGGAGTGATTTTTTCATCTTTTTTTGAATGGACGTTGCATCGTTATTTGATGCACCGGCCATTTTGGAATTTCACCTATGCGTTTAACGCGCACGCAAAAGTGCATCATCACATTTTCAAATCCGATCACACTTATCATGTCATCCATGAGCCCGACAAAAAAATCATTCCGATGGCGTGGTGGAACGGGCCGGTGCTGATCGCGGCTGGAATGGTGCCGGTTCTCGCGCTGGCCTGGAGCATTGGCCGTTGGGAATTGATGATTGGCTCTTTTCTCGCTTTCGCCAGCTATTACGGAGCTTATGAATATATGCACTGGTGTATGCACTTGCCAAAAGCGCGGCGCGTGGAACGTTCGTGGATTTTTTACCGGCTCAATGGTCATCACCTGCTTCATCACCGTTATATGCACAAAAATTTTAATGTCGTGATGCCTTTTGCCGATATGTGCCTCGGCACTTTGTTGCTGCGCTCGAAAATCAAATTTCCGCAGGCGCGCGGCGCGGCCGTCCCTGATGTGCAGCCGAAATTGAAACAGCCGATGCCGTCGCAAACTTGACGCGTCCGCTGGAAAAAACTAGCTTGTGACCGGCTGGTGGTCGTAGCTCAATGGTAGAGTCCAAGCTTGTGGAGCTTGTTGTTGCGGGTTCGAATCCCGTCGGCCACCCCATTCTTCATTTTCAAATCGTGTAATTGGGCTTGTCCGGCGCCGGCTCTTTCACGCGACCCAATGGAATTTTTACCCAAACCCGCTCGTGGACGTAATAGAGAAAAATTTTCGTGAACAATTCCACGCCGCTGATGGTGAACGCGTATGTCAATTTTCCCGTGACTAGAAACGAAATGATCAGCGTGTCCAAGCTGCCGGTGAGCCGCCACGAAACGGCTTTGACGAGACTGCGATAATGTTTTTCGGTCGTCATAAAATCATGCGTTCTTTGATAAGTTCAATTATGTTGTTGTATTAAAATCCTAATTGCAAGCGCGTGAACAGGACATTTTCCGGCTGTTTGGTCACCGCGCCGGTTGCGCCGCCGGTGAATGTCGTGCGTGAGAAACTTGCATTCACGCGGATGTCCTTGTTGAGATACCAATTGATTCCAGCCGACCACGCTTCGGCCTCTGAAGCTGAAGCTGTGGCGCTGGCAAAATTGGGGAACGCAGCGCTGCTATCAATATCCAAATCTGCATAACGCGCGGCAAGCTGCCATGCGCCCCACTGTCCCTTGCGCGGATCAAACGGATGTTTCGGCGTGACGTCGGTATACGAAGCATTTTCACCCGTCAACACCCAGCCGCCGGAAATTTCCCAAGCCGTGTTTCGTAAGCCAGTAGAAACCAGTGGCACCGTGGTACGACTGACATCCTGATCGGAAATAACATACTCACCCAAAATTCCAAACGGCCCGTAATAATAATATCCTTGCGGAGAAATTCTCCAGTGCGTGCCGTTTGCCACCACTCCGGCAGCATAAGTGAAAAACTTCTGCTGACCGTCCGTCGTGTAGCCTCCCGTCAAGCCGGCAGCGCCATTGCGGTCATCCTCATAACTGCCGCCGACACCAAAACCCAGACCTTGCAGCGCGGCTATCCCCGACGTCTTCAACGGTTGAAGAAAAATACGTCCAGCGAATGCCTTGTCATCATCAGAATCCGTATTCACCGTCGTGCCCAGATAATCCGGCGCGCCGTCAAAAATTCCCGCAGCGTAACTCAACATTCCGCCGAACAAATCGCCATGCAACTTAACGCCAATATCGCGATTCGGCACCAAATCGTTCACAATGGAACGCTCATTGAACAACGTGACCGGATCGGATTGCAATTGTTCCAAGCCGACCGGCGATTTGAATTTGCCCGCCTCCAATTGTAATGCGAGGTCGTAGCGATAATTGATATATGCGTCCAAGATTTGTACCGCGCTGCCCCCAAAATCAGGCGTGAAATTAAAATCAAAATCACGAAACACCGTGCCGGTGAAAATCGGGCGCGCGCGACGCAGAAGAAAGCCGTCGTCACCCTTGGTCGCGGGATTG
>DASYAA010000196.1:0-5664 GCA_036501565.1 Verrucomicrobiia bacterium
TGCGGTGTCATGACACTGCTTTCAACAACGCGACATGTCGCGTTGTTCCAAAGGCGCGGACTTGTCCGCGCACTCCAAAGCTGTTAGCGTCTCCAACCTTTTCACATGAAATCAAACGTCCTGTCTAAAATGGGTCAGCGCACCGGCGTGCCGCCAATCTCGTGGCTCATGCACGCGGCGCTCTCGCGGCCAAAACTGATTTCGCTTGCTGCCGGGTTCACGGACAATTCCATGTTGCCCGTTGAAATTTCGCGCAAGCTGCTCAACGAAATTTTGTGTTCGCCAAAAACCGGCCAGCCCGCGTTGCAATACGGCATCACCGCCGGCGAAAATAATTTACGCGAATTGACGGCAAAACATTTGCAAAAACTCGACGGCGCAAATTCCGCGAGCAAAGGTCATTCGCCCGAACGCGTCATCATCACCGGCGGCTCGCAGCAATTGCTTTACATGACGCTCGAAGCGCTCTGCGACGAAGGCAACATCATTCTCGTCGAAGACCCGACGTATTTTGTTTTTTTAAGCATTCTTCAAAGTCGCGGAATTAAAGCTCGCGGCGTGAAACTCGAACGCGATGGAATTGATCTGGTTCACCTCGAAGAACTTCTTACGCGCCTAAAAAAATCCGGCGAACTCCGCCGTGTGAAAGCACTTTACCTCGTCACCTATTTTCAAAATCCGACCGGCGCGACGACTTCACTCGCGAAAAAATCCGCCGCGCTGAAGCTGTTGAAAAAATTCGAGCGCGCCGCCGGACACCCGATTTATCTGCTCGAAGACGCCGCGTATCGCGAACTGCGTTTCGATCACGGTGCGGATGTGCCGACCGCGCTCACGCTTCCCGGCGCGGCGGAGCGCGTGATTTACACCGGCACTTACAGCAAGCCCTACGCGCCCGGCGCGCGCGTCGGCTTCGGCATTTTGCCCGAACCGCTCTTCACGACCGTCCAGCGCATCAAGGGCAACCACGATTTCGGCACGGCGAACTTGCTGCAACAACTTTTGGCGCGAGCATTGGAAACCGGACTTTACGACAAGCACGTCGCGAAGGTGCAAAAAAATTACGCCCGCAAGGCGCGCGTGATGAAGCTCGCGCTCGCGGAATATTTTCCGGCGAGTGTGGAGATTTGGAAATCCGGCGGCGGACTTTATTTCTGGGCGCGGCTGCCAAAGGGAATTTCCGCCGGCGTGAAATCACGCGTGTTCCAGACCGCGCTGAAGAATGACGTGCTCTACGTTCCCGGCGAACTCTGCTACGCCGACGATCCGTCGCGCGCCAAGCCGGACAACGAAATGCGCATCAGCTTCGGCAGCGCGAACGAGGAAAACATCCGCAAAGGAATCGCGCGGCTGGGCAAGGTGTTGAAGAAATTTTTGTAGCCTATCTAGTTGTCAGGCTACTTATTCGTGAAATGGATATGTGCCATTTCCTATAAAGTCATTTGTGATTCCGTCCTTCTGAATCTGAATGTCAATCGTTACAGTGTGACCGATGCGATCCATCATCACATGACCGGAAGTCACCTTCAAATACACTTTAGTCAACTGCGCGTCACCAGCGACACTATCGTCAACTCTCAACTGGTCTAAATTATATGTGGGACGTTCTCCGGCCAAATCAAACTGATAAGACCACTGTAACTGCTTTGTAGAGGGACATATTCCCAAAATAAATTCACGTTTAAAGTTGCGAAGTTCAAAATCATAATTTTTCTCGCTACTTGGTGCGCTTGTGTAAGAAATCCAAAGATCAACCGTCGTGTCAGATGAAGATTGCGCGCATCCGTTGACGAACATGGCGAGCACAATGAATAAAGCGACGCGCATATTAGTTTTCATTTTTTGGAAAAGATTTTGTCCACTTTGCACCCAAAAAAAATTCTGTCCAGCGCGAATTCAACCCGGCGGCCAGGCCATGTGGTGTCCGCCGAGAATGTGGACGTGCAGGTGCGGCACGGTTTCGCCGCCGTCCGCGCCGTTGTTGATGACGAGCCGGTAGCCGCTTTTCAAATCCAGCTTCTTCGCCACTTCGGCGGCTTTGAGCAAAATGTGCCCGAGTAACGGCTGGTCTTCGGTCTTCGCTTCGCCGATTCGCGGAATCACTTTCTTCGGAAAAATCAAAACGTGCACCGGCGCCTGCGGATTGATGTCGCGGATGGCGAGAACCAATTCGTCTTCATAAACAATCTCTGCCGGAATCTCCCGCGCGATGATTTTTTCAAACAGGGTTTTGCTCACGCGAAAAGTTTAGACACGAATTACACGAATTTTCACTAATTATTTTCGGCTCGCGGGGACGCGCGCCCCACCAATTTCAATTCGTGATAATTAGTGAAATTCGTGTCTGGAATTTATTCCACGACGAGCGCGCAGTCGGATTGCTCCGGCTCGGCGGTCAGGCAGCCGCGCAGGTATTCGACGATTTGCTCCGACAATTTTTCACAGCGGTTGCTCCAGCGTTGCGCGCCCGCAAGTTCCTTGACGCAGACGCGCAGGCCGCGAAAGCGCACAACTCGCGGCGACTGGCGGAGTTGGGCGCGGAGTTCTTCGCGCAGGCGCGGGAAGAAAAAAAGTTCGAGGCTGTGGCCGTCGGACTGGCGCGTGAATAGGCCGAGGTCGGTTTCGATGATTTCCTGCGAGCGTGGTCCAAATGCATCCGCGCGGATGGTCATGCCGAGATTGCGCAGGGCTTTTTCCAGCGCGCCGGCGAATTCACCGATGGTAACGGTTTCGCGGTTCAGTTCCTTTTTGAAGTAATGGAAAACGGACGCGGCGGCGTGGCGCAGCATTTCGGGATCGAGCCGGCCATCGGAATCGCCGACGAGTTCGACGGAAATCATTTCGGGCGAGCATGGAATGCTTTCGCCGCTGGCGAGCTGGAAGAGCAGGCAATCGGATTGAAGCGCGATCATTTGGCGGCCTCCAGTTTTTTGACTTCGGAAACGAAATCAGTGGCTTCCTGAAAGCGGCGATAGACGCTGGCGAAGCGGACGTAGGCGACATCATCCAATTCGCGCAAGCCGTCCATGACCATCTTGCCGATGAATTCGCCGGGCACTTCGCTTTCAAATTTTTCAGTCACGGCTGCAACAATGTGATCCACCAAATCGTCCATCGCTTTCAAACTGATGGGACGTTTCTGACAGGCTTTCTTGATGCCAGACAAAAGTTTTTCGCGCAAAAATTCTTCGCGTCGTCCATCACGCTTGAGCACCATCAAGCCTTCGTGTTCGAGTTCCTCGTAAGTGGTGAAGCGATGGCCGCATTTGATACATTCGCGGCGGCGGCGAATCGTCGCTCCTTCACGCGAGGCGCGCGAATCAATGACCTTATCGTCCTGACAACCGCATTTTGGGCAACGCATAAAACCACTGCTAATTGTGGTTACACGTTTGTAACATACAAAATTTTGTGGTGTCAAGGGTGGGTTATTCACAATTATGCAGTCGCATCTCACCAAAAAGCGGGCCACTGAATCATTGTCTTTGCCGAAAACCGCGCTTGCCTTCGCTTAATTTTCAGCTATTTTCTCCAACTCGCGTTTGTAAAAAATCAACGCGGCAAATTTGTTTTTTAATTTTATGGCAACAGCAAGTGATCTTCGGCGCGGCATGGCAATCAATTACAACGGCGACATTGCCGTCGTCCTCGATTTCCAGCACCGCACGCCCGGCAACCTGCGTGCGTTTGTGCAGGCGACGTTGCGCAGTATCAGAACAGGCAAAACGTCCGACGTGCGCTTTAGTTCGACTGAAAAAATCGAGCCGGTGCCGATGATGACGACGAAGATGGAGTTCAGTTACAAGGACGGCGCGGATTATGTTTTCACCAACCCGGAAAATTACGAGACGGTTACAATCGCGGCGGAATTGGTCGGCGACGCGAAAAATTTCCTTGTGGAAAACGCGCCGGTAACGGTGGTGTTCGTGGAAGAAAAAGCCGTGAGCGTGGAAATTCCACCAAGCGTCATCCTGACCGTGGCCGACGCGCCGGAAGGAATTCGCGGCGACTCGGCGAACAATGTGCAGAAGGCCGTCACAATGGAAACTGGCATCACGGTGCAAGCGCCACTGTTCATCAAGACCGGCGAAAAAATCAAAATTGACACGCGCACCGGCAAATACATGGAGCGAGCGTAAAAATTGTTGAAAGTTGAGAGTTTCAAGGGCCGCCTTCGCGGGCTTTTTATTTTTCCAGCGGAATTGCTTTTCAACGCGGAAGCGTTCGGCTATTTCTTCCCGCGAATCGTATGTCGGCGCAAACCAAGGGAGAAAAGGTGTTTCGCGGCATTGCCGCTTCCGCCGGCATTTGTCGCGGAAAAATTCTCGTCCTGCATCGCGCCCGCCACGTCATCGCGCGGCGCGAATTGCCCGCTGAAAAAATTCCGCCGGAAGTCGGTCGTTTTGAAAAATCGCTCGTCCAGACGCGCCAGCAAATTTCCGAAGTGCAGCGCAAGGTCGTCGAAAGCATGGGAACGAAGGAAGGCGACATTTTCGACGCGCACTTGTTGATGCTCGAAGACCGGATGCTGGTGGACGAGGTCATCCGGGTGATCAAGGAGCAAAAGGTCAATGCCGAGTTCGCCTTTCACGCCGTCGCGGAACGTTATTCCACGGCGCTGGCTGGAGTGAACGACGAATATCTTCGCGAACGCGCCGATGATATGCGCGATTTAACGGTTCGCGTGCTTGATAATCTGCTCGATGTTCAGGATGAATTTGATCTGCGTCATCTCGCCGAGCCGTGCATTTTGGTCAGTCACGATTTGAGTCCGTCCACCACGGCGCAATTGGATAAAAAATTTGTCCTCGGTTTCGCGACCGACATCGGCGGCAAAACTTCGCATACGGCGATCATGGCGCGGTCGCTGGGAATCCCCGCCGTCGTTGGATTGCAGAGCATCAGTCAGGAATTGGACAGCGGCGATTACGCGCTGCTCGATGGTTACAACGGAACGGTCATTCTCAATCCAACCGACCAGACGTTGTTTGAATACGGCCAGCTCGAAAAAAACAAGGCCTCGCTCGAAGAAAAACTACGCGAAATCCAGCGGCAACCCGCCGTCACGCTTGATGGAAAATTCATCCATCTTTCCGCCAACATTGAAGACCAGAATGACATTGAAGCCGTCGTCAAGCATGGCGCGGAAGGCGTCGGCTTGTTCCGCACGGAATTTTTATTCATCAACCACGAAGATTCGCCGGGCGAGGAGTCCCAATACAAAGTTTATCAGCAAGTTGCGGCGGCGTTGAAACCCAATCCGGTCATCATCCGCACGCTGGATTTGGGCGGCGACAAATTCGTTTCACACCTGCAACTGGCGCAGGAAATGAATCCGTTTCTTGGCTGGCGCGCGATCCGGTTTTGCCTCGCGCAACCGGAAATGTTCAGCGCGCAGCTTCGCGCCATTCTCCGCGCCAGCGCCGAAGG
Source organism: Verrucomicrobiia bacterium (assembly GCA_036501565.1). Taxonomy (GTDB): domain Bacteria; phylum Verrucomicrobiota; class Verrucomicrobiia; order Limisphaerales; family UBA11358; genus UBA11358. The sequence continues at coordinate 5,431 of DASYAA010000196.1, forward strand.
CAACGTGAAGCTGATGTATCCGATGATTTCCGGCCTGGACGAATTGAATCAGGCCAACGCGCTCGTCGAAAAATGCAAAGAGGAGTTGCGCGCGAAAAAAATTCCGTTCGATGAAAAAATGGAAGTCGGCGCGATGATTGAAATTCCCTCCGCCGTGCTCATCGCCGACACGCTGGCGAAGCAGGTGAAATTTTTCAGCATCGGCAGCAACGATTTGATTCAATACACACTTGC
>DASYAA010000197.1:0-23267 GCA_036501565.1 Verrucomicrobiia bacterium
ACTCAAGGCCGAAAAACGGCGGACGAGCGCGGCGATGAAATTCCAGCGCGCAAGTTCGGAAGCCTGGCGCAATTTTTGCAAAAGCAGGGCGAACGGCAGCAGTCCCGTCGGCCAAAATCCCGCCGCCAGCAAATGCAAAACGTCCGCGAGCAAATGCCAGCGCGAATTTTCCAGCCCATGTCCCGCCCAGGCCAGACTGCCAAGCAGCACGCCGCTGAAAAATAATTGGAGCCAAATTGAAAATTTTTGGAACGCCATCTGCGACTTTGAAAAATAAAAACAAATGGCTGCGATGGCCGCGGCAAGCCAAAAGGCAAAACGAACTTCCCAAACCGTCCCGAATTGCGTTTGCGTCCAAACCGTTTTCAATATTTCCACTTGCGGCGGTTCTCCGCTCATGTTCATCGCAACCAAAACGAACCACGCGAGGCCTGACAAAAAAATAACCGGCAGCAAAACCAGACTGAAAGTTTTCACGCATGATTTCCAATAACCGGCGATTTCGGATTGGCCATTTGAAGAAATTGAGATTGCGACAAAGCGGTCAAACGCAAAAATGCCGAAGAAGAGCAGGCACGCGCCGAAATGAACGGCTCGCGTCAAAACCAAAAATTCCGTCGTCATGCCTGCTTTCGTGTTTGGATTATTTTATTGTGAACTCGAAACGACCCTGCGTTTTGTGAGTGTCCACCGAAACGACGTGCCAGATCACCGTATATTTGCCTGCCGGCAATGGCAGCAATGAAACGATGAGCAGTGATTTATTTTTGCCGTCAATGCGCGCGTCTTTTTTGTCCACTTCTTTGCCCTGTGTGTCGCGCACTTCAACTTTGCTGAATGCGGGTTCAAGATTTTGCGTGAACCAGATTTTGATTTCGGCGGGCGAATTCGTAATCGTGCCGCCGACTTTCGGCTCGGCATGATCCAAAAAGGCGTGCGCCTGTGCGGACGATTGCAGCGCCAGTAACAAACCGGCGGCGAGACTGGAAACAATCATTTTTTTCATGATTTTTTTGTGGTTAATTTTTTGTTTAAGAGATTTCAATCATTCCCAAAAACAGGATGGCCGAAAATTTTCGGGAAAATATCGTCGAGAAAGATTTGGAGTTGCACGACCGCGCCAACATCGTGACCGCTTTCGTTGTTGACAGGAATAATTGCCTCGGCGCCGACTTGAAAGTATCTGCTTTCAAAAAAAACGCCGGGATTGATCGTGCCCGTGGTTTCGCCGCCGTCGCGATTTTCCGGCGAGTCAAAGGAAAATTCGACGACAGGAATCATGTTTTTGAACGGTTGCGGCAGGCCGATGTCTTTCACCTGCGCCTGCAAATAAGGCAGGCTGTATTCGAGCGCGAAGCCCCATTCGAGACTGTTCGGGTCGGCGCTCGTCGGCAAATCTTCGCCAACGGTGCCGGTGAGCGCGAACGGCTTTGCGTATTTCAATGTGTCAGGCAAATCGCCAAAACCTTTGCCGAAATAAATTGTCGGTGTGAAGGTGTTCGCAGAATCTGCGCCAACTTGTTTGCTGCCGGTGCCGCCCATTTCCCATTCGCCGCCGACGGAGAAAATGGCTTCATGCGCGTCGTTTTGCCAAAGTTGATACTTGGCGCTCAACGTGAAGTCATCAAATCCGCTGGATGCCGGTTCGCCGTCGGGTTTTTGATTCAACCAATCGCCTGAAATGCCGAGCGCGAACTCCGGAAAAATTTCCTTGTCGAACTCAAACCCGGCATCCGTTGTGCCAACCGGCGGCCTGTCGGAGCTTTTGGAATACGAGACGGACGGCAGCAACAATTCATCCGTCGCAAACGGATCGTCCGTCGCAATCGTCGGCGGAAAAAAACGGTCGCCGACAAATCCATGGGCGTGAGCTGCTGTTAAGCCAAAACCAATGGATGCAAGCACTGCGCCGGATACAACCATCGAACCGCGTCCGGCATTCAAAACCGCCAATTTCATTTTTTTATTTTTCATTTTCAAATCTCAAAGTTGCGAGAACGCGAAACGTCGCGGTCTCAAGTTAAATGGGAAAAAATTTGCCCGCGCGAGCAATCACGCGGACAACGACTGCGATGAATCAAACGAAGAATTGCCGCGGCGGCGGCAGCAGCGGTTTTTGAAAAAGAGATTTTGCGAAAGAATTTTCCTGCGGCAAAAGTTGGAATTGCGACGGCGCGATCAAAACAAAATTTTCTTTCAGCGGCGGAAATTCCAATTTCTGCGATTGGAACGAAAAATCAGTTTTCTTTTCAGATTGTTTCCCGGCGGCGATTGCTTTGCAAAGCGGGCAGGGATGGTTGCCGTCAAAAGTTTCAGTCACGGCTTCTTTGACGGAGTGCGTGCAAAGATTGTCCGCGAGCATCGTCGTCCATGCAACTGTTTGCAGCAGCGCCCAATGCGCGCCGAGCGTTGCCACGAGCGTGAGGACGAAAAAAAATTTGCCGATGCGGGCGAACACACTTGTAAATTAAATCGCCGCCGTCGAAGCGCAAGCAGCATTTCGTTAATTGTTAAATGGTTGAATTGGAATTAGTCACCGAACTTCGCAGCCGATTGAACGATTTAACAGTTCAATAAATTACAATTCGGCAATCCAAACCAAAGTTCCACTCGGCAGCAAATCAAACAGCGGAATCAAATCCGCGTCGGCGAGATGGATGCAGCCGCAAGAAGTGGGTTTGCCGATGGATTTCTGGTCCGCCGTGCCGTGGATGTAAATGTAACGCGCGTGCGAATCCACGTTGACGTCGCCATCAAATCCTTTGTTCAAGCCGGGTTCGAGTCCTTCCAGCCACAAGATGCGCGTGGTAATTTTGGCGTCCACAAATTCTGGTTGCGACGTGTGGCCGACGACTTTGCGCGATTTGAAAACGGTTCCCGCCGGTTCGCCCGCGCCGATTTTTTCCGCGATGCGATGCAATCCGAGCGGCGTGCAGTTCGAACCTTCCGTTTGCCCGATGCCGAAACGCGACGTGGAGCAGGAAAAATTTTTTACGAATTTATTTTGCTCAAACAGCGAAACGGTTTGTTCGGCAATGTTGACGATGAGAATGAATTGCGTTGGAACAATTCCGTATTTTTTACAGACAGTGTTGAAATTGTTGAAGTTAGAGACTTGCACAAACTTCTTTTGTTTCTTTTGTCAAAAATGATTCGGATTCTGTCATCGCAAAATCCTCCACACCGTCCAAATTGTTGTAAAGATCTCCGAGCCACCTCGGAAAATCGAAGGCGATTTCAATTTGAAAAACCAATTGGCGAAGTTTTCCAGCGTTGGCATTACCATTCAAAAATTCTTCGCAGTTTTTTTTCAAAACTGCTTTTGCAAAATTTATATTTTCAGAAGCTTGAAATTTGAAATTTGGAAACTTTGTAAAAAGAAGTTTTTTGAAAAGCCCTGCAATTTCGCTTCGGTCATCCGAAATTCCCGGTTTCAAAGCAGCAATTTCTATAACTAATTTATCATTTGCCAATTCCGAATTTGACGAAATAATTCGGCAAGCCCACGTAACAACCTCATCTTCGGTTGCCGCATCAATAGAAAACTCAACGAAAAGTTGTTGCAAACTTTTCATGCGAATTACTTTAATTTCTTCACGAGCACTTTGGAATTTCTTCCGCTCTGCTCGTATTTCTGACGGCGTTCGGGCGGCAAATCGTCCGGTGTGCCTTCGGCAAAGCCGCCTTTACTCTGAAAATACGTGAACGCCTGCGTCGAGAGCGTGAGCAGTTCGCTCAAGCCCATTTCACGCGCTTTGTTCTCGACGAACTGAATCAGCTTGCGCCCGATGCCCTGGTTTTCGTGCGACGACGCGACGTAAAGGCACGCCAGTTCGCCCTTTTTCTGTTCGGGATAAACGTGCAGCGCCACGCACGCGACCGGATTTTTATCAATCTCAAAAATAAAATAATCGCCAAGCGATTTTTCAATCACCGCGCGCGTGCGCTTGACGAGTTCGTCCGATTCGACAGCGGCTTTCGTCAGCAATTGAATCGCGCGAATGTCTTTTTTCTTCGCGGCGCGGATTTGCTGATACTCGTTCGCGTAAATCAACGTGCCGATGCCGTCGTTGGAAAAAACTTCCGCGAGCAAACCTTCGTCCACTTTGCCATTGATAACGTGGACGCGCGGAATTCCGGCTTTGCACGCGAGCGCGGCGTGTTGCGCTTTCGACAAAATTTCCGGCGCGAAACCTGCGCTGTTTTGCTGCAACAATTTTTCCAGTTCGGCCACGAGCATTTGCCGGATCAATTGGCCTTGATAAATCAATCCGTCATTCGCGGTGATGAAAATTAATTTTATCGCCTTAAGCGCGTCGGCAACCGCGACCGCGACGCCGTCGGAATTGACGCGATACGTCCGGCCGTCGCCGTCGAAACCGAGCGGCGGAATGACCGGCACGACATCCTGCGCGAGCAGCGTTTGCAACAGCGCCGTGTCCACGCGCTCGACTTTGCCGGTGAACAAATGATCCACGCCGCCGATGATTCCCATCGGATGCGCGATGATGACGTTCGTGCTCGCGGCGCGCAAATCGTTTGCCGAAAGTCCTTCGAGAATTTCGTGCGTGAGCCGGTTCGCCGCCGTGAGCGCAAGCTTGAGCGTGTCGGCATCCGTGATGCCCGCGCCCGCGAGATCGGAAGCCGAAACTTTTTGTTCTTCGGCAAGCTCACGGATTTGCGCCGACGCACCATGGACGAGCACGACGCGAATGTTCAACGAGCGCAACACCGCGACATCAAGCAGCAACGTCGCGAAATTTTCGTCCGTGACGATGGCGCCGTCAATTGCGAGGATGAACGTCTTCTCGCGGAATTGCGGAATGTATTGCAGGATGCCCCGCAGGTCGGTCAGTTTCATTTCAGCGCAAAATAAGTAATCGGTTTTCGCCGCGATTCAAATAATTATTTCTTGTCCAGAGCTATTTTCAATGTGTCGAGGCAACGCTCATTTTCCTTCGGCGTGCCGACGGAAGTGCGAATCCATTCCGGCAATTGATAGCCGCCCATTGGACGCACAATCACGCCTTGCTTCTGCATCGCGTCAAAAACTTTTTGTCCTTCGCCGACGCGGACCAGAATGAAATTGGCGGACGACGGGACAAATTCCAGTTTCAAATCGCGGAACGCGCGGCGGAAAAATTCCAGTCCGGCGAAATTATTCACGCGCGTTTTGCGGACGTGATCATCGTCGTCCAATGCGGCAAGCGCGGCGGTTTGCGCGAGCAGATTTACGTTGAACGGCTGCCGGATTTTTTCCAGCGTGGAAATGAATTCGGAATTTCCAATGCCGTAGCCGATGCGCAAACCGGCAAGACCGTAAATTTTTGAGAACGTCCGCATCAAAATCAGATTCTTCCGCACGCCGAGACGGATGAGCGAAACCAAATCCAACGCGTCGTCCAGAAATTCGATGTAAGCCTCGTCCATCACGAGCAACACGTCGTCGGGAACTTCGTTGACGAATTGGATGACCTCTTCGCGCGGCGCGAGCGTGCCGGTCGGGTTGTTTGGATTTGCGACAAAAACAATCCGCGTTTTCGGCGTAATGGCGCGAAGCATCGCGGGCAAGTCGTGGCCATAATTTTTTGCGGGAACAATTACGAGATTCGCGCCGAACATTTTCGCGACGATGGGATAAATCGCGAAACAAAATTGTGAAACCACAACGTCGTCGCCCGGCGCGAGCAATGCGTGCGAGACAAATTCAATGATTTCATTCGAGCCGTTGCCCAAAATCAAATTCGCCGGCTCAACGCCGAGTTTGGCCGCAAGCTTTTGTTTGAGGTAAAACGCATTGCCGTCGGGATAAAGATTTACGCCTTTCAAAGATTTTTGCATCGCAGTCAGCGCGAGCGGCGACGGGCCAAACGGATTTTCGTTTGACGCGACCTTGATGATTGAATCGGCAGGCAGATTCAATTCGCGCGCGACTTCTTCAATCGGGCGTCCCGGCTGATAAACCGGCAAAGTTTTCAGAAATGGAGAAAGTGGCAATGACATTTTGAATCAGAGCGAATCAATTATTTTTTTTACGTTCACGTTTTTGACGACGATGTCGCGGATGAGCGAGATTTTCTCGGCGTCTGCAGGGCGCGTTTTGACGATGAGGTTATGGACTTTGGACGCGACTTCGTAGCTGTCCGCTTTCGCAAGCAGCACGGGAATGGGCATTGCTTGCATGGCTTTCAGCACGCTCGCGCCCGGACGCAGGCCGCCGGTCAAAACGATGCCCGCCATTTTATCGTCGCTTTGCGGACTCGTCATCGCGCCGGCGGCGAGCAAAATGTCCTCGCGGTCGCCGGGCGTGATGATGAGCACGCCGCGCTTGAAAAATTGCATCGCATTCTGCGCGCTCATCGCGCCGATGACGACATCGTCCACGAGCGAGTGAAGCACCGGCGGCGAATTTAACAATTCGGCGTGCAATTCCTCGCGGATCAATTCCATTGAGGGATTGCAAAGAATTCGTTCGTAAGGCAAAACGCCGAGCAAATCCAATCCCTTGCGCTTGAGTCCGCGCCGCGCAAAATCGGAAATGTAATCCGCTTTTTCGCCAAGCACTTTGTTCAAGATGACGCCGATGATTTCGACTCCTTCTTTTTCAAACAGCGCTTGGTTGAGCGAAATTTCGTCAATCGGCCTGCCGATGCCGCCCTGCGAAACGATGATGACTTTTGCGCCGAGAATTTTTGCGACGCGCGCGTTGGACAAATCAAAAACCGAGCCGACGCCGGCGTGGCCGCTGCCTTCGCAGAGAACAAAATCTTTTTCCCACGCGACGCGGTCGAACGCTTTCTGAATTTTTTTGACGAGCGCATCGTTATTCGCGGCCTGAAGATATTTGCGCGTGAAATCCGGCTCGACGGCAATTGGACTCATGTCCGCGAGCGGAGTGTTCATGGAATACACCGAATCCATCAGCACGCTGTCTTCGTCAATTTTTTGTTCTTCGATTTCAATGAAGCGCTGGCCGACGGGCTTGATGTAGCCGACGCGCGGAAAATGTTTTTGCAACGCGGCGATGAGACCGAGCGAGGCGGTAGTTTTGCCGTCATTCTGGCGCGTGGCGGCGATGAAAACTCTGGGCGTGGAATCGTTCATTCGCCGGGCAATTTCGCGTCCGCGCCCGGATAAAGTTTTTGGTAATCGGTGGACTGCACGCCGATGATCGCGGCGACGCCAAGAATATCATGCGCCGTCGAACCGCGTGAAACATCGGCGGCGGGACGATTGAGGCCGAGCAAAATCTGGCCGTAAGCGTTTGCACGGCTGACGATGCGGACGAGTTTGCTCGCGATGTTTCCGGAATTGAGATCGGGAAAAATCAAGACGTTCGCGCGCCCGGCGATCGGACTTTCATGCAATTTTCTTTCCGCAATTTCAGGAACGAGCGCGGCGTCCACTTGCAATTCGCCGTCAAAATCCGCTTCGAGAAATAATTGTTCCGCGCGACGTTTGGCTTGCGCGGTCGCGGCCTGGACTTTTCCGACGCTCGGATGCGACGCGCTGCCTTTGGTCGAAAACGACAGCAACGCGACGCGCGGTTTGACGCCAAGCAAATGTCGCGCAAAACGCGCGGTGGAAACGGCGATGTCCGCGAGTTGATCCACCGTCGGGTCGGGAATCACGCCGCAATCAGCCATGAACAAAACTCCGCCTTCGCCGATGCGCGTGTCTTCGACTTCCATGACCATGCAGCTCGACGCCGTTTTGATGTCCGGCGCGGGCTTGATGATCTGGAACAACGGACGCAGCACGCCGCCGGTGATGTGCGATGCGCCAGAAACCAAACCATCGGCTTGATGCATTGCCAGCATCATCGCGCCATAAAAATTCGGCTGCAAAATCGCCTCGCGCGCTTCCGTCTGGCGCAGGCCTTTTTCGCGGCGCAAACGAAAAAAGCGGTTCGCAAAATTTTCCAAATCTTCACTCGTCGCCGGATTAATAGTGCGAATGCCGTCGAGAGAAATTTTCAAATCGTCCGCGACCAATTTTATTTTTTCCTGTTCGCCTAACAAAATTGGCGCGCCAAGGCGCAGCGCATGGAACTGCCGCGCCGCCTGCAAAATTCTTGGCTCGTCGCCCTCGGGAAAAACGACGCGCTTGGGATGCCGTTGCAATTTTTCGATGACGTTGCCGATGAAACGCATGACGACAGGTTAGCCGCGAAACGTGAAACTGCAAAATGAAATTGCCACTGAGACACAGAGTCGCAGAGAAGGAATTTTATTTTCATTTTTCTCTGCGCCTCTGTGGCTAAAATCCAAAACTCGTTTTGACTTAAACGCAAATGGTTGTTAGCCTTGCAATTTCAATGCTGGAGACAATCGAGAAACTTTTGATCTTGCAGGATCGCGACCGCAAAATCAATCGCGTTCAACAGGAACTCGCCCAAATTGCGCCCGAGCGCGAAACGCTTCGCAATCGTGCGTCCGCCACGCAAACACAACTCGACGCCGCGAAAAATCGCGTGAAGCATATCGAGTCCGACCGCAAGCGACTTGAACTCGAAGTCGAATCCAAAAAAACGCAGATTGAAAAATACGCGAATCAGCAGTTGCAGACGCGCAAGAACGAGGAATACAAGGCGCTCGCCCACGAAATTGAGACGTGCAAGGGCGACATCATGAAGATTGAAGATTCGGAAATTGTTTTGATGGAGCAGACCGAGGCGGCGGTGAAAGAAGTCGCGCGCGCGAACGGCGAGGCGAACGAGGCGAAGAAACTTGCCGACAGCCTGATCGCCGAACTCGGCCAGCGCGAGGAAAATTTCAAGAAGGAACTCGCCGAATTGCAGCAGGGCCGCGCGGAACTGGCGGCGGTGGTGGACGAATCCGCGCGCAACCGTTACGAACGGCTGCTCAAAGGCAAAGGTGACAACGTGGTCGTCGGAATCAATCACGGCGTATGCGGCGGCTGCCACATGAAATTGCAGCAGCAGTTGATCGTGTCGTGCCAGGCGCAGAAGGAGATTGTGACCTGCTCAAGCTGCGGCCGGATTTTGTATTACACGCGCGACATGGAGTTGGCGACGGTGGAGTGAATTGTGAATCTTCATCCAGAACAAACAAAGCTGTTGGAACAAGCAGAAATATTTGTCCAGCGCTTTGTTGAGAAACGCGGAGCGTTCACAATGTTTGCATTGGTTTTGGAAACTAATGAAAAGATAACTCCCGTTCAACCGAATGACGGATTTCCAGATGCAAAAAATGCTTTTGTGCAAATGCTCACTTTTCTTCTTGGCCAAGCTAAAGAAGAAAAAATAACAGCCTGTGTAATTTGCACTCCTGCAAACGTAGGCAAAGAAAACGCAGTGGTTTATGATCTTGAACAAAAAATAAGTCCTCGTGTAATAGCCGTGCAATCCTACAAAAAGAAATTGTTTGGCGGCTGGACTTTTGGCGCTAAAGAATTTCGTAACGACGAACGAAAATTGTTTTCATTTATCTCTTTGAATTGAATCGTTTTCGGCGAAAACTAAAGAAAGTTAAAACTCGTCGGCCAGTTCGCCGTTTTTGTGTTCGGGATTTGGAATCAGCTTTTGATTACGACAGTCCACCACCCAATCCAAATCTTCCAGCGGAATCTGGCCGACGATGTTCGGCAATGAATCGGGAATTTCCACCACGTCAAACCTGCCGGTGCGTCCCTGAATCTCCAGCGCAACGGGCGAAAAAACCGTCCGCGATTCCGAGCGGTTGGACATGGTGCGCGATTTGACTTCACCGACGGGATGAAGTCCAAGCTGTTTGATCACGGAACTTTTCAGATAAAATTTCACCGCGCCGGTGTCCACCAAGGCATCCGTTTCCACGCTACGCGGTTTTTCCTTGCGCGCGCCCGCCGCCACCAGTTCCGTGTCAAACCAGTTTTCCACCTTGATTCGTGCGATGACTTTTCCCATATCGTTTTTCATGCGGTCAAGTTAATCCGATTTGTTGACTTGGGCAAGAGAGTGGCGGTTCGCTGGATTTTTCCAAGAACATTTCGCGGCTTGAATTATTTTTAACTTCCGCTAGTTTAACATCGGTTTTGGAAGAGCGGAGAATCGCTTTCGGCGCGAGCCGGAAGAGGAAAGTCCGAACACCATCGGGCGTGATGCCGCGTAACTTCAATTTTGATTGGAGATATACGCGGGCGGAAAGTCGGAATACTTTTCGACGGAAAGTGCCACAGAAAATCAAACCGCCTTTGAGCGCAAGTTCAACGGCAAGGGTGAAAAGGTGCGGTAAGAGCGCACCGCGCGAAGCGCAAGCGACGCGGCACGGAAAACCCCATCGGGTGCAAGGCCAAATAGGAAACCGAGGAGCGGCCCGCTCCGCGTTTCGTGAAAGCGAAACAGGTTTCGGGTATCGGTCGCTCAGACAAATGATTCTCTCCGCCGCAAGGCGCAGACAGAATTCGGCTTACAGCCCTTCCAAAACCATTTTATTTTCTCGGCGGCCAGTTCAAATCCGGCCTGATTTTCCCGCTGCGCGCCGGTTCCAGTTTCTGAAATTTCTGCGGCGATAAAACCATCGACGCGCTCAAGTTGCCAACGCGATCAACGGCGCGGATGGAAACGGCGTCCGGCATGGAATTTTCCAAAAGGCGGCTTGTCTGGTTTGCGGGCAGGATTTGTGTCGTCCAGATTCCGTTCGCGCGGAATTGCAAAACCCAGAGCCACCCTGGTTCTTTATCAGTTTCCCAATGAACTCTCACGCCGGATTTTTCGACGGTCGCAAATAATTTAGGTTTGTCCGGCGGCGTGGAATCGAGCCACGGCGAGGCGGGCACGAGGGCAGTTTGTGGATAATCGTTGCGAATGATTTCAGCGAGCGCAGGATTATCGGTTAGATTTTTTAAGTGGTAAAAAATTTCGCCGTTCACATTTTGTCCGCGCGTAATCTGGATTTGCCGCACGATTTCGTTTGCGGAAAATTTTGCGCCGACATTCGCCGCGCTTAATCCCGGCCAAAGATTTCGGCCTTTGACATTTTGTTCACGCCACCATTTTAATAAAACTGGAAAACTTTGTTCGCGCTGGTCAGCCGGCCAGTAAAGTTGCGGCGCAAAATAATCAAGCCAGCCTTCGGCGAGCCATTTGCGCGAATCGGCGTAAAGAGTCGCGTAGGCATCGAGGCCGCGGATTTGCGGCGGATTTTGCGGACGCCAAATTCCGAACGGACTGATTCCAAATTTCACCCACGGTTTCGCCGCCTTGATATTTTGATAAACGCTCTGGATGAATTGATTCACATTTTGCCGCCGCCAATCGCCGCGTTCGAGTCCGTTCGGCAGGCCGTATTTTTTCCACGTTGCATAATCTGGAAAATCCAGCGCGCGTCCGGCGGAATCTTTTTCGGGATACGGATAAAAATAATCATCAAACTGCACGCCGTCCACGTCGTAGCGTTTCACAACGTCTATGACGACGCGCAGAACATAATCGCGCACGGTGGGTTCGCCAGGGTCGAGCCAGAGTTGGTCGCCATATCTGCGGACGAGTTCGGGATGCGTGCGCGAAATATGATTCAGCGCGGCGGGCGATTTGGCGAGCGGATGCGACGCGCGGAACGGATTGAACCACGCGTGCAATTCCAGTCCGCGCTTGTGCGCTTCGGCGATGGCGAACGCAAGCGGATCGTAAAATGGTTGCGGCGCTTTGCCCTGCGTGCCCGTGAGATATTCCGACCACGGCTCAATGCTGGAGGCATACATTGCGTCGCACACCGGACGGACTTGAAAAATGACGGCATTGAGATGAAGTTGCGCCGCGCGGTCGAGCAGCGAAATCAATTCCGTCTTTTGCCGGTTAACGGTCAGGCCGGGTTTCGAGGGCCAGTCAATGTTCGCGACCGTCGCGATCCACGCGCCGCGAAATTCGCGCGGCGGCTCCGGCGGCGTGATTGCAGCCGTCAGATAAATTTCATTCTGCGCGAAAAGCATCGCGGGTAAAAATAAAACCAGCGCGGACAAAATTCTGGCTCGAAACTTCATTGAATTGCGCCTGTAATTTAATCGCAAACGGTTAATGGCAAAGTTTTTTCGTCAAATAAACGCCGTGTTCATGGGCAATTTGACAAAGCGCGGCAGATTTGTTTTACTTTGGTCGTTGCAGCCTAAATCGGTTTGCCTTCCTGCGAACCGGTGCGGGAGACCCAAATTCCGAAGCGATTCGGACGGGGCGCAGAAATTTTGGCGACAAAATTTCAGGCCACTTTCAAGGCCCAGCCCGACAGCTAATCTCGCAGGCAATTGGAAGGGCGAATTCTTTGAAGATGCAATCTTCACATTCACCCAAATCAATCGCGTTTGGAACGTGGAAATGCTGAATTGTTATGAATGTATTTGTTTGGGCGAAAAATCTTATCATCGGCCGGGCGCGGAATTTCTACGACAAGAAACTGTTTCACAAAACGTCGCTGATTGCGCTCTTCGCCTGGGTTGGTCTGGGCGCGGACGGATTGTCATCGTCGTGCTACGGCCCAGAATCGGCGTTTTTGGGTTTGGGCAACCACACTTTTTTGAGCGTGTTTGTCGCGGCGGCGGCGGTGCTGACGATTGTGGTCATTTGCGCAAGCTATTCGCAAATCATCGAGGCGTTTCCCAGCGGCGGCGGCGGTTATCTCGTGGCCAGCAAATTGTTGTCGCCGGCGGTGGGCGTCGTTTCTGGTTGCGCGCTGATTGGCGATTATATTTTGACGATTGCCATCAGCGTGGCCAGCGGCACCGACGCGGTGTTCAGTCTTTTGCCGTCGGACTGGCTGGAACACAAAACGGCATTTGCCGCGTGCGGCATCATTTTTCTCACGCTGCTGAATCTGCGCGGCGTCAAGGAATCCGTGTTGGTGTGGGTGCCGGTTTTTTTCTTGTTCATCTTTTCCTATGCGTTCGGAATCGTCTATGGAATTGTCCATCACGCCGGTGAATTGCCCGATGTCGTTCATGGCGTGATGTCGGATGTTCATGCGGATTATTCGCAAATCGGATTGTGGGGACTCATCATGGTGATTTTGAAATCCTACAGCATGGGCGCGGGCACTTACACCGGCATCGAGGCGGTCAGCAACAGCGTGTCCACGTTGCGCGAACCACGCGTGCAAACGGGCAAACGCACGATGGTTTATATGGGCGCGTCGCTGGCGCTCGTCGTCAGCGGTCTGTTGCTGACCTATCTGCTGTATCAAGTCGAGCCGTCGCCCGGCAAAACGTTGAACGCAGTTTTGTTCGAACAAATTACATTGTCTTGGCCGCCAATGCTGGCGCATGGTTTTGTCATTGCGGCGCTTGCATCTTCGGCGGCGTTATTGTTCATCGCGGCACAAACGGGTTTTCTAGGTGGCCCACGCGTGCTGGCGAACATGGCAGTGGACCGCTGGATGCCCACGCATTTCGCCTCGTTGAGCGACCGGCTCGTAACGCAGAACGGCGTGTTGCTGATGGGCGTGGCGGCGCTGATTGTCGTGCTGTTCACACGGGCGGCCGTGAGCATTCTCGTCGTGCTTTACAGCATCAACGTCTTCATCACCTTCACGCTCTCGCAACTGGGCATGGTGCGGCATTGGTGGCTCGACCGCGCAAAGACGCCGACTTGGAAAAGAAAATTATGCGTGAACGGTTTTGGGATGTTGCTCACCGGCGGCATTTTGATTTCACTGTGCGTCGTCAAATTTTCCGAAGGTGGCTGGATCACGCTGCTGGTCACCGGGTTTTTAATCGCCGCCGCGTTTTGGATCAAACATCATTACAGGCAAACGCAATTTCAGTTGCAACGGCTCAACGAGCTTGTTGCCGTGGCCGCTTCGGATGAATCCAATGCCACCGCCAAAATCCCGGATGCGAAATGCGATTCCGGCGCGCGCACGGCCGTTTTTCTCGTCAACGGTTTCAACGGCCTTGGCCTGCACACGCTGCTGGCCGTGATGCGGATGTTCCCGAAAGTCTACCAGAACTTTGTTTTCCTGCAGGTTGGCGTGCTGGACGCGGGCAATTTCAAAGGCGCGGCGGAAGTGGAAAACTTGCGCGAACATTCGCAGCACGAAGGCGAACACTATGTTGCCTACATGAAGCGGCACGGATTTTACGCCGAATCGAGAACCGCGCTGGGCACGGACATCGTGGATGAAGCGGCGAAGTTATGCGATGAAATCGCCGCGCGCTTTCCGCAGTCCCAATTTTTTGCCGGCCAGCTTGTGTTCAAGGATGAAAGTCTCCTCACGCGCTGGCTGCACAACCACACTGTCTTTGAACTGCAACGACGCCTTTATCAGCACGGCTGGCCCATGCTCATTTTGCCGATTCAGGTTTGAAATAAAAAACGCGCCGAAGAAATAAATTCCCAGCGCGTCGAATTATTTCAAGTGAATCACGCCGTCGTCGCCATTTCCGGCTCGGCTGAATCGAGGAAGCCCTGCAAGTGGCGGACGCGCGTCGGGTGGCGCAATTTCCGCAATGCCTTCGCCTCGATCTGGCGGATGCGTTCGCGTGTGACGTTATACATTTTGCCGATTTCTTCGAGCGTGCGCTCGTAACCGTCGAGCAAACCAAAACGCATTTCGAGAATTTTCCGTTCGCGTTCGGTCAATGTCGTCAGCACGTCGCTCAATTTTTCACGGAGCAAACTGTAACTCGTCACTTCGGACGGATTTTCCGCCGATTTGTCCTCGATGAAATCGCCGACGCTCACGTCTCCGTCATCGCCAACGGGCGCGTGCAGCGAAACGGGCTGCTGCGCCATTTTCAGAAGCGCGTGGATGCGCGCGACGGGCATGTGCATTTCATCGGCCAATTCTTCCGGCGATGGTTCGCGGCCAAGCTCCTGCGTCAATTGCTTTTGCGCGCGCCAGAGTTTGTTCATGATCTCGATCATGTGAACCGGAATGCGAATCGTCCGCGCTTGATCTGCAATCGAGCGCGTGATGGCCTGACGAATCCACCAGATCGCATAGGTCGAAAATTTGTAGCCGCGGCGATATTCAAATTTCTCGACGCCTTTCATCAAACCGATGTTGCCTTCCTGAATCAAATCCAAGAAAGACTGGCCGCGGTTTGTGTATTTTTTGGCGACAGAAACGACGAGGCGCAAATTGGCCTCGGCCATGTGCGTCTTGGCCTTAAGGCCGCGGTCGGCGGCAGCGCGCAAATCCTTGAATGTCTTGAAAAATTCCTCGCGCGGCATCCGCACGAATTGTTCAAGCGTCTGGATTTTGGCGTGTTCGGCTTCGAGCGCGGCGCGGCGCTCCGCCGTCGTCCGCTGATTTTCCAAATCCTGAATGTGCCGCAGGCTCGCCTGAAATTTTTCGTGGACGTTGCCCGCCACCACGATCATTTCCTCGACGATCTTCTGTTTGTAATAAAATTTTGTGAAAAATTCCTGCAATTTTGCGCCCATTTTCTTCAATTCGCGCGCCATCTTTTCCTTGCGGGATTTCTGCTGCGCCTTTTGCCATGAAAAATATTTTTCGTCCACTTTCTGGTCAAAGGCGTGGATTTTTTTAATGAGCTTGCGCAATTCGCGCAAATGCCCTTCGCGGTTGGCGACTTTTTTGTCCACAACGACCCGGTCAAAGCGTTCCTTGGGCGGTTCGGACAATAATTTTTCCGCAATCGCAATATGTTCCTTCGCCGTAAAACCGAGACCATAGATGATCGCCTTCATCGCGACTTCGGCTTCCTCGATTTTTTTGCAGATCTCCACTTCCTGTTCGCGTGTGAGCAAAGGCACTTTGCCCATCTGGTTCATATACATGCGAACCGGGTCGTCCAGAATTTCCAGCCGCGCGTCCTCGTCGGCTTCTTCCGGCTGCTGCGCTTGTTCGGGCTGCTTGCTGCGTTCGGCTCGCTCGGCCTCGGCCTGATCCATGACGATTTCCACGTCAAGACCGCGCAGCTTCGTCAGCAACGCGTCAAGGTCGTCGGGGCTCAAATTATCGGGCAACACGTCATTGATGTCGTCATAGGTGACGTAGCCGTGTTCCTGCGCGAGATGCAAAAGAGTTTTAATCGTTTCCGTCAAATCTGCGGTTGGCTGCGCGGGCAATGCCGCCGGCGCGCTGGCATGGCCGTTTTGCAAACGCTTTTCCGCTTCGGCAATGGAACTGGCCGTGTGCTTGGATTTTCCGTTTGCCTCCGGTTTGTCCATGGATTTCTTCGCGTTGCTGGAAATAATAAAACGCCGCCGCGCCGGAGCCGTTTTGGCTTTGGCGTTTCGCCCGCGATTACGCGATGCGCTCTTGGGCGCCGCTGTTTTTCGATTCAACATAAGTTATAAGACCCGCAATGACTCGCTTTGGTTCAGAGATAATTACTGAAAGCTCTCCGCCGAATGAGCCCACGCCGACTCTGCAAAAATGTCCACTCGCCCATTGAACTTCAGGGAGATTGCGAACACCAGAAGACCGACGCCGCTCTATACTAAACCCTTTTTGCAGGAATTCAAGAAGAATAAAATTAACTAATAAAATGCGCAAATTGCTTAAAACAAGCATCTTAAGTCATAAACAAATCTACCAATCCTTAAATGGACGGTTGAAATTTTGAGGAGAACCTTTGGGTTTTAGCTGGAGAACCTGCTCATCGCCCTTTTGTGCGTCCAATAATTGCTTCGCTTCTTGCGGCGACATTGCATTTCCTTGCTCTTTCTCTTCGCCGGATTTTTCCCGCGCCGATTGCGATTGCTGTTGCTGTGCATTTTGTTGCTGCCTCGAATTCTGATTCTGGTTCGCCTGATTTTGCTGCTGTTGATTCTTTTGTTGTTGCGATTGCTGCTGTTGAGACTGGTTCTGTTTTTGGTTTTGCTGCGATTGTTGCCGTTGCTTCAACAATTTTTCCAATTTCTGCAATTTCTCATCGTTTGGATAAAGTTTCAAACCACTCTCGGTTTTTTCCAACGCGGCAGGAATGTTGTTGGAAATGTAAAACTGCGCGCCGCCGTTGAAAAAATCATCGGCCGTTTGCGCGTTCGCAGCCGGCGTTGCAAGGAGCAACAAATTAAGGCTTGCCAGAATTGGGAGTCGCAATCTCATCAATGTCCTTCAATTTTTTGGTGTAATCTTCAAATTGTTTTGCCGCGATGGTTTTCTGCAATGGCTCCATGATTTCGAGCGCCTTGTGAAATTCCGCCACGCGTACCGCCGCGTCCGCTTCGCTCTTGGCGCGCAAAAGCATTTGGCGAAATTTTTTGATCTGTTCGATTGCATTGCGCGTGAAACTCAAATTGAAATTCGCGTCAATGTCATTCGTATCCAGATTCACAGCGCGTTCGTAACTTTTTTCCGCCAATTCCAAACCGCTTTGCAATCCGTCCAAATCCTTTGCGGCGCGCGCCGATTGAAATTGTGCGTTGCCCAAATTGTAAAACGCCTGTTGCTGCAACTTCAAATCCGCCGAGAGCGTGACCTGCTGAAATAAATTTTCCGCCAAATCATAATTTGTCGCGCGATACGCCGCGTCGCCCGCGTTGAAAACCAATCGCAAATCATTCGTCTGCGTTTGCGCCAATTGTTGAAACTGCTCCAGCGCATTCGTAAAATTCCCGGATTTGTAATCGAGCAACGCGCTTGACGGCGAAGCATTCGCAGCAATTGGAATTGATAAAATTCCGACAACTGCCGCGACCGTTGCCATTTCGATTTTGGACTTTGGACCTTGGGCTTTGGACTTCTTGCGTTCAGGCAAAAACATTTCCGCGAGCAATAGCAAAATCGCGGCGGCG
This sequence comes from Verrucomicrobiia bacterium, assembly GCA_036501565.1. Classification (GTDB taxonomy): domain Bacteria; phylum Verrucomicrobiota; class Verrucomicrobiia; order Limisphaerales; family UBA11358; genus UBA11358. The sequence continues at coordinate 17,699 of DASYAA010000197.1, forward strand.
AGAGGCCATTGGAATTGTTCGTGATAACGGCGCAATGTTCTGGCGACGCCTTCGGATTTCGGCAGCGGCGCGAGACCGCGCTCGTAAAGCACGCTCATCGTGTCCGCGCCGCGCAATGGCAGGTAAAATCCGCCCGTCGCGCTGGCGATTTGCTGAAGCAATCGTTCGTTCAAGTGCGACTTCACCACGTTTCCCTGTTCATCGCGGACGTAATCCGAATTTCCATTTGCATCCGTCACGCGAATTAAATCTCCTTCCGCCGTGCCAATTCCAATCGTAAAAATTTTCAACCCGGCCTTCGCCGCATTTTGCGCGGCGGCGAGTGCGGCGGCTTCATTGACGTTGTCCTCGCCGTCGGTCAGCAGCACGAGAACTTTGTGCGCGTCATTTTCCTTGAACGCAGTTGCGGCGGTTTGAATCGCGCTGGCAATCGCCGTGCCGCCTTGGGGAATTGAATTCACATTGAGCGCTTGAACGCTCTGTTGAAAAGCCGTGTCGTCAATCGTCAGCGGACATTCCAAAAATGCGTCGCCCGCGAACGCAACAAGCCCGAGCCGGTCGGCCTTCGCGTCCTGCATCAGTTCGAGCGCGGCAAGTTTTGCGCGCTCAAGACGGTTCGGCGCAATGTCCGCGGTCAGCATGGATTTTGAAGTGTCAATCGCGACGACAATGTCCAAGCCTTTTTGCTGCACTTCTTCCAGATCAAATCCATATTGCGGCCGAGCAAGCGCAACGATCAAAAACGCGACGGCCAAAATCAAAAATGCGAAACGCAATTTCTGTCGCGCGGAGGAAATGCCGGTCGTCAGCACAGGCAGCAATCGCGCGGAAACAAATTGCGCGAGCAGTTTTTGCTTTTGCCGGTTCGCCAGCCAGAAAAGCAAAACCATCGCCGGCGGAATCACCAGCAGCAGCCACAAAATATTTGGATGCTCGAATCTCATGGCAATTTTCTAAAAATCGTTTGGGTCAACAGAAATTCGATCAGCAACAACGCCAATCCGCTCGAAACGAACCACGGAAATAATTCCGTGTATTCTGTGAATTTGTTCACGACCGCTTCGGTTTTTTCCAGCTTGTCAATCGTCGCGTAAATTTGTTTGAAATGTTCCGCGTCATCGGCGCGATAATAATTTCCGCCCGTCATTTGTGCGATTTTTTGCAACGTGGTTTCATCAACATCCACAGGTTCGTCTTGATAAACCGTCTCGCCCGTGAATGGATTTTTGCCGACGGGCATCGGCGCCATGCCGTTCTTGCTGACGCCGATGGTGTAAACCTTCACGCCCAGCGCGTGCGCCGCCTGCGCCGCCGTGAGCGGATCAATCTTGCCGGAATTGTTTTCGCCGTCGGTCATCAAAATCACAGTTTTGCTTTTCGCCTTCAAATCGCGCATTTGGTTGACCGCCGTGGCCAGCGCGTCGCCAATTGCCGTCGCGTTCGGATTGATCGAGCCGATTTCGAGCCGGTCAAGATTTTCCTGCAAAAAATCGTGGTCGAGCGTCAGGGGCGTGGCGATGAACGCCTGCGTCGCAAAAACGACAAGGCCGAGCCGATCGCTCGGACGCTTATCAATGAAACTTTTCAAAATCGAACGCGCCATGTTGAATCGGTTCACGCGTTTGCCTCCCACGACAAAATCTTCCGACATCATGCTGCCCGACAAATCGAACGCGACGACGATGTCCACGCCGCTTTCCTTGACGGTGGTCTGGTTTTTTGTCAAACGCGGCTGCGCGAGCGCGACGATAAACAGTGCGAGTGTCAGCCAGCGCAACGCCGCCAGAAAAACCCCCGCGCGTGAACGGTAAGTGCTCGTCAAGCCTTCGACCAATTTTATCGACGAATATAAAAATGCCGGCGGTGAACCGCGCTTTCCTTTTAGCCACGCGAGCGGTGGCAAAAGCAACAGCAGCAGCAAAAGGTATGGATGCGCGAACGTCATGCCGGCACTGGATTTTGGGTCTCTTTGGGCTCCGTTTCCTCGACAAGTCGTAACGCGGACGAATGCAATTCCCGCAATTCGTTTTCGCGCGGTTCGTATTTGGCGAATTTCACGAGGTCGCAACTTTTCAGAAATTTTCCAAGCGATTCTTTTTGTTCTGGCGCAAGCAGGTCGGTTTCGCCGAGTTCGCGCAGAAATTCTTCCGTCGTGCGTTCCGGCCCGCGAAAATCAAATCGTTCCTCAAGGTAAAAGCGGATGGTGTCCGAAACCAGGATGCAAAATTCTTTTGGATGCGAAATCAACGCGAGCGCTTCGTCCAGTTTTTGTTTCGCGCGGATGTGCGCGGGGACCGGCGGCACCACGGAAACCCGGATCATCCGCTTATGCAGTTGGCGCCAGATCAGCGACGCCAGCACAAAGACGGCCACCGCGCCGAGCGTCCACCAAAGCCATTCCCAACCGCTCGAAATATCGATCGGCGGCTTGATGTCGCGGATGTCGTTCGCGGTTGCTGTTGGCAAATTGGTTGTCATTTTTTTTATCTCGCGAAATCCTATCCTCTCAATCTTCGTTTTTCTCTGGTCTCAAAAAATTTTCCGAGTGTCCCGCTGTAAGCCTCGTCCGTGCGCAACTGGATCGAATCGATTCCCGATGAACGAAATTGTTTCGCCAAATCGGCGAGTTGTTTTTGTTGCCGCAAAGCGAACGCATTGCGGCTGTCGGCGCTGCCGGTATTGATCGCTAAAATTTCTCCGGTTTCAGCATCTTCCAAAATCAGACGGCCCAGCTTCGGCAACTCCAATTCGTGCCGGTCCGTGATTTGCACGGACACGACATCGTGCTTGCGATTGGCCATGCGCAGCGACGTTTGCAATTCCTTCGGCAACGCGCCGGAACTTTTTGGATTCAGAAAATCTGAAATGACAACGGCGATTGCGCGATGCGATTGCACGCGCATCAGAAAGTCCAAGGCAATTTTCAAATCCGTCCCACGCCGTTTTGGTTCAAAAAATAAAACTTCGCGAATGACGCGCAAAACGTGGCTGCGTCCTTTGCGTGGCGGAATAAATTTTTCCACTTCGTCAGAAAAAAGAATCAGGCCGACTTTGTCATTGTTCCGAATCGCCGAGAACGCGAGCACGGACGCAATTTCCGCCGCCAGTTCGCGTTTGGACTGGTCGCGCGAGCCGAACAGGCCGGAACCGCTCACGTCCACGACGAGCATGAGCGTGAGTTCGCGTTCCTCGACGAACTTCTTGATGAACGGATGATTCATCCGCGCAGTGACGTTCCAGTCAATCGCGCGCACGTCGTCGCCGGGCTGATATTCGCGCACCTCGTCGAAGTTCATGCCCTGGCCCTTGAAGACGGAATGGTATTGGCCCGCGAGCGTTTCGGTCACGATGCGGTTCGTGCGCAACTCGATCTGCCGGATTTTTTTGAGAATTTCGCGGGGTATCATGGGAAAATGGCGAATGGCGAATGGCGAATTTTCAATTGCGCGTTCTGTCCAACGGAGTAAATTAACGCCATGAGTGCAACGCAAGTCATGGAGCAAGTTGAAAAACTTCCGTTTGAAGAACAACGTGAAGTCTTTGAGCAACTTCGTGAAAAATTCGACGACGAACTCACACTGGAACAAATCGCCGAACTTGACCGCCGCGCCGAACGCGCACTGGCGCATCCCGAACTCTGTCGTCCGCTCGACGACGTGGTGGCTGACATCGAAAAACGATTTCGCGCCAAGCGATGAGTTTTCGGGTGGTCATCGAAGAGGAAGCGGAACGGGAATTCGCCGAAGCGGCTGCTTTTTACGACGAGCGTGAGCCGGGAGTCGGCCAAAGATTCACTAAAGATTTGCAGGCTTTTTTTAGAACGGTTTGCCAAGACCCCGGACGCTTTCCGTTTGCCAGCCGGCTGACCCAAAAAGCCAAAATGCCCGAACCGTGGCCGTATTCCGTATTCTTCGTTGTCAAACACCAGACTTCCGAGGTGATTATCAGCACCATCTGGCATGGCTCGCGGAATCCGGCGGAACTGCGGCGACGGCTGAAATGAAAAGCCTGCGAGCGTTGCGGTCACGATGCGGTTCGTGCGCAGCTCGATCTGCCGGATTTTTTTGAGAATCTCGCGGGGAATCATGGAACAGGATATTCTTCAATCATTTTTCGCTTTGATCCGTTCGCCACGCTTTCTGCAATTTCCAAGAACTGTTTTCGGAACTGCGGGCAACTGTGTAATGGTAGATTGAAGAATCATCTTTTTTCCAGAATCCGAAGGTTGCGGATTTGTGACGAGAATTGAAATAGGCTCTGACGTAAGCCACGCTTTTGCTATCCGCCGATTGGGACTCGAAATTGGAATAAGCTTCCAGATAAATTGCGGTTTCGTCATTTTTTGACAGGCCGGACAGTTGGCCGTTTTCTTTCAAGTCCTTAAGAAATTTCACCGGCGCTTCGATTTCATCATTGCTTGTTTTTATTGAACTGTCGCTTGCGAGTGGACCGATGCTTGTTTGTTTGAGATACATCATCCGCTTTGGAAAATCCAAAGTGACGAGATGCCGCGCGAAAAAGTTTAATCCTAGCACGTTTGCATTTCCAACGGCAGCGACGGCGAGATTTGAATAAGTATCGCCGTCCCAGACGCAATCAGGTAAAAACTGCACGAGCCCGTGGATTTCACTTTTTCCTGCCAAGCCGTCAGTCCGGCATCCCATGTCTATCAGCAAGTTTGTGTCCGAGCCACCGAGAAGCCCGACGTGATGAATGAACGGAACATTCCACTTGAACGTCAGCGGATATGCTTTGCCAAGCCCGGCAGTGTTCACTTGGTCAGGATTCAGAAAATGCATCTTGCCTGCTTCAAAATCGAATTGGATGCAATAATGCTTCAAACAATCCATGCCGAGAATCGCCGAGCCAGTGGAAACCTTGCTGCCAGTTATCAGCCGAGTATTTCCCAAATAGAGTTTCGGTGCTGCATAGAGATTTGCTTTGCCGCCTTTTCCACTCCAGCCTGCGGTTGTTTCTGTGCCGAGGCGTTTTCCTAATTTTGGTTCCAAGGATTTATCGAAAATAGTTCCTGACGCGCCAGTGTCTATCATAAATGGCAATTCTTCGCCGTCTTCCAAACGGAGCGTCATTGTTAAATAACCTCCGTGCCCTGCAACTGTGTTAATCGTCACGTCGGCAGGCAATTCAGTCGCCGAAATATTCGCCGATAGAAGAGGCGTTGTTGCACAAGAACACAAGAACAGCAGGCTCAAAATTGTGCCGAGTGCGCGAACTTTCAAAATTATTTTCATCACGGCACGGGCAGTTCATCAAAGATTTTCTGGATGACCGTTTCGCTGGTTTTTTCCTCGGCCTCGGCTTCGTAGGTGATGGCCACGCGGTGGCGCAGCACGTCCATGCCGATGCTTTTCACGTCCTGCGGCGTGACGTAGCCGCGGCCTTTCAGGAACGCGTAGGCCTTGGCCGCCAACGTGAGCGCAATGGTCGCGCGCGGCGACGCGCCGAGCTGGATGAAATCCTTCACCGCGATCTTGTAATGGTCCGGGTCGCGCGTGGCGCAGACGAGGTCCACGATGTAATCCTTCACCTTGTCGTCCACGTAAATGTC
>DASYAA010000198.1:0-3354 GCA_036501565.1 Verrucomicrobiia bacterium
CGGTAAAGTTGAACTTGTGGTCAATAACACCCACAAGATGTTCACAATCCCGCCGCAAAATGACACCAATTCTAATTTAGAATACCCGCTTGGTTTTCCTTGTTGGTTTGCGGCAACGAACGGCGTCCAGAGTTCACCAAAACAATTTTTATACCTGCGTGACTGAATTTCATTCTGACTTGCGCGACATCTATTTGTCTGCAAAAATTCAGCGACGCGCGCGATGCAAACTGAACAACTTTATCCCAAACATTATTGCGGAGTCTTCGGCATTTTCGGTCATCCGAACGCCGCCGAGCTGACTTATTATGGACTTTACGCGCTCCAGCATCGCGGTCAGGAAAGCGCGGGCATCGTCACCTGCCACGACGGGAAATTTTACAAGCATCACGGCATGGGTCTCGTGCCGCAGATTTTTAACGGCGAAATTTTGCACGGCCTCGTCGGCAAAACCGCCGTCGGCCACACGCGCTATTCCACCACCGGCTCGTCGCAATTGAAAAACGCGCAGCCGCTCACCGTGGATTGCGCGCGTGGGCAGATCGCCATCGCGCACAACGGAAATTTAACGAACGCAGCGCAGTTGCGCGATGAACTGGAAAATCGCGGCTCGATTTTCCAGACGACCGTTGACAGCGAAATCATTTTGCACCTGATGGCGCAGCCGGGTTTGAACGGCGGCGAAAATCATTTGTCCACAACGCTGCGAAAAATCGAGGGTGCCTATTCGCTCGCCATCATGACGGAGAAGGAATTGATCGGCGCGCGCGATCCGTTTGGTTTCCGCCCGTTGTGCATCGGCAAGCTCGACGGCGCGTATGTGCTCGCCAGCGAAACGTGCGCGCTCGATTTGATCCACGCGAAATTTGTCCGCGACGTCGAGCCGGGCGAAATCGTCGTCATCAACGAAAAGGGTTTGAGCAGCTTTCAGGCGTTTCCCGAACAGACCAAACGCGCGTTCTGCATTTTTGAATACGTTTATTTCGCGCGGCCTGACAGCACGATCGCCGACCGAAATGTCTATAAAGTCCGCGTCGAAATGGGACGCCAGCTTGCGCGTGAATTTCCTATTCAAGCCGACGTCGTCGTGCCCGTGCCCGACAGTGGCAACTGCGCCGCGCTCGGTTATTCTTTGGAAAGTGGAATTCCATTTGAAATGGCGTTCGTGCGGAATCATTACGTCGGTAGAAGTTTTTTGCAGCCGTCGCAACTCATCCGAGATTTCGACGTGCGCGTGAAATTAAATCTGATTGCCGAACTCGTGAAAGACAAGCGCGTCGTCATCGTGGACGATTCCATCGTGCGCGGCACGACCTGCAAAACGCGCGTGAAAACGCTCAAGGAAGCCGGCGCGCGCGAAGTCCACGTCCTCGTAAGCTGCCCACCGCACATGAACCCGTGCGTTTATGGAATTGATTTTCCCGACCGCAGCAAACTCATGGCCGCGAACCATTCGCTCGAAGAAATCCGAAAATATCTCAACGCCGACTCGCTGTATTATCTCTCGCAGGACGGTTTGGTGAAAGCGACTGGCCTGCCGAAAAATAATTTCTGCATGGCGTGTTACGACGGAAATTATCCCGTGCCTTACGATCCGCTGCTCGACAAACACATCATCGAACGCCGCAAACGCCATACGCAAACGCTCGGCGAAGCGGTGGAGAAAGATGGTGAGCAGATTAAATTGCTTCAAGTTTAACCGCACTAAAGTGAATTGACGCCGCGTGTTTTCGCCTTCAGAATCGCGGTTAAATATGAAAGTGTCCGCGTTGTCAAAGGAGCGGTCTGCGTTTCCAATTCGCAATTCGCAATTCGCAATTCGCAATCTGGCCGTTCCAACGGTTGACGCCGTGATGGTGGAAGAACGTGCCGCGTCCTTCGGCAAACGCAGCATCAAGACCAGCGCCAAGCTCGCCGGCTTGAAAATGGCCGTGTCCATGTGCGACCTCACCACGCTGGAAGGCAAGGACACGCCCGGCAAAGTCGCCTATCTCTGCCGCAAAGCGCTCCAGCCCATCGAGGCGAAATATGACGTGCCGAGTTGTGCCGCCGTCTGCGTCTATCCGAACATGGTGAAATACGCGCGCAAATTTCTGGGCGACGTTTCGCCCGTGAATATCGCCGCCGTCGCGACGGGTTTTCCCAGCGGCCAATATCCGTTGCACACGAAGCTCGAAGAAGTCCGTCACACCGTGGCCGATGGCGCGGATGAAATTGACATGGTCATTGATCGCTGCGCTTTCCTTGCCGGCGATCACGCGAAAGTGTTCGACGAAATCGCCGCCACGAAGGAAGCCTGCGGTGCCGCGCATCTCAAAGTCATTCTCGAGACCGGTGAACTCGTCACCTACGACAATGTCCGCCTCGCCAGCGAAATCGCCATGCAAGCCGGCGGCGATTTCATCAAGACCAGCACCGGCAAAGTTTCGCCCGCCGCCACCATGCCCGTCACGCTCGTGATGCTGGAGGCCATCCGCGATTATTTTTTCGCCACCGGCATCCGCATCGGCATGAAGCCCGCCGGCGGCATCCGCACGGCCAAGCAGGCGCTCGCCTATCTTGTGATGGTCAAGGAAACCCTTGGCGACGACTGGCTCAATCCGCAGATGTTCCGCTTCGGCGCGAGCACGCTCGTCAACGACGTGCTCATGCAGATCGTGAAAAACGTCGAAGGAAATTATCAAGGCGCGGATTACTTCTCGCTGCCGTGATTTAGACAGAATTAACAAAATTTACAGAATTAAAAACCGATGAATTCGCCAGCCAAAATTTCTCCTGAAGAAATTCTGCATAATTCTGTGAATTCTGTCTCCAAACCCGAATACGATTTGGCCGGACAAGTCATCGGACTCGCGATGAAAGTTCATCGCGCGCTCGGTCCGGGCTTTCTCGAATCAGTTTATCAAAAAGCATTGCTCTACGAATTGGTCAAAGCCGGTTTCAAAGTGGAATCCGACCAACCAATCCAAGTCCGTTACGAAGGTGTGATTGTCGGCGATTTCAAGGCCGATTTAATTGTGAACGACGAACTGATCATCGAACTCAAGGCCGTTTCTGGAATCATCGTCGAGCACGAGGTGCAACTCGTGAATTATCTCACCGCGACTGGCAAGGACAACGGCCTGCTGATTAATTTTGGCGGACGCAGCCTTGAATACAAAAAGAAATTCAAAAACCCAAAGCCAACGGAAATTCCAGCCTTCCGCTAATTTTGTATAATTTTGTTAATTCTGTCTAAAAATGAAGACCAAACTTAAACCCGCAGCGAAGCGAGCCATTGCAACGGTTTCATCTCATCCTGTCGTCCCGTTGCGCGAACGAAAATTAAATTTTGGTGACAAATGGAATTACGCA
>DASYAA010000199.1:0-2363 GCA_036501565.1 Verrucomicrobiia bacterium
GCGCGCGAAATGATGACGGACATGGAATAATCGAGGAACGAATTTTTGATTTCGTCCGCGACGTTGATCTTTTGAATTTTTTCTCCTGCGGCAAACAGCGGCGTGTTGCTCACCGGCAAATCATTCGGGTCTTTGGATTTATTTTCGTCAGCCATTTTGTAAATCGGTTATCAATCGTTTGTAAAATTTTTCGGCGGCGGAAAAACTTCGATTTTCATTTTTCTCGCTGCATCTGCCAATCGTCCATCGGTCGTCACCAGCGGAAAATTCTGGCACAAATCCGCCGTCGCCAAATGAATCGCATCCAACGTTCGCAACGGCGCCGGTGGATCATCTTCAATGGAACCAAAATTGCCCTTGCCGTCCACGAGCCGTTCGCGCATGGCCCACGGTTGCGCCATGTGAACGAGCGTCGGATAAATCACCGCCTCGCCGTGCGGATGATAATTGCCGCTCGTGTCGCCGCAGATTTTTGCGCACTTATAATGTTTGCGTCCGGGATACAGCGACAATTCGTGCATCGCATAAAGGATGCGGCGCTGCGAAGGTTTCAAGCCGTCACGCGCATCGGGCAGCGCGCGCGAAATGATGACGGACATGGAATAGTCGAGAAACGAATTTTTGATTTCGTCCGCGACGTTGATTTTTTGAATTTTTTCTCCCGAAGCGAACAACGGCGTGTTGCTCACCGGCAAATCGTTTTTTTCGTCAGGCATTTTGTAAATCAGTTATCAATCAGTTGTTAAATTTTTTGCCGGCGGAAAAACTTCGATATTCATTTTTCTCGCCGCATCCGCCAATCGTCCATCCGTCGTTACCAGCGGAAAATCCTGGGACAAATCCGCCGTCGCCAGATGAATTGCATCCAGCGTGCGCAACGGCACCGGTGGATGGCAATGTTCCAGACAATAAATCGCCTTTCGTAACACAATTGAGTTCAGCGGCTCGAATTTTATTTCACCGTCGGCAACGCGCGCATTAAATTCCTTCCACGCGAGGCGGCGGTCGGCAGCATCAATTTTCCCGGCGCGCTCGCGTGCAAGCAACGCCGAGAAAACTTCTGTCTGCGCCAATTCCGACGTGACCAACCGTCGGCCTTCCAGCGAACGCATAAAAAATTCGCTGTCCGGTTCGGCGACCAGCAATTTGACGATGATGCAGGAATCAAGATACATGATTACCAGCCGTGCCCATCGCGATCTTCGCGGATGATTTCTTCCGCAGTCGGCCCGCCGCGCCACGGAGGCATTTTCTTCAAGTGCTCCCACGTGCCCGTGAATACTTTGCGCTTTTCGCGTTTCTCAACGGGCAATAGCACGGCCTTTGGCTTGCCATCACTCGTAATGGTAACTTCCTGCCCGCGCGCCACCATTTCGAGCAACGCCGAAAGTTTGGCTTTGGCCGCGCGCACGGGAATTGACAGCCCGATGCCGGGCAGCGCAATCGTTTCGCGCATCACCATTGGTTCTGTTGTTTCAGCTTTCATTTTCAAAGGCCGCAATCGCTGCCTGTATAATGGTTTTTGTTTCTTCACGCGCTAATGTAGTCACACGTGACTACTTTGTCAACTCTTTTCAAAAAAATGTCATTAAACGTCCAAATTCCTGACGTTCAAAGCATTGTCTTCGATGAATTGGCGGCGCGGTTCGACTTCCTCGCCCATCAATTTGGAAAACATTTCCTCGGCCTCAACCGCGTCGGTCAGATCAATGCGCAACAATTTACGCACGGCCGGATTCATCGTTGTTTCAAAAAGTTCCTTCGCGTCCATTTCGCCCAAACCTTTGAAGCGATACATTTGAATCCCTTTTTTGCCGACGGCTTTGACGCCCGCGAGAATTTCAGGAATCGAAAACAGCGGCGTGACGGTCGCCTTTTCGCCTTCGCCTTCAATCAATTCAAATAACGGCTTGTCTTGCGCGGAATAATGCTCAACGTCCAGACCTTTCTTGGAAAGCTTGCCGAGCAATTCGGCGATGGCTTTGCTTTCCAGATGCAAATCAGCCTCGACTGCGCGCCGTGTTTGCGCCCGATTTTTTTCCGCTTTTTCTTTTTCCTTTTCGTCGCCATAAAGGTCGGTATTTTTGTCTTTGAATTTTTCGACCTCATCCAAATCTTCAAAGTAATGAACCGTTTCATCATTGCCCTCGCGGACTTTGATGAGCATGACTGGATAAATTCCTTTCTTGCTGCGTTTCTCGACGTAATCGCCGAAATCGCCGCCGTGACGGCGAATCACTTTTGCGTATTTGTCGAGCGATTCGAGCAATTGCAGAATTTCTTCGAGTTGCTTCGGCGCAAGTTCGCGACCGTCGGAAAGATTTTTCAACTTCACTTCTTCGACGCCGTTTTGCAGAAGAATT
>DASYAA010000200.1:0-4814 GCA_036501565.1 Verrucomicrobiia bacterium
AACGTGACGCCGGATATAATTGCAAACAACTCAACAGCCTCAACAACGGACAATGTTGGTGTTTCGACACGACGATTTTACCGAGTTTTTGTCGTGCAATAAATAATTTGGAAAGCGCCTCATCGCTTGACATGAAAAATCACTCGGGTTTTAACTGTTGCAAAATTTCACCGTGCAAATAAACATCATCGAATATTTTGAGAAGGGAGCTTTGCTTGAATGCAAAGAGAAGGTTGCGGTCAAAGATCAAAGCGGAGAATATACTTTTGCGCAAATCGAGCGGTTTGCCAAAAATTGCGCCGCATCACTTCTTAAACACAGCGACTCAATCAGACGCCCGGTGCCCGTGTTTCTGCCGAAGAGCGCGCAGAGCATTGTCGCCAACATCGGCATTCTTTACAGCGGCAATGCTTATGCCAACCTCGATATCAAGCTGCCACCGCAACGGCTCAAGGGAATGTTGGAAAATCTCAATCCCGAAGCCATCGTCACTTCATCCGCGCATGTCGCTGCGTTGCGGGCGTTGGGCATCGCCGAAGAAAAACTTTTGCTTGTCGAACAGGCGATGATCGCTGAAAAAAATTATGACAATGCCGCGTTGCTCAAACGGCTGGACGCAGTCATTGACACCGATCCTTATTGCGTTATTCACACTTCCGGTTCAACCGGCGTTCCCAAAGGCGTGGCATTGAACCACCGCAGCACGATTGATTTTGCGGACTGGGCGTTCGAGCGTCTCGACTTGGACGGCAGCGAAGTGATGGGTAGTCTCGCGCCGATTTATTTCGACGCCTACACATTGGAATTTTGTCTCATGCTGGCCAAAGGCGCGACTTGGATTGTCGTGCCCGATCATTTGACTGCATTTCCGATCAAGCTCGTCGAATTCGTCGCCGCGCAGCCAATCAATTTTATTTTCTGGGTGCCGACCATCATGGTCAACATCGCCAATCAGGACTTGCTGGCGAAAACGAAACTCGACCGCCTTAAAAGAGTTTTTTTCATCGGCGAAGTTTTTCCCACCAAACATCTGAATTACTGGCGGCGGCATTTGCCCGGCGCGATGTTTGTCAATCTTTACGGCCCGATTGAAATCACGGTCGCTTGCACCTATTTCATTGTGGACCGCGAGATGACCGACGACGAAAAATTGCCGGTCGGTTTTCCGATGCGCAACACCGACATTTTGATTCTCAACGAACAAAACCAACTCGTGAAGGCAGACGAGCAAGGCGAGATTTGCGTGCGTGGCAGTTCTTTGGCGCTGGGCTATTGGAACAATCCAGAGCGGACGGCGAAAGGCTTTGTGCAAAATCCCATCAATCCGCATTACCCCGAATTGATTTACCGCACGGGCGACGTTGGTTATCGGAATAGTCGCGGCGAAATCATGTTTCTTGGCCGAAAAGATTTTCAAATCAAGCACCTCGGCTATCGCATCGAGCTTGGCGACATCGAACACGCCGTGCTGCAAGTGGACGGCATCCGCAATTCCTGCGTCGTCTACAATCAGGAAAAAAAAGAAATCGCGCTTTTTTACGAGTGCGACAAGGAACTGCCTCCCGCGTTCATCCGCGAACGGCTGCTGATCGTGCTGCCGAAATATATGCTGCCGACCGTGTTCAACTGGATGGAACTCATGCCGCGAAATCCGAATGGCAAAATTGACCGCGCCAAACTGGTCGCCAGCGTGAACTGAAAAAATGATTCAGTTCCGCAAAGTTGACGAAGTGTTTGACGCCATCCAAAAAACAAAAGCGAAGGCGTCGGATTTCCGAACCAATTTTTTCCCCGTGCCCGCCAAATTGCAAAACTGGATTGAGCGTGACGAATTGCTGGGCGAAGTTCGCGACGGCGCAACATTTTTTTTCAGGAAAGACCGCGATTTTTTTCGTTTTTATTTTTGCGCCGGCAGTCTGGAAAAATTGGAATCGGAAATTTTAACGCTTTCCTTTTTGAAAAACGGGAGCGTGGCAACGGACTTGGTCGGCAATGAAACTGCCGTGGCCGAAATGTGTGCGCCGCTGGAAGCCGCTGGATTCTCGCGCTACGCGCAGTTGCAACGCATGGCGCGTCCGGCGCAAACCGGCGGCCTGGCGGTTTCAAATTTGCCGGTTGTTTTCGCGGAAAAAGCCGACGCGCCGACTGTTTTGGAATTGATTGAAAATGCTTTTGACCGTTTTGGCGAGCAGCTTCCCGCGCTTTACGAAATTGAAGCGGCCATCTCGAACCGGCAAATTTTTGTCGTCAAACGTGACGGAAAAATCGCCGGGCTGCTTTTTTTTGAAACGCAGGGTTTCAATTCCATCGTGCGTTTTTGGGCGGTCGCGGAAAAATTTCGCGCCTTGAAAATTGGTTCCGCGCTGATGCAGCATTATTTCAAAACGCAAAACGCCGTCCGTCGTTTCACGCTTTGGGTAAATGCCGCAAATGAAAACGCGATCCAGAAATACAAACATTATGGTTACGCGCCGGACGGTTTGATTGATTGTGTTTTGGCAAACAAAATGATTCGCACATGAAATCCGTCGCTGAAATTTTGAAGGAAATCCGTCCCGAATTTGATTTCACCGCTTCCAGCGATTTCATCACGGATGGAATGCTCGACTCGTTTGACATGGTCACGCTGGTCGCAACGTTGGACAAAAATTTCGGCATTTCGATTCAGGGCACGGACATTGTGCCGGAGAATTTTCAAAATCTGCAAACGATTGAGGCGCTGCTGCGCAAAAGCGGGGTTCAATTGTGAACTTTACCTTTCATCGCAAACGCATTTCTGGCTTGTTGACGGTCGTTCCCGCCAACGAGCGATGCTTTGTCGAGGAGATGAAAAATTTTAATTTTCCAGAGGCGCGCTCGCTCAAGCTCAAAGAGGTGATGGGCTATGACAAGCGCCGTTTGGTGAAACCCGGCGTGTGCGTTTCCGATCTGGCGGTTTTTGGCCTGCAACATCTTTTTGATTCGGGCTTGCTGAAACGCGACGAAATTGACGCGTTGTTTCTGGTCACGCAATCGCCGGATCATTTCATGCCGCCGACCAGCAACATTATTCAGGGTCGTCTCGGTTTGAAACAGGATGTTTTTTGTCTGGACATCAGTCAGGGCTGCGCGGGTTTCGTGATTGGATTGATTCAAGCGTTTCTGTTGTTGGAACAGGAACACATTCGTAAAGTGGTTCTCGTCAACGCCGACGTGTTGAGCCGCAAGGCCTCGCCCAAAGATCGAAACATTTATCCGCTCATCGGCGACGGCGCGTCAATCACCGTGCTGGAGCGCGACACCGAAGATTCGGTCATTCACGCCAATCTTAAAATGGACGGCTCGCGCGCCGAAGCGCTGATTATTCCGGCGGGCGGACTTCGGATGCCATCCACATCGGAGACCGCAACATTGGAAGAAGTCGGCGACAATAATTTGCGGGCAAGGGATCATCTTTTCATGGACGGCGCGGCCATTTTCAATTTTGTGCAAGTGGAAGTGCCGCCGCTGATTGAAAGTTTGCTGGCGCGCGCCGGAGTTTCCATGGATGCGGTGGATTATTTTTTCTGTCACCAGCCGAACCGCTTCATGCTGGAAAAACTGGCGGACAAGATGAAAATTCCCCACGCTAAAATGCCCAACAACGTGGTGGAACATTTCGGCAACAACAGCGGCGCGACCATTCCGACGGCCATCACCTTTAATTTGCGCGAACGGCTGCTCCGCGAAAAGCTGCGGGTTTGTCTGGCCGGTTTTGGGGCGGGCTTGACTTGGGGCGCAATGCTTATCAGTCTTGGAAAAGTGGATTTCAACACAATCATCGAATACAAATAAAAAGGAAAACCTCATGGATAAAAATAAATTCTACGAACAACTGGCGAAAATTCTCGACACCGAGGAAGTGAAACCGGAAGACGTTCTCAAAGACTTTGAAGCGTGGGATTCGCTCGCAATTCTTTCAGTTTTGGCGATGGCAGATTCGACTTACGGTGCGTCAATAAAGGCTGAAGAAATTCGCTCGGTGAAGACTGCGGAGGAACTGGCGAATTTGGTGGAAGCAAAGAAGAAGTAGGGGTTGGTGTTGCAGGCCGCCGTTTCTTCGCCTGATGACACGCACATGAAAAACATTTTCAAAAATAAGAAGATTAGCGCCATTATTTCAGTGGTGCCGAAGGAAGAGTATCGTTTCGATGACGAATATCCTCTTTTCAAACTCACCGAAGACAAGGCAAAGCGGTTCAAGAAAATGATGAGCTTGGACCGGCATCGCATCGCGCCACCGGAAGTTTGTTCGTCCGATCTTTGTCTGTTTGGTCTGCAACGGCTGTTGAGCGAAGGCGCGTTGAAAAAGGAAGAAATCGGCGCGTTGGTTTTTGTGTCTCAAACGCCGGACTATTTCATGCCGCCGACTAGCAACGTGATTCATGGCAAGTTGGGTTTAGGCCACGATGTGGTGTGTCTCGACATCAATCAAGGTTGCACAGGTTTTCTGCTCGGCTTGATGCAAGCGTTTTTACTTCTGGAAATGTCGGCGCTTCCTAAAGTGGTTTTATTGAACGGCGACACTTGCAGCAAACAAATGGACAAGTGCAATCGTGTTTCCTATCCGTTGACTGGCGACGCCGGTTCAGTGACGGTCATCGAGCGTTGTGAAGCCGAGAATCCCATTTACATGGACTTGAAAAATGACGGCTCGCGTCACAAGGCGATCATGATTCCGGCCGGAGCTTATCGAATGCCGTCCACGCTGGAGACATTGAAATTACATGAAGTGGACGAAGGAGTATTGCAAAATCTGGAACACATCCACATGGACGGCGCGGCCATTTTCAATT
>DASYAA010000201.1:0-11824 GCA_036501565.1 Verrucomicrobiia bacterium
GGTCAATCCCGTGCCGGTGAGACCATAGCCGACAAATGTCGCTGTCTGTTCCAACAGAGTTGAGCTGGTGTAAAAAGGCAGCGGGGTAATGGACGTGATCGGTGAACTCAAATGTATCAAACCAAAATCAGAGCCGTTGGAAGCCGAGCCGTTCCAGTTTGGATCGGTGATGAGCTGAGTTGAAGAATAAGCCGTTCCATCCAGCGTAAAAGTTCCGGAAGTCGCGGCGGTGAACAAATGTGCTGCGGTCAAAACCCAGTCCGGCGCGATTAAAATTCCACAACCGGTGTAACCCCAACTGTTCACAAAAGTTCCAACGCCATCAAACGCCGGATCATTCCCGAGCGCGACGTAATCGCTATCAGGCGTGTCATCCCGGATGGTCGCGCCTAAAACGGCAACGGGAAAAAGAAGCAGGCTGAAAATTCCAGCCAACGCCGGTGATTTGAATTGAGCCAGCAGCATAATCCTATTGGCTCATGGCAGGAATCTTTCGTCAAGAACAAATGGATTTTCCACTTTCGTTTTGACGCGAGTATCTGGATATTCAGTTCATGCGCAATCCAATCCTTGTCGCGCTGGATGTGCCGACGGCTGATGCCGCGCTGAATCTTGTGGAGCAACTGGCTCCGGTTTCCGGCGGTTTCAAAATCGGCAGCGAACTGTTCACGACTGCCGGGCCGGAAATCGTGCGGCAAATCCGCGCGCGCGGCGCGCTGGTTTTTCTCGATTTGAAATTTCACGACATTCCCAACACCGTCGCCAAAGCCGTCGCCGCCGCCGTGCGGCTCGACGTTCAAATGCTCACCGTTCACGCGAGCGGCGGCACGGAAATGCTCAAGGCCGCGGAAGACGCCGCGCAGGAAACCGCGTGGAAACACGGCCGCACGCCGCCGCTCGTCTTGGGCGTCACTGTTTTGACGAGCCTCGGCGCCGGCGCGTTGAGAGAAGTCGGCCTTGATGTGAACGTGGACTATCAAGTGCGACGGCTCGCGGCTGTCGGGACAAAAGCCGGACTTCGCGGACTCGTTTGTTCGCCGCTGGAAATAGTCACGCTGCGGAAAATTTTACCGGCGCAAGTTCAACTGGTGACTCCGGGAATTCGCACTGGCGAAGAAAAGGCCGACGACCAAAAGCGCACGCTCACTCCGCGCGAAGCGATTGATGCCGGCGCAAACTGGCTCGTGATTGGCCGGCCGATTTACGCGGCGGAAAATCCGCGCGAAGCGGCAGAGAAAATTCTGGAAACAATTTCTTAGCCACGGATGGACACGGATAAACACGGATTTTATTTATGAACACAAAACCTTTGACCCTTACCGTCACATTTCAAGCGCGCCCAGGCAAGGAGGCTGAATTGCTCGACGTGCTGACCGGATTGCTCGCGCCCACGCGTGCGGAGGCCGGCTGCATCAACTACGATCTGCACATCGCGGCGGACGACCCGTCAAAATTTCTATTCTACGAAAACTGGGCGAGCAAAGCGCATCACGAAGCCCACGACAAAACACCACACATCCAAAACCTGCGCGCTCGCATCAATGAAATATCCCTCCCGCCGGTCAAGACTTTCTGGGAAAAGATTGCCTGAAACGGCGTCCTATTTCGGCGCGATGATTTCCGAAATTAGCGGCAAGATTTTTCCCGGCTTTGCGGAAATTTCAAATGCGGTTTTAAGCCGCGCAATTGCGACTTCGGCTTGTGCGTAATTGGCGGCGTGAACCCGACAAAGTATTTTTGACTTTTCAATTCGCTCGCCGGGCTTGGCAATTTGATCCACGCCAACATCGTAATTGATGACGGAATCTTTCGTCAAACGTCCGCCGCCCAGATCGCGGATCGCTTCGCCAATGATTCGCGCGTCGCATTTGCAAATAAATCCAGCGCGCGGCGATTTTAATTGGAGAACGACCGGCGCGGTGGAATTGAGCGCAAGTTTTTTATTGAACGCTTTCAAATCCGCGCCTTGCGCGACAATCATCTCATCCCATTTCTGGCGCGGTTCGCCGGAGTTCAAACAATCTGCCGCCAGTTTGCGCGCGTTGGCGAGAGATTTGGATTTCTTAGTTTGAACCAGCAGGTGCGCGGCAGAATCAAGAACGAGTTCCAGTAAATCGTCCGGGCCTTTGTTTTCAAGGCAATCAACCGATTCTTTCACTTCCAGCCAGTTGCCGGCGGCGCGGCCGAGCGGCGCGTTCATGTCCGTCAAAATCGCACGGGTGTTCACGCCGCATTTGTTGCCGAGCGCGACCATTGCCTTTGCCAACTTGCGCGCGTCGGATTTGGTTTGCATGAACGCGGCGCAGCCAAATTTCACGTCGAGGATGAGCGCGTCCAGATTTTCCGCCAGCTTTTTGGAAAGGATTGAAGCGACAATTAAAGGAATGCTCGGCACGGTTCCGCTCGCGTCGCGGAGGGCGTAAATTTTTTTATCGGCGGGAGCCATCTTGTCCGTCTGCCCGCAGATGACGCAACCGACCTTTTGGACTTGGGAAATAATTTGCGCGGCGGGCAGGAGCGTTTTGAAGCCGGGAATGGAATCGAGTTTGTCGAGCGTGCCGCCGGTGATGCCGAGGCTGCGGCCGGAAATCATCGGCACGCGGAAGCCGAGGCACGCGAGCAACGGCGCGAGCGGGAGCGAAACTTTGTCGCCGATGCCGCCGGTGGAATGTTTGTCCACGAGCGGGCGTTTGTCCTTGGGAAATTTCAGCACGTCGCCGGAATCGCGCATGGCGAGCGTGAGCGCGGTGGTTTCGGCGGTGTTGAGGCCGCGAAAATAAATGGCCATGAGCAGCGCGGCCATCTGGTAATCGGGAATTTTTCCAGCGGTGAATTCGCGGATGAATTCCTGAATCTGCTCCGGCGCGAGAATTTTTCCTTCGCGCTTATTTTCAATTAAAGACAAGAAGTTCACTTAATTGGATGCACGGTGTCTTCGCGGTTGTAATAAATTCCAGACACCCATTTTGCTCTTGTCAAATATGAATCTGCTGGCGGCACAAAATTCGTCTGCCCAACTTCAAATCCCCAACTAAAAAGTCCACCACCCCAATAAACATCCATATATTTTTGATTGCCGCTTTCTTCAACAAAGGCTTTTGCGGGAATTCGTGGATTGGGATAAAGTTTTTGCAAGTAACTTGGAATTTCTGAATTGGGAATTTGCGGAGGATTATTTATTTGATACGGGTATTTGGAAATTTCTTGAAATGCCCAAAGACGTAATTGTTCAGGATCAATTGTTGCTTTTGCCTTCCTAAACCCCGCGTCTGCTTCGTGAAGTATCCTGGATGGTTCAATGTAACAAAAGTCGATGAAAAAAATCAAAAACAGAACAATAGGAATGCAAATTATCGCAATTACAATTCCCAAAATAATTCTTTTGGTTCTTTTTGAAATACCAGAATTTATTGGCGGCACTTCGTTCATTTTTCACCCCGCAAATTTTTTCGCCGCGATGCTCGCGTTGTGGCCGCCGAAGCCGAAGGAGTTGTTGATGATGGCGTTGACTTTCA
The DNA here is from genome assembly GCA_036501565.1 of Verrucomicrobiia bacterium. Lineage (GTDB taxonomy): Bacteria > Verrucomicrobiota > Verrucomicrobiia > Limisphaerales > UBA11358 > UBA11358. The sequence goes on from DASYAA010000201.1 coordinate 3,516, forward strand.
TTTCGCGCGCGGTGTTGGGAACGTAATCCAGGTCGCATTCGGGGTCGGGCGTCTGGTAATTGATGGTCGGCGGGACGATGCCGTGCTTGATGGCGAGCGCGCAGACGCTCATCTCCACCGCGCCCGCCGCACCGAGCATGTGGCCGGTCGCGCCCTTGGTGGAACTGACGGCGATGCGTTTCGCGCGTTCGCCGAAAACGGTCTTGATGGCCTGCGTTTCGCAGACGTCGCCTTGCGGCGTGGACGTGCCGTGGGCGTTGATGTAGGAAATGTCTTCGAAATTCAGGCCGCCGGTTTTCAAGGCCATTTTCATGCAGCGCGCCGCGCCTTCGCCGTCGGGTGATGGCGCAGTCAAATGGTAGGCGTCGGCGCAATTTCCGTAGCCGGTGATTTCGCAATAAATTTTCGCGCCGCGCTTTTTGGCGTGTTCCAATTCTTCCAAAACCAAGACGCCCGCGCCTTCGCCCATGACAAAGCCGTCGCGTTCCTTGTCGAACGGGCGCGAAGCGTGCTTGGGATCGTCGTTGCGCGTGCTCATGGCGCGCATTGCGCAAAAGCCGCCGATGCCGACGGGCACGATGGCTGCTTCCGCGCCGCCGGCGAACATCACCGGCGAATCGCCCATTTTGATCGCGCGCCAGGCTTCGCCGATGGCGTGGTTCGCGGTCGCGCAGGCGGAGCAGGTGGCAAAGTTCGGCCCGCGCAAATTGTAAAACATCGAGAACAATCCCGATGCCATGTTGCTGATGAGCATGGGAATCATGAACGGCGAAAGCCGCCCCGGTCCGCGTTTGATCAAAATGTCGTGCTGTTCGGCGGTCGTGTGCAATCCGCCGATGCCCGAACCGATGATGACGCCGATTTCGTCGCGATTCTCCTTTTCAAGATCAAGGCCGGAATCTTTCAACGCTGACCAGCCGGCATAGACGCCGAATTGCGAGTAGCGATCCGTGCGGCGGATTTCCTTTGCCGACGGAAATGCCGGCGCCGGATCAAAATTTTTCACTTCACCGGCAATTTTTGTGTCGAAAGCCGCCGCGTCGAAAGAAGTGATTTTATCAATGCCGCATTGTCCGGAAATCAGGTTGTTCCAGAAAACATCCAATTGATGTCCGAGCGGTGTGACGACGCCGAGGCCGGTGATGACAACGCGACGGTCTGAATTGTTTGCCATAAATAAAAAGGGCAGTTTGAGCTAGTCCAGCCAAACTGCCCCGAAGTGCGGAAAGTCGCAACTATTTTTGATGTTCTTCGATGTATTTGGTCACGTCGCCGACGGTCAGCAGCTTTTCAGCCTGTTCGTCCGGCACTTCGACGCCGAATTCCTCCTCCAGCGCCATGATCAACTCGACGGTGTCGAGCGAGTCCGCGCCGAGGTCTTCGATGAACTTGGCTTCCGGCGTCACCTGATCCGGTTTGACGCCCAGTTGTTCGACGATGATGTCCTTTACCCGTTGGTCAATAGGTTTGTCAGCCATAATTTGTCCTGTTCTATGCCTTTGAATGGCAAACCCGTCAAGTTTCAATTTTGAAATTATTTTTCACGGGCAAATGAAATTCACATCACCATCCCGCCGTCCACCGTTAAAACTTGTCCGGTGATATAATTCGCCGCCGGACTTGCCAGAAACAACGCCGTCTCGGCAATGTTTTCCGCCGAGCCGAATTTTCCGAGCGGAATTTGCTTCAAAATGGCCGCCTTCAACTCCGCGTTCAACTCCGCCGTCATGTCCGTCTCGATGAATCCCGGCGCAATCGCGTTCGCAGTCACGCCGCGCGCCGCTAATTCACGAGCGACTGACTGCGTAAAACCAATCAAACCGGCTTTGCTCGCCGCGTAATTCGCCTGTCCCGGATTTCCGATTAGGCCGATGACCGAAGAAATGTTGATGATTCGTCCCGCGCGCTGTTTTGCAAAAATTCTGAAAAATGCTTTCGTGAAAAGAAACGCACCTTTAAGATTTGTATCGAGAACTGCGTCCCAATCCGCTTCGCTCATCCGCATCAGCAAACCGTCGCGCGTCACGCCCGCGTTGTTCACGAGAATGTCCACCTTGCCGCATTCAGCTAAAATCTTTTCAGCGGCGGAACTCACGGCGGCGGAATTGGAAACATCAACGGCAAATGCCCACGCTTTGCGCCCAAGCGCGCGGATTTCCGCTGCGACTTTCTCCGAATTTTCCTGCGTGCGCGAGACCACGACAACATCCGCGCCTTCATTGGCGAATTTCAACGCAATGGCGCGGCCAATTCCGCGGCCCGCGCCGGTGACAACGGCAATTTGGTTTTCAAGTTGTTTCATGAGTATTTTTATGAATGAAATAAACGTCGACCATCCACAAGGGAAGAAATGTATAGCACATAAATGGACTCCAACCCATATTTTTGGAATGTGCGGGATGATTTGAATTATAAAATCCTAAAGGTGCCCATTGATATTGTTCTACTCCAAATGTTCCGACCATGGTGGGCTGATAACCTCCAAAAGCGGAAAGCACCGCGTAAATTAAAATATAAATGGCGAGTAATACGGAAAAAAATTTCGTGAATGTGCGCACGGCTTTTGATTATCAAATTCAGTTCAAATCGCCAATGTTTTTACCGTCGTTTCCAAACTTGCCGCATCGGCGACGTTCAGCATCTGCGCGGTTTTATCAATGCGCTTCATAAATCCGCTCAACGCCGTGCCCGGCCCAAGCTCGATGAACCGCGTGAAGCCTTGCGACAACAAATAGCGCATGGAATTTTCCCACAGCACCGACGACGTGACCTGCTCGATCAATCGCGCGGCGATTTCCGTCGGGTCGCCGTGCGGCTGCGCCGTCACGTTTGAAATTACTGGAATATGCGGCGCAGAAATTTTTATTTTCGCCAGTTCGCTTTGCAATTTCGGCTGTGCGCCCGCCATCAACGGCGAATGATACGCGCCCGTGACCGGCAGCGGAATCGCGCGCTTGGCACCTTTGACTTTTGCAAGTTCGATAGCTTTCGCAATTTTTTCGGCTTCGCCGGAAATCACAAGTTGGCCGGGACAATTCAAATTCGCCAGCACGATCCCGGCTTCCGCGCAAACTTCGCGCGTCGGAATTTCATCCAAGTCAATGATCGCCGCCATGCCGCCGTGCGTCGCGTCGCACGCCTCCTGCATGAATTTTCCGCGCTGCCGCACGACACGCAATCCGTTTTCAAAACTCATCGCGCCCGCCGCCGCAATCGCCGTGAATTCGCCGAGCGAAAGTCCCGCTGTCGCGTCAAATTTCAGATTCGGAATTTTTTCCTTGAGCAATTCAAAGCAAACCCAGCTCACGAGAAAAATTCCCGGCTGCGCATTTTCGGTTTTTGTCAATTCGGCTTCCGGCCCTTCAAAACAAATCTTCGCCAAATCGTAGCCGAGCGCGGCGTTGGCGCGGTCGAACCAATTTTTCGCGGACGGAAATTTCTCGGCAAGGTCTTTGCCCATGCCGACGGCTTGCGCGCCCTGGCCGGCAAACAACAATGCGGTTTTGCTCATAAAGTGCGAAGACTAAACACGAATGGCTTGCAAAAATAAAGCCGTGATTTCAGTTATCATTTTTGTCGGTTTGGCTAAATTGTGCGCGTGACAGTTTTGGAAGCGATTCAGAAAAGCGCGGAATTTCTCGGCAAAAAAAATGTCGAGTCCCCGCGCCTGCAAGTCGAACTTCTCCTCGCGTATTTATTGAAAATGCCGCGCATGAAGTTATATCTGAATTTCGAGCGCGTGCTTTCGCCGGCGGAAACTGATTCTTTGCGCGAATTTATCAAACGCCGCAGCCAGCGTGAACCGCTTCAGCACATTGTCGGCTCAACTTCGTTTTGCGGATACGAAATCACCGTGAACCGTTATGCGCTCGTTCCGCGTCCAGAAACGGAAATTCTCGCGGAACTTGGCTGGCAATTTCTAAATAGTAGGGCCGACCTGCTGGTCGGCCAGGACGCGCAGCAGTGCGTCCCTACCAGCGTGTTAGATTTCGGAACGGGAACCGGCTGCATCGCCATTGCGCTCACGGCGAAATGCCCGAACTCAAAAATTATTGCGACGGATATTTCGGCGGATGCGCTGGCGCTCGCCAAAGAAAATGCGGCGCGAAACAATGTCGTGGAACGGATTGAATTTTTGCAAGGCGATGGATTTACAACGCTGCCAAAAAGCGCGCCGTTTGATTTAATCATCAGCAATCCGCCTTACATTCCGTCCGCGGAAATTGAAACGCTTGATCCCGAAGTCCGCGATTTTGACCCGCGCGCAGCTTTGGATGGCGGCGCAGATGGTTTGGATTTTTATCGCAAGATTGCGACAGAAGCGAAACTATTTCTGAAACCGGATGGAAAAATCATGCTGGAATTTGGCGACGGTCAGGCCGGCACAATTTGCAAAATTTTTGAGAATGAAAAGTGGATTGTCGAAGCGGTAAAGGAAGATTACAGTCAGCGCGCAAGAATCTTAATAGCTTTGTTAAATGGTTGAATCGTTAAATTGTTAAATGGTTGAATCGTTAAATTGTTAAATTGTTAAATCGGATCAAACATTTCACAATTCAACCATTCAACGCTTTAACAATTCAACAAAATGGAAAGTTTTTTAATCAAAGGCGGCGTGCCGTTGCACGGCGAAGTCACCATCAGCGGCAGCAAAAATGCCGCGCTCCCAATCATGGCCGCGACGCTGCTCACTGATGAACCATGCGTCATTCGTGGCGTGCCGAATTTGAGCGACACACGTTTCATGGCGCAGATTCTTGAATCGCTCGGCGCAGCCGTGAAATTTGAAAACGGCACGATGGCGGTTCGCGCGAAAAAAATTCGCGGCTATGCGGATTACGAACTCGTCCGCAAAATGCGCGGCTCGATTTGCATCGCCGGGCCGTTGCTTGCGCGTTTGCGGAAGGCGCGAATTTCTTTGCCCGGCGGCTGCATCATCGGCGCGCGACCGATCAATTTGCATTTGAAAGGTTTTGAGGCGCTTGGCGCAAAAATAAAAATTGAGGGCGGCTATGTTGATGCGACGGTGAAAAGACTGGTTGGCGCTTCGATGTTTCTTGGCGGGCGGGCAGGGCCGACGGTTTTGGGAACGGCAAATATAATGATGGCCGCGACTTTGGCCGATGGCGTGACCGTCATCGAAAGCGCGGCGTGCGAACCGGAAGTCGTGGATTTGGCAAATTTTCTCAACGCAATGGGCGCAAAAATTTCCGGCGCGGGCAGCCCAACAATTACGATTTCCGGCGTCAAGAAATTGCACGGCGCGGAGCATGAAGTCATTCCCGACCGGATTGAGACGGCGACGTTCGCGATTGCCGCCGCCGCGACGAACGGCGAAGTCACAATTAAAAATTGTCGCGCCGACCATTTGCGCGCGGTGATTGATAAGTTGAACGAAGCCGGAGTTTCAATTCAGCAGCGCGGCGGAAATCTGGTTGTCCGGCGCGGGAAAAAATTGCGCGCGGCGGACGTGACGACGCTGCCGTATTCCGGTTTTCCGACGGACGCGCAGGCGCAGATGATGTCGCTGCTCGCGCTCGCGCCGGGCATCAGCATCATCACGGAGCGGATTTTTGAATCGCGCTTCATGCACGTAAGCGAACTGGCGCGGCTCGGCGCGGAGATTGAGATCGAAGGGCCGAGCGCGATCGTCAAGGGCGGCAGGCCGTTGAGCGGCGCGCCGGTGATGGCGAGCGATTTGCGCGCGAGCGCGGCGCTGGTGATCGCCGGACTGGCGGCGAAGGGCGCGACGCAGGTGAACCGCATTTATCATCTGGATCGCGGCTACGAAAAGATGGACGCGAAATTGCGGAAGCTCGGCGCGCGGATTCAGCGTGTGGAGGAAAAATGAATTCGTTAGGCTGCAAAATATTTTGGCTGACCTATAATTAAAGGCAAAACACCACGACTCGACAGATAATGGGAGTTTGTATACGGTGTCTGCTGTTTATGTCGGATAAAAATAAATTCTGGATATGGGTTTTGCGCATTGCTGGCGCAATATTCATCGGTGCGATTGGAAGCGGTGTCTGGGAATTATTCTTAAAAGACTTTTTCTTTGGCATCGGTCACATTCTTGTCGGTGGATTAACATTCGGATTACAATCTTTACAGGACAGCATTTACCAAGAAATTGCCAAAGGTTCGACCAACAAAGCTCCTCAATATTTGTTATTTTTAGGAATGTCCATGCTTGCTGTAATAATGGGATTTATGTCGGCAAAACGAGCCACAAAAAAGAAGGATAAAGTAGAGATGCTTGCAGAAAAACTTGCCCAAGAAAAGAATTTGGAAGAATTGAAAAAGCTCGCGGCACTTATTAGAAAGCAAGCCGACCGATGGTATCGTATTGCAATGACTTATAATGTTCTTATTTTCTCCTTTCTTTTTTTCCGATACATAGAAACAAGTTTCGTAAATGAATCCGTAACTAATTTTGAACAGGTTTATACAATTTGTTTACCAAATCTTTTACCAAGTGAAAAAGAACAGGTAAGGTCGCAATTCGCTCAAATTCAAACTAAACAAGATTACGATGATATTATGCGGCATTTGAAAGAAGTGGCTGCAAAAAATAATCTTCGTTTGCCTAAATCTTTTTAATTAGCGTAGGAGCGCGGACAGTGTCGCATCAAGCGGACGCTTGAAACTCCACTGCGAGGAACTGTCCGCGTTCCGAAGATTATTTCCCGGAAACAAAAAGGCGCGGCGGGAAGCCGTTGGCGCGGGCGCGAAAAAGATTTCGCCCGTGCAAACGACTTCCCGCACACGCTGGTTGCCCCGCTTTGATCATTCGCGTTTTCATGCGGCGATGAGCTGGCTGTTGGCGTAGATGCGCGCCTGCCGCCCGGCGCGCAGGACGGCGGCATCGGTTTTTTCCTCGAACAGCACCGGGAACACGAGCAGCGGGAAAACGGTCGTCCATGCGAGCGCCGCCGCGTCGTTGGCCGCGCGCCGCAGCGGGGCGTTCAACTCCGGCGCGGCGTCGAGTAATTGCTGCGCGAGCAGCTTGTTTTTGAGCCGCTCGAATTCGTTTTCCTGAATTGCGCGGAATGGCGCAGGCGGATTTGCCCGCACTTCAAAGCGCGTTTCAGGGGCGAATCTCGTCGGCACCTGTGTTTTGTATTTGTTCATGTATTTTCCTTTCGTTTTGGTTTCGGGTCAAAAAGCAAAAACCCCGCGATTGACTGGCAATCGCGGGGTTTTGAAATTATTTCTAAATCAGAAGTTCGTTCCCACGATGCCTGCATGACGGCAGATGCGCGTCCAAATGGACATATATCCATTGGATTGCGCGTGCTTCAGCATTGGTGCAAACGTGGTTTTCATTTACTTATTCCTAAACCGAGCGGAGAAGAAACACTATTTTGCCGCTTTTGTCAAAAAAATTTATTCGGCGCAAATTGCCTTTTTTCGGGCCAGCAGGTAGATTAACTTCCGGCATGAGCGACAAGCCTTTGCGCATGGTAACGTGCAACTGGTGTGAGACGCGGGTTTTTATTCCCGGCGATCTCGCGCCGCTGGCGACCGTGCCGTGCAGCAAGTGCGGGCATCCGATCATGATGCCGATGCGTCTGCGGCAGTTTGAATTGCGCAGCTTTGTGGCGGCGGGCGGCAACGGCACGGTATATCGCGGCTGGGACACGACGTTGGAACGGCTCGTGGCGGTGAAGTTGATGAAAAAGGAACTGCTCGAAGACCCGGCGGCGTTGGAAAGTTTTTATCGCGAAGCGCGTGCGTGCGCGGGACTCAATCACACGAACATCATCCATATTTATACCTTCGACGAATCGGAGGGCTTGCGTTACCTCGTCATGGAACTCGCCGACCACGGCAGTCTTGACACGCGCATTGAAAAACAGCAGCGCGTCGCCGAATTGGAAGTTCTCGACATCGGCATCAAAGTCGCCTCCGCGCTTGATCTGGCGCTCAAGCACAATTTGATTCACCGCGACATCAAACCGGGCAACATTTTGTTTGATCAAGATCACGAACCGAAGCTGGTGGATTTCGGGCTGGCGCGCAAAGCCGACGCGGAACAGGAATACACCACCGTCACCGAAGGCACGCCTTATTACGTTGCGCCGGAAAAAATCAAACGCGATCCAGAAACTTTTTTGTCTGATATGTATAGTTTGGGCGCGACGCTTTATCACGCGCTGACCGGGCATGTGCCGTTTGACGCACCGACGGTTGAGGAACTTGTCGTCGCCCAGGTGAAAACGCCATTGACGCCGCCGAATCTGGTTCTGCCCGAAATCACGCAATTGACGAGCGACGCCTTGGTGAAAGTCATGGCGAAAAATCCG
>DASYAA010000202.1:0-4747 GCA_036501565.1 Verrucomicrobiia bacterium
GGACGACGTGGCGTTGCCGATTGTGGAAGTGAAACCAAAAGCGGGCGCTTACGATTACAAAAATAAATACACGGCGGGAAACACCGAATATTTTTGCCCGGCGGAATTTGATGCGGCGACAACTGGAAAAATTCAAGCCGCCGCGCTCGGTGCGTTTCACGCGATTGGCGGACGCGATTACGCGCGCGTGGACGTGATGGTGCGCACGAACGGCGAGCCGGTCGTGCTGGAAGTGAACACGTTGCCAGGAATGACGGAAACGAGTTTGCTGCCCAAGGCGGCTGCGGCGGCGGGATTGAGTTACGAAGAATTGTGCCAGCGGATGATTGATCTGGCTTTGAAAAGAAAATTGGCCGCGAAAGAACGCAAAGAACACAAAGATAAAGCGAAAACAATTTCGTTGGCGGTTGCTTGATTTTTCTTTGCGAACTTACGTTCTTTTGCGGCTGAAGCTTGAAGTTGAAAATTATGTGGTTTAAGCGCGAACAAAAAAACCGGCGACTGCGGCGCGGGCATTTGCTCGACGTGAAGCTGCGCTCGGACCAAGTCCGCGCGACGCGCACGCGGCTGGCAGCGATTGCTTCCGGTGTTTTGTTCGGCACAGTGTTCGGGCTTTATCTGCTCTGGCGTAGCGGCGAATGGGCGCTGGACAAATTTGTTTATGAAAATTCCGAGTTTGCGATTCAAAATATCCAGGTGCAAACGGACGGCGTGATCGCGCCGGAAGAATTGCGCCGGTGGTCGGGCGTCAAGCCGGGCGCAAATTTGATCGCGCTTGATCTGGCGTCAGTTAAAAGAAATTTGGAACTCGTTTCGACGATTGATTCGGTTTCGGTCGAGCGGATTTTGCCGCGCACGTTGAAAATCCGCGTGACGGAGCGCGAGCCGGTGGCGCAAGTGGATGTGCCGCGCGCGGACGCGTCGGGCGGAATTTCCGTTACCGTTTTTCAACTGGATGCCGATGGTGTTGTCATGCAGCCGCTCGACCCGCGTTTGTGCGTCGTTCCCTTGTCGCAAATCAGCGAGCAATTGCCCGCGATCACGGGGCTGAACGTCTATCAATTGCAGCCGGGTCATCGCGTGGAATCGCCGCAAGTGCAGGCGGCGTTGCAATTGCTCGGCGCGTTCGATCATTCGCCAATGGCCGGGCTAGTGGATTTGCGGCGCGTTGACGTTTCGTCGCCGCAAGTCATTGTCGTGACGACGGAGCAGGGCAGCGAAATTACTTTCGGTTTGGAAAATTTGCCGCAACAATTGGCACGTTGGCGGCAGATTTACGATTTGGGTCAGCGCAACAATAAAATAATCGCATCGGCCGATTTGGCGGTGGCGAACAACGTTCCGGTGCGATGGGCGGAAAATAATTTGTCGCCGGTCGCGCCAAAAAATTTGAATCCAAAAAATTTACGGAGGAAAAATGTTTGACGAATCGAACATCATTGTTGGTCTGGAAATCGGCACGTCGAAGGTCTGCGCCGTGGTCGGCGAGCAAAGTGCCGACGGCGCGCTGAACGTCATCGGTCTCGGACAGTCCCGTTCGCGCGGCGTGCGCAAAGGCGAAATCGCCGACGCGCCGATGGTCGAGGAAGACGTGCGCAACGCTATCGTCGAGGCCGAGCAGATGGCCGACGTGGAAATCCGCAATGTTTATCTTGGCGTCACCGGCGCGCATATTCGCGGATTCAACAATCGCGGCGTGCATCCGGTTGTTTCCGCCGACCGCGAAATTTCCGACGATGATGTTCAGGACGTCGTCAAAAACGCGAAGGCGATTAATCTGCCAAATGAAAACACCGTCGTTCACGCCATCCGGCAGCATTTTTTCGTGGACGGCCAGGACGGCGTGACGAATCCCGTCGGGATGCTCGGCTCGCGGCTTGAAGTGGATGTTCACGTCGTTCACGGCCACACAAACCGTTTGCAAAACGCGATCCGCCTTGTCAAAGGATTGCAGCTTGAAGTGGATGAAATTGTTTTCAACGGCCTCGCGTCGTCGCTCGCGCTGCTGTCCGGCGAGCAAAAAGAATTGGGCGCGCTGGTCATTGACATCGGCGGCGGCACGACGGATTACGTTGTTTATTCCGACGGCGTCATCAAGCATACCGGCGTGCTGGCGGTCGGCGGCGATCACGTTTCCAATGATCTGGCCTACGGATTGAAGGTTCCCTTGAGCCGCGCGGAGAAATTGAAACTCGAACACGGCTCCGCGCTCGTGGATGAAGCGATGAAAGGCCGCACGCTCACGCTCACCAACGAACTCGGCCTGCCGCTCAAGACCATCAACGTCGAGCATCTGCAACGCATCATGTCGCTGCGATTGGAGGAAATTTTTCAACTCGTTGAACAGGATTTGGCGCAGGCCGGATTGTCGGATTATTTGCGCGCGGGCGTTTTTCTTTGCGGCGGGGGCGCGCGCGTTCCGCAAATCGCGAAGCTTGCCGAACCGATTTTGCAGATGTCCGTTTCGCTTGGCCAAACAAATTCCGTCAGCGGCCTCAAATCCGCGCTCGATCAGCCGGAATTTGTCACCGCCATCGGCCTCGCGCGATTCGGCTCGTTCAAAAATCGCAAGCGCGAAGGTAAATCGTCTTTTCCCGAAAGAATCAAAAAAACTATCGGCACTATTTTGCGCCGCTGAAAATTGATTTGTCATGAAAACCAAAACTGAAATCCAAACGCCGGCCTTGGAATCAAGTCGGACGCGCACGATAAAAATCTTCGGCGTTGGCAGCGCGGGCGTGAGCCTGCTCGACACGTTGAACGGCGAGGAATTTGCCGGCGCAGGTTTTGTAGCGATCAACACGGATGCGTCGTCGCTCGCCACGTCGTCCGCGCTGGTGAAAATTCATCTCGAAACAAAATTAATGCGCGGCCTCGGCACCGGCGGTGATCCCGAACGCGGTCGCGCGATTGCCGAGGAACAATTCGCCACTTTGAAAACCGCGTGCGAAGGCGCGGATGTCATTTTGATTCTCGCCGGACTCGGCGGCGGCGCGGGCAGCGGCATCAGTCCGGTTTTGGCTCGCGCAGCAAAAGAAACCGGCGCGCTCGTTCTTGCATTTGTGACGCTGCCGTTTTTGTGTGAAGGCAACCGCCGCCAGCAGCAGGCGCAGCAAAGTCTGGAGCAATTGAAATCCGTCGCCGACGGCGTCATCTGCCTGCCGAACCAGAAGGCGTTCAAGTTGATTGACGAAAACACGAGTGTGCTCGACACGTTTCGCATCACCGGCGGGTTGCTGGTTGAAGGCGTGCGCGGCGTGTGGCAATTGTTCACGCGGCCCGGCCTGATTCAAATTCATTTCGATGATTTGTGCGCGCTCGTGCGCGACCGTCATTTTGAAAGCGCGTTCGCATTTGTTGAAGCCAGCGGCGCGGGACGTTCGCGCGAGATTGTCGAAAAATTGCTCGCGCATCCACTACTCGACGAAGGCCGCGCGCTGGCCGAATCCGACGCGGTGCTCGTGAGTCTGGTTGGCGGAAAAGATTTGACGATGGCTGAGGTCAACCGCGTGATGGAAAAAATCAACCGCCAGTGTGAACGCGCGCAGATCATCATGGGCGCGGCGATTGACGCGACGTTGAAAAATAAATTGTCCGCGACTGTAATTGCGGCGCGGCATAATCCCGTTGCAAAAACGGAAATAGTGAGCGGATCATCTGAACCAATTGCGTCGCGCGGGGCGACTTCACGAAGCGCGGCTCATTCAATTCCATCGGCCCCATCGTTCACGCCCGAACAGCGCGAACAAATGGTGGCGCGACATTCTTCAAGTGGCCGCAGCCGCCGCAATTCTTCGAAAATGTTGCAGGCGCAATTGCCGCTGGCGATTATTTCCAAGGGCCGTTTCGACAAAAGCGAGCCGACGATTCATAAGGGCGAAGACCTCGACATCCCGACTTACATCCGGCGCGGCGTGGCGTTGAATTAGCCGTTATTGCGCGGATTTAAAAGTCCGCACATAGTCCGCCAGCGCTTCAATTTCCGATTCGGACAATTTTTTCTCGAACGCCGGCATGGCCTTCGGTCCGGTTTTGATCGCATGGATAATTTCCGGGTCCGAAATTTCTGCCTGAAATTTTGGGTCAGTGAGATTTTGCGCGCCAAGAAGACGGCCATGAAACGTTTTTGCGCGCCCATCCTTGCCGTGGCACCGCGCGCAATTTTGAAGAAACAACCCGTGGGCGTCCACTTTGTCTTTTGGATAATTGGCTTCCTGAACGGCCAGAGTATTAGTGGAGGCGCAGCCGGAAACCAGCCATGCGATGACCGCCGCACTCATCGCGCCGCCGATAAATGAAAACGTTCCTCGTAAATCCATTTTCATAGTGACAATCTAATTACATTCACTCGAAATGCAAATGCAGTTAATCTTTTCGCGGAAACAACGGCGCGGGTTCGCCAATCGCGTGGCTGGATTTGAGTTTTCCCCAAGTCGCTTCTGAAAATTTGTCCGGCGTTTCGCTCAAGCCGAGTTGCGCGTAAATTTTCACCGCCGTTTCCGGCAAAAACGGCCAGAGCAAAACGGCGAGAACGCGACACGCCTCGGCAAGATTATACAAAACTTCATCAAGCCGTTTCGCCTGCGCCGGGTCTTTCGCCAGTTTGAACGGCGCGGTTTGATCAACGTATTGATTCGCGCGCGTGACGAGCGACCAGATGCTTTGCAACGCGGCTTGCAATTGATTTTGCTTGAGCAACGCGCGTGTTTCATCAGCGGCTTTCGCGGCAAAGGCGGAAAGCTCATCC
>DASYAA010000203.1:0-7346 GCA_036501565.1 Verrucomicrobiia bacterium
TCTTCTTTCAAAGAATCTTGGTCATCAAATTCTTCTAAAAAAACTTCCCGACTCATCGCTTGCTTGGCGCAATCAAGAAATTTTTCCAAAGGCACAATCTGCGCTTCCTCATTCAGTTGGCCCCAAAAAACTTCCATCGGATTTTTCGATACCCACCACGGAAAGTTGTATTTTGCCTTTGCTTGTGCAATGGCCTTTTTGTCCGGCGACGCTGAACCATTTTGAACAATCACCGGAGGCGGAAAGGGAATAACATTCGACGGATTTTTCGAGAAGACGACCTTTTGCGCCATTGATGTCGAATGTTCGTCGCGTAAATGACCGTAGGTTTTCATCGCCAGCGCGCCGCCGTCTTTGTGGCCGAGCCAGCGTGAGACGGTCGGAATATCCACGCCGCTTTCAATGCAGAGCGTCGCAAACAAGTGGCGTAAATCGTGGTGAGTAAAACGGGAAATCTCCAGTTTCTTGCAAGCCGTGGCGATGGATTTCTTGCATTCGGAAACACGCATCACCTTCTCGGTCTGTAGTTCATCTGGCCGCTTCGCTTGAATTTGTTCAAGCAATTTTCGCATTTCGGAAATCATCGGCACTTCCCGAAATTCACCGGCGCGACGCCGTTTCAAGCCGGTGACAGGATCGCCTCTTAAAATTATTTTCCCGCGCTTAAAATCGCAGTCCGCCCATGTAATGTTGGCTGCTTCACCTTTGCGAAAACCACCATAGGCTAAAAATTGCACCAATTCGGCGGAAGATTCGGCAAAACCGCTGCCTGAATTTTCGATTTCTTTCACAAGCATTTCAAACTGGCCGGATTCAGGCAGTTTGATTTGTTTGTTGGTATGCTCCTTGACCCATATTGCTGCTAATGCCGGATTGTCGTAACGCGCACCGGATTCAATGGCGATTTTGAAAACGCGACGCAAAATGCCTACGGTATGGTTATGCGAGGACGAACTGACTTTTTTGGCGTTCTTTTCGCTCCAAGACCTGCAATCTGAATCGGTAATTTTGCTGACATCCATTTTTTCAAGTTCTGGCCACGATTCCAGCAGGGCTTTGATGCGGTAATCATCATATTCGACAGTTCCGGGCTTGATGTTTGGGTCATTCTTACGTTGTCGTTTGTAAGCGGCCACGGCATCCCCAAACGTCATTTTGCCGTGAAGAAGCGCCGATGAACGGGTTGCTTTTTTCCGCTCATCTTTTTCAAGATCGGACAGGCGCAGTTTAGCCACCGAAAGCGTTTTTGTTTTGAGACTGCGACGAATCAACTTGCCCTTTACCTTTATGCGGGCAAAATATGTCCCCGATGGAACGTAACGGATTAAATTTGAGTATGGCGTTTTCTGCCATTCCGATTCCGACTCTGACGCCTTGTCGGGCGTGGTTTGCTTCGTATTCATGCAAACAGTATCAGATTGCGGTATCAGATTGTCAAATTGAATCTTCCAAAATCCGTCAATTCAGCAGTAATTTAATGGTTCGGGGCGTAGCGTAGCCCGGCTAGCGCGCTTGCTTGGGGTGCAAGAGGTCGCGGGTTCAAATCCCGCCGCCCCGACCATTTATTCCGCCGCCACGTCCGGGGTTAAAGTAATTTTCAAATCTCCGACAGTGACATCAAAGGATTCGCCGGGCCGTGTGACAACCTGCACGACGCTCAAGCCTGTAGTTTTGCCATCCGATTTTTTGGATTCAAGCGCCATGACGAGTTGCAAATTTTTGTGGTCAAGCAACGTTGGCGTAATGGTGCAGCTTTTTCCGGCGCCAAGATTGACGCAGGTTTCAATATGGTTCGTCAGCGCAAGTTCGCCGAGATTTTTCTGATTTGCCGGTTTGGCCGCGACCTCATTCGTGCTGGAGGCGTGCGCTTGAGGAGGCGAAGTTTTGGAACAACTCAACGGCAGCCAACCCATCGAAAAGGCGACTATGACGGTGGCAAAATGTGTGATGCCCATATACCGTCAAAACAGCAAGTATCAAGCCATTTTAAGCTTGCCGCGAAGCTCGTTTTCTAAAGCGATAAACCACTTTTTTGAAATTATCCCGCGCTAATCTTCGCGGTCAAATATGTATATGCTTTTGGGGTCTTTCAGCGTCAGCCGCGTGCCATCGGTCTGGAAAGTCATAGGTTTATCTTCGCCGTTTTCAGAAAGCGTTACACTGCCATTGGTTGCCGTCTCATCACTAACCGTCCACGAACCCGTCCAGGTTTCAGGCGCAGGCGGTTGATTTTTAAAATTCGGCAAATTTTTTAGAAACGCCTGGCCATCGCCGCCCGCCACAAAAACCGTGTCTGCAAAAGCTTGAGACCATGTGGCGCGAACCGCCCGCATTTCGCTCGCCGGAATGTTCGGGCGCGCCTGCCGCACCATTGCCACGGTCACGCTGACATTGAAGTCCCATCGGCCCAGAATTTTTTCCGAATCATATTTCGGCGACTTACCGGTTTTGAGATAAACGGTCAGGTCGTCCATGTTGGTTTGCAAAAGCGTCCAGACCGTGTTGATCAAATCCTTATCTTGCAAAATACTTTTAACCGCCGGTTCGTTGAGCAGTTGACCCGCCGGAACATGCTGGCTCCAAGCGTTGGCGAAATCACTGTTCTGCGTGAGCTGTTGCAAATCATCGCGTTCATACAAAGATAAAAACGCCGGATAATGCGCCAGCCGGTCGCTCAAATCAGGATTTTGCAAAATCAAGCCGGCGAGATCGGCCATTTTGTAAAAGTTTGCAGGCAACGGCGCCGCCGCGTGCGCGACTTTGGCCATGCCGGTGTCTTGCAAATCATTTCCCAATCGGTTGATGAATTGGGTCGTTTTGGTTTCGTTGTCAGAAGAAGCCGCCTGCACCGTCCAGTAAGTGAAATTAAAAATCACAAAACAAATCAGCACGAGATACGCCGCGCCGTTTAACGCGCCGACGCACGCGCCCAGTCGCGTGTTCAGCCGTTCCCACAACGCCAGTCGCAAATCGCCCGCCTTGTATTTGTAATAGACGTTCACTTTTCGATGAACGAAGAAGCCGGCCACTTTGAACAAAATCAGCACCAGCACAAAAGCCTCGATTGGCGCAATCATCCAGATCAGCGTCGTATTATGAATCCCGACGTGCGGCAGCAACGGCTTCAAAAGTTTTCCGATCAACACCGCCAATGACGACGCGAAAACAATGCCGACAAATGAAAATGACGCGCGAATAGCCCCCAGTTTATGGCCGAGCGCGATTGACGAAGCCAGCAGTAACAAAGCCAAAATCCAAATGGTCATGCCCAAAGTAAAAATCATTTGGGAAAAAATGCACGCGGAAAATTCGGGAAAATTTCGCAGGTTGAAAGTGAAGGAAAAACAAGGCAAATTGCAAAAGTGAAAATTTCCATTGTTGTTCCCGCCTTCAATGAAGAAAGGCTCCTCGAAAAATCGCTTGCACAAATCAAATCGGCGGCAAATGCCTTTTTGCAACGCGGCTGGGAATTTGAATTGATCGTCTGCGACAACAATTCGACCGACCGAACGGCGGACATTGTGCGCGCGGCGGGCGCGAAAGTGGTTTTTGAAGCAATCAATCAAATCGCGCGCGCCCGAAATTCCGGCGCGGCGGCGGCGACCGGCGACTGGCTGGTTTTTGTGGATGCTGATTCGCATCCGAGCGCGGAATTATTTGCGGACGTGGCGGAAAAGATTGCTTCCGGCAAATGTCTGGCTGGTGGCGCGACGATTCGACTGGATGAACATCATTTGGGCGCTGAAATCATTACCGGACTTTGGAATTGTGCCAGCCGGATTTTCAAATTGCTCGCCGGTTCGTTTATTTTTTGCGACGCGGCGGTGTTCCAAAAAATCGGCGGCTTCAGCAATGAATTATTTGCTGCGGAAGAGTTGGAATTGAGCAAACGACTGAAAAAAATAGCGCGTGAAACCAAAAAACGAATTGTCATTTTACACCGGCATCCGCTCACGACTTCATCGCGCAAAATGAAACTTTACACGGCGCGCGAGCACATTTCTTTTTTTATGCGCGCAATTTTCAATCAACGCCGTGCGTTGCGCGACCGTGAAACGGCTCACTTGTGGTATGACGGGCGAAGATGAAAATTTTACTGCGCGGCAGCGACAGCGATTTTTTTTCCAGCGGTCAGAAAATCCAAATACTCGATCAACCGTTCTTTCATTTCTTTGCGCGAAACGATGGCGTCAATCAAGCCGTGATCGAGCAGAAATTCGGCGGTTTGAAATCCCGGCGGCAGTTCGGCCTGCGTCGTGTCCTTGATGACGCGTGGCCCGGCAAAACCGATCATCGCGCCCGGCTCGGCCAGAATCAAATCGCCGAGGCTCGCGTAACTCGCCATCACGCCCGCCGTCGTCGGATGCGTGAGCAGGCTGATGTAAGGCAATTTGCGCTGCGCATGATACGCGAGTGCGGCGGAAGTTTTTGCCATCTGCATCAGGCTGAACATTCCTTCATACATCCGCGCGCCGCCGCTGGTGGAAATGATGATGACGGGCAATTCCTTTTCAGTCGCGCGTTCAATGAGCCTCGTCAATTTTTCGCCGACGACCGAACCCATCGAACCGCCAAGAAAATTAAAATCCATCACGCCAAGAGCGACACGCTGCTCGCCGATTTTGCAAAGGCCAGTGAGGACGGCGTCTTTCAACGTCGTGTTTTTTTTGTAGGCTTCAAGTTTGGAGGCGTAAGTTGCCACGCCTTTGAAATTCAGCATATCCACGCTCGTCATTGCCGCGTCCATTTCCTCAAAGGTGCAGGTCTCGACGAGGGAATGGATGCGTTCGCGCGCGCCAATGGGGAAATGGTGATTGCACTTCGAGCAGACTTTCAGGTTTTCGTCCAGTTCCTTGTCGAAAATCATCGTCTCGCACGTTGGACATTTCGTCCAAAGCCCTTCGGGGATGTCGCGTTTTTTCGTCTTGGATTTGCTCGCGCCAATTTTTGGCTTTTTGATGAACGTCGGCGACTTGCCGGTTTGAGGTGTCAATGCCGGTTCAATCGTCTCAAGGCCGATTGATTTTCTCGTAAACGAAGTCGTATCCATTTGAGTGATTAAGATAATACTAAAGTCCTCGCGCAACTGTCCAGACGCAAACTTCTCCCGCGCCGGCGGCTCGCAACGCCTGCGCGCACGCGCTCGTCGTCGCGCCAGTCGTAAAAACGTCGTCCACCAGAATTATTTTTTCGCCGTTTAATTTTAATTTGTCCCTGACAGCAAACGCGCCGCGCATATTTTCCGCGCGCTGTTCGCGCGTGAGCAATGTTTGCGTCTTGGTTGATGCTACGCGCCGGAGCAATTTTGTGTTCAGCGGAATTTTCATCGCCGCGCTCAAATGCCCTGCCAGCCGTTCGGCTTGATTGAATTCGCGTTCGCGCTGCTTCACCGAGTGCAGCGGCACAGGAACGATGAAATCCCATTTTTGTCCGCGCAACGCGGGAACGGCTTCGCGCAAAAAAAGATCGGCCAGAAAATTTTCAAACCACAGCGCGTTTTGATATTTGAAACGATGAATCGTTTCCAGCGCGACGGTTTTGGCAACGACGGCTGAACGCGCAAAGCTGAAATGCAGTTCCATTTCGCGGCAGTTCGTGCATTCAAAAGTTGTCGTGATGTCACCCTCGAACGGTAAACCGCAGCGTTCGCAAAACGGCGGTCGGATGAAGCGGACTTGCTGCCAGCATTTTGAGCAAACAAAACCGCTTTTGGCCGTCGCGCGTTCGTTTTCGCAAAGCCGGCAGATTTCGGGATAGAAAAATCCGAGGCCGGTGTTGAGCCAGTTTTGGACTGGCGGCGCAAAAGTGTTCATCGCGGAATCTGAAACGGCGTGCGTTTTTCGCCGAGTGGCAAAAATTTGAAAATGAAAAGCGTGGACGCAAGAATGAAAAATGCGAGCCAGCCGTCAGTCATTTTGCCGCTGCCCCAAAACCAGATTTTCGCGTTCGGTGTGTCGGCGGTGAACGCGCCGTAGGTTTTCAGCCAGAAAATCCAGCCCGCGTGCAGGCCGATGGAAAAATAAAGATTGCCCGTGTACTGGTATGCGAGGCCGAGCAAAACGCCGGCGAGCGTGAGATTGAAAAATCCGGGCACGAGCGCGTGAAAGTCCGCGAAACCGCTCAACATTCGCGGAAGCAGAATCAAGCCGGAGTTCCAATGGATCGCGCCGGTGATTTCCGCGTGTTTCAGGAAATGAACGAGCGCGTAAATTGCGCTGCTGACGATCAATGCAATCGGCCAGTAAATAACTCTTCGCAGTCCGCCGAAAATTCCGCCCCGAAAAAGAATTTCTTCGAGCATGGCGACAACTGCGGCTGTGCCAATCGCTCCGAAAATTGTTCCTACAATTTTATGCGCCGCCAGATTTGGGACAATAATGCGGTCGCCAAAGCCGATGGACATTCCGGCGACGATTGCCAGCGAGAAAAAACCGAGCAGCAATCCGCCGAAAAGTTTTTTTGTTTGACCATAAGGCGCGATAAGGCCGATTTCGCGCAGTGAAGTTGCGCCAAGAGATCGCAGCAGCGGCCAAAGTCCGGCGAGCGCGAGAATCAGCAGCGAACGATCAACGAAACGGTGAAACGGCGCGGCGGCGATTTTAGGAATCGAATGCGCGCAACTTTGCGCGAGCCAGTAGAGCCACGGCGCAAGCAAAGCGCCGCCGATGAAGACCACGGCGAGATAAATGACCAGCGCCCGAAATGGTCGCATGAAGAAACAATAATTTTTTTGTCGCCAAAGACAATCCAAATCCGTCTATAAAATGCGACGGAAAATTTTTATTCGCGCACAACCGCGCGATGTGTTATCAAATTATGAAAATGGCAAGCAGTTTTCAGGGCGAAGCAGAAACTGGAGCGGTTCAAGAACAGTTCGGACGTTTTTATCTTCAGGAGTTGCTCAACAGCGGTGGCATGGCGGACATCTGGTTCGTCACCGATGGTCGCGGCAAGCCTTACGCGCTGCGAAAATTAAAAAAAGAACTGCGGTTCAACTTTCTTGCCCGACGCCGTTTTCTGCGCGGCTGCGAAACCCTTGCGAAACTGAATCAAAGCGATTTTATCGTCGGCTACGTCGAACATGGCAAAACCGATGGCACGTTTTACTTGCTGATGGATTATGTCGAAGCGGCGAATTTGAAGGAATTGTTCGCGCGGCACGATCCGGTGCTGACCGAAAACGTCGCGCAAATTTTGATTGATATGGCCGCCGGTTTGGGTCACGTCCACGAAAGCGGCTTCATGCACCTTGATTTCAAGCCGGAAAATGTTTTGGTCACGCGCAACGGCGGCGTGCGGCTGATTGATTTCGATTTGGCGCAGCCGATTCCTGAAAAGCCAGTAAA
>DASYAA010000204.1:0-1674 GCA_036501565.1 Verrucomicrobiia bacterium
GCAAATGAACCGGAACAATTTAATTCTACGCTTACTGATTTACGCACGAACGTAGCTCCATTTATTCCCCGAATTAAATTTTTTGGATTTAAGCTCGGATCAAAAACATTTGCCGAAGTTTTCTTCAACCAAATGCAACCGTTTTACGGCGCGATGGTCATTTACATTCTTGCCGGATTACTCGCGATTTTTTCGTGGTTCAATTTGTCCGAAATATTGCGCCGTTCCGCCGTTTGGCTCGTGTGGCTGGCATTTTTCATTCACACGACCGGTTTGATTTATCGCATGGTGCTCGAAGGCCGCCCGCCGGTGACAAATTTGTATTCGTCCGCAATTTTCATCGGCTGGGGCGCGTGCCTGCTCGGAATTATTTTGGAAAAATTTCATCGCAACGGCATCGGCGTCGTCGCGGCATCAGGCATCGGTTTCATCACGCTCATCATCGCGCATCATCTGGCGCTTGAAGGCGACACGATGGAAATGATGCGCGCAGTTTTGGACACGAATTTCTGGCTCGCAACTCACGTTGTTTGCGTCACGGTCGGTTACGCCAGCACATTCGTCGCGGGCTTTTTGGCGCTAATTTATATTGTGCGCGGCGTATTCACGAAAACATTGGATGAAGCGACCGGCAAATCTTTGGCGCGCATGATTTACGGAATTGTTTGTTTCGCGACGTTGTTCAGTTTCGTCGGCACGGTGCTTGGCGGCATTTGGGCCGACCAATCGTGGGGACGTTTTTGGGGCTGGGACCCGAAAGAAAACGGAGCACTCATCATCGTATTGTGGAACGCGCTTATCCTGCACGCGCGCTGGGGCGGCATGATTCGCGAGCGCGGCCTCGTCAATTGCGCCATCATCGGCAACATCGTCACGAGTTGGTCGTGGTTTGGCGTGAACATGCTCGGCATCGGTTTGCACAGCTACGGCTTCACGACGGCGGCATTTTTCTGGCTGATGCTGTTTGTCGTGAGCCAGATTGCATTTATCATCCTCGGTTTGTTGCCGCTGAAATTTTGGCGCAGTTTTCAGGGCGGATCGCCAAACACCGCATAATTTTTTTTGCCGACGCCTCAATGCAGGAAGCGGCGCAACGCTTGAAGAATTGGTCGAATCCAACGAATACGAATCAATGAGTTTACGGCGCGGCCTGCCGGTGACATTGCCGCTTTCTCCTTTTTTCCGCGCCATTCTTCCATCACAATCCGCGCATGGAACAGGCCGTGGCGGCGATTTTACTTTTCGCAGGGGCGAGTTTCTTCTTCGCGCTGGCGGAAACAGCGCTCTTTTCCCTCGGCAAATGGCAGCTCGCCCGACTCGTCGAAAAAAAACCACGTCGCGGAAAAATTGTCGCGCAATTACTCGCGCAGCCGGCGGATTTGCTGGCCACGCTCGCGCTCGGCAACACCTTCGCCAACGCCGCTATGCTCGCCGTCGCGCTGCGCATGGTCTTCAACGCGCATTGGACGCTCGTGGCCACGATGATTGCGCTGCTCGCGCTCACGCTCATCGTTTGCGAAGTGTTTCCCAAAACACTCGCCGTCCGCCAGCCCGACCGCTGGGCCATTCGCGTTTGCTGGCTGCTCTTGATTTTTCAAAAGGCGACGTTACCGCTGCACAATCTGGCGCGCTGGCTCAACTCAAAAATTTTGAAAAATGCCGCCACGCAATCCG
>DASYAA010000205.1:0-6312 GCA_036501565.1 Verrucomicrobiia bacterium
TGAATTTCATTTCCGCATAGCTCAATCGTGCGCTCGAAACCAAACGGTGAAATTTCCAGCCGCACGGAAGTTTTGAGAATCCCGTGTTCAAGTGCTTCCGAATCCACTTTCCATGGCACGTTCCAGACTTCTCCGTGATCGGGTAGTTCACGGCCCTGCCAGGAACACGGCGCGATGGTCGGCAGACATTCGTCCGCGCCGGCAAGCGGGCTTTGCGAAAAAGCGTCGCTGGGATGGTTACGGAATAGTTTCAATCCGCCCGGCGGATGCCACATCCATTCGCGTCCTGTCCGCAAATCTTTCAGCGAGATGATTTTTGCGCCGAGTTCCGGCACCACGGCGAGTTCAACTTCCTCGGTATGGAGCATATAGACTTCAAAGCCCTGCTCTTGTCGCACAGTAAAAGAATTGGTGAGGGTTTTCATCGCGTCATGTTTTGAACTCCTCGGGTTATCATTTCGGCTAAAAGATCGGCGGCGAGAGCATGGTTAGGATCGCGCCGCAGCGTGATTTGCAACAGCGATTTAGCCTTCATACTTTTGCCCAAACCAAGCTGCGCTTGCGCCTGCAAAAACAACGCCATTGTTTCCTGACGAAATTGCAAATCATCATCGAACAACAACATCGTCGGCAATGAAGTTGCGAAATAATCAATTTTTGCCGGCAACTTCTGGAGTTTTTGCGCGTAAGCGAGGAAACTGCGGAAAAGTTTTTTCGCCTTGGCACGCTGGCCAAGTTTTTCCCACGATAACGCGGAGTAATAAGTCATTTCGGAAAATGCACGCACGCTCATTTCCTTAAAATCGCCTTTGAAGTTGGCCGCCGCGAGCCAGTGTTCACGCGCGGATTTTTTTTCATTCAAATCATTCAGCGCGCAGCCAAGCCAGAAATGAATGTCGCTTTGGTTCGCGAGCAAATGCTTCGCCTCGCCCAGATTGCGCGGCGAAGTCAGTGCAAATTCAAAACATTTTTTTGCTTCGGCAAAATTTTGATTGGCCAGCGCCGCGCGGCCTAGCGCCAGTTGCGCGCGAACGTGCTGGCCGAGCGGTCCGCCTTCGCCGCCTTCCCACGGTTGAAATTTTCGGCTAGCAACAAGTTGCGCGGCTTTCTTATGTTGACCGGTTTGATTGTAAAGCGCGCACAGTTCGATGCTCAAATCGTCACGTTGCCGAACAAGGTCTGGAAACTTTTCCAATTCACGCAAGCGTTTTTCCGGCTTTTCATCAAGCCGTTTCCAAAGTTGGTCGCGCTCGTAAAGCAAACGGGCGTCGGTGCAATTTGCTTTGAACGCGCTGTCGTAAGCCGCGCGTGCTTTGGCCGACTTTTTTGAAATGTTGAAATATCCGATGCCGAGATTGCGCCAGACGATGGAAAAATTTCTGTCGCGTTTCGCCGATTTTTCCCAAAGCTGAATTGCTTCTTCGTGACGACGACGGTCGTAAAATAAATTACCAAGATAATATGGCGCGTGGGCGTCGCTTGGATTCGCGCGCATGGCGGACTCAAGAATGGCAATTTCTTCGAGGCGCGATGGAAAACAGTAATCGGGTGCGAGCGTGGCAGCTTGTTTGAAATAATACAACGCGGCTTTTTCATCGCCGATTTTTTTATGCAACCAGCCAAGCGTATAATAAATCATCGGCAACGCTCCCAAACTTTGATCAGGCAAATCATGCGGCGTTTCCATCGCGCCCTTCAAAATTTCAATCGCCTCGCCAAAAAATCCCGCGCGCGCGTAATCGTGGACAATGTCGAGCTGTGTCTGCAAATCGCAGGCCAGCCTCTCGCCGTTGAGATGTCGCGCCCACCAATCAAGCGGGTCAAGTCGCAGCGTGGCCTGGAGCAGCTCAGTGGTTTGATTTAATTTGCGCAACGCGAGCATTTTCAGGTTTCGCGCGCGCAAATTGTCCGTGTTGAAACGCAGCGAGCGATTGAGATGCTCCAAAGCAGCCGCCCAATCTTTTCGCGAGCAGTCAATTTCCGCCAGCGCGTGATGACCCGCCGCCGCCCATGCCTGGTTCCATGTTGCTTTGTAAAACGAATCGTAAGCTTCGTTGTCACGATTTTGAAAACGCATACAAAGTCCGAGATTGTAATATGCTTCGCCGTCGTATGGATTTGAATTACGGCGCGTGAGCCGTTCGATGGCTTTGCGAAGATATTTTTCAGCTTCGGCAAATTCGCCGCGCCGCGAGTGCCACAAGCCAAGCGCATTGTTGCAACGCGAATCCAATGGATCGCGGCGCAACGCTTCGCGCCAGTAAATCGCAGGAGAGCGCGTGGCGTGACAATATTGATCGAGATGCAGGCCGGTGATGAACAATTCGTCGTTGCTTTTAATTTCTTCCGGCGCGGGCGGTTCGGTCGCCAGCGGTGGAATTTCGCAATTCACTCGCGGTTTGGGTTGATGAGAAATCAATTCGCATCCAGATTTGTCATCAACGCGAATGAGCAAATCCGTCTCCGTGACATTTTTGGGCAATTTGATTTTTTCAACAAATGGAATCGCGGGTGAAAGATCGCAGTCGAATTGCGCGAGCTCTTTTCCTTTTGCGGAAATCGTAATGGTAGTTTGAGGTTGATTGCTCGTGACCGCGACGCCGAGCCGCAGT
Source organism: Verrucomicrobiia bacterium (assembly GCA_036501565.1). Classification (GTDB taxonomy): domain Bacteria; phylum Verrucomicrobiota; class Verrucomicrobiia; order Limisphaerales; family UBA11358; genus UBA11358. The sequence continues at coordinate 2,613 of DASYAA010000205.1, forward strand.
CCGTCTTTGGTAAAATTCAAACTGATGGCCGCGTCGAGATTTGCATGTTGCGCCGGACCAATTTTTTGAATTGGATACCAAAATTGACTCCACGTTTTGGTTTCACCGGGTTGCAGAAAACTGAAGTCGGGCTGGTTGTCGGTATAAACGCCGGCCATGATTTCAATGTAAGGCGCAAATTTGTCGCGCGCATCGGCGTCGGTCAAATTGCGGTCCCACGCATAGCCAAATTCGTGATTGCCCCATGTCCACTGTTTTTTGCCGGGCGAGATGTGATGGTTCGCGCAATGAACAATTCCTGCCTGCGCGAAATAATCGTAGCCGCCAAAGAAATCTTCTTTGCTGCCCATGCACATGTAAGACGTGGGCACAGGAATGTTCGCGTAGAAGGACAAATCGTTCGGCGCATAGTTTGGAAGTTTTGAGTTGTTGCAATGTGGCGGGACGAATTGTGAAGAAATTTCATCTTTTGGAGTTCCTTTTCTTCCGCGTTGGCCGTAATTGACGCCGTAATAAGAATCCTGCGCGAGCGGATATTCGCTCATCGAACGACGCGCGTGGTCGGCGACGTAAAAAACGTCCGGCGGAAAAAAACTTTGATAGGCTTCGTGAACGCGCGTGGCGACATTCGCCCACCAAAGAAAGGTTTGCACGAACGGCGTGCGATTATAGGCGCGCACTTTGAGTTCGAGAAAACTTTTGCCGGGATGCAGACAAACGCCGTGCATTCCCTTCATGCGGCACATCGGGTCGTGGTCGCTGCACCAAATTATTTTTGAACCATCCGCGCATTCTTCAATTTCAAAATCTACCGGCAGAAACGTCGCGGGACGATGATGTTGCGGCCAGTTGAATTCGATGCCGCCGGAAATCCACGGCCCGGCCAGACCGACGAGCGCCGGCTTGATGACCGGCTGATTGTAAATTACATCGTAGCCGTTTGTCTTGTCTTGCAAGACATGAATGCGTCCGCCGATTTCCGGCAAAACCATTGCGCGAATAAATTCATTCTCAATCCAAATTGCTTTCCATTTTCGTTCGATTGGTTTTTCGGCAACGCGATCCGTGAACGGCAGCGGATAAACTTTGCCGCTGCTGCCTTGATACACGCGCTTTTCCAGAAACATCGGATTTTTATCCGGCGGCGCAGGCAGATAAGTTGGAATCGCCAGATTTTCCACGTGCACTGACACAGCGGCGGCTTTCGAGTCGCCGTTGCGCGAACACGAAATTTCCACGACCGCGCTTTTGTTCGATTCCAAAATGTTCGTTCGATTCATCGGTCAAAAAATCAATCCACTAACTCACGTTCAATCTGTTCCAGCGTTTTGCCTTTCGTTTCCGGCAATTTGAAAAAGACAAAAATAAATCCGGCGACGCAAATTCCGGCGTAAAGCCAAAATATTCCCGCCGAGCCGAGCATTTTATTCAAAAGGGGAAACGAAAAAGTGAGCAGGAAACAGGCGATCCACAGCGATGAAACGGCCACGGCCATTGCCGCGCCGCGAATGCGATTCGGAAAAATTTCGGAAATGACCACCCAAACCACCGGCGCAAGCGACATCGCATACGCGCCAATCGCCGCGAGCACAAGCAGCAACATGGGCAATCCTTTGACGCCGCTGAAATAGCAAAAGCCCAATGTAAGATAAATAATCGCCAACGCCGCCGAGCCGAACAACATCAACGGTCGCCGTCCGGCGCGATCCACCACGCCCAGCGCGACAAACGTGAAAGCCAGATTCACCGAGCCGGTCCACGCGATATTTTTAAGCACGGTCGAAATGTCATAGCCGGCGGCGCGGAAAATTTCCTCGGCGTAGTTGAAAATGACATTGATGCCGCACCATTGTTGGAAGACAGCAAGCACGACGCCAAGCATGATTACTTTGCGCATTTTTGGTTCCAGCAAATCGGCGAAACGCACGCGTTGGATTTCTTCGCCGGCGAGTGTGGATTGAATTTCCGCGACGGCGGCGTCCGCATAATTATCGCCGCCGATTTTTTTCAGAATGTTACGCGCAAAATTTGGCTTTCCATTTTTCGCCAGCCAGCGTGGGCTTTCGGGGACAAAAAACATTCCAATAAAAAAAAGCAAAGCCGGCGCAGCAGTCAGGCCGAACATCCAACGCCAGCCTTGCTGACCGAACCACGAATTGCGGATGAAATTGTCGGTCGCGCCTTGCGGCAAATCGCGCACGAGAAACCAGTTGATGTATTGCGCGAGCAAAATGCCGACGACGACGGTGAGTTGATTGATGGAAACCAGTTTGCCGCGCATCTGCGCAGGCGCAATTTCAGCAATATACATCGGCGAAAGATTGGACGCGAGTCCGATGGCGACGCCGCCAAAAATCCGCCAAGCAATGAAAATTGAAAAATTACTGGCGAGTGCGTTCCCGAGAGAAGTCACGACGAAAAGCAGCGCGGCGATTATTAATAATTTCTTTCTGCCGAATCTGTCACTCAACGCTCCTGCGGCCAATGCGCCAAACAGACAGCCGATGAGATGACAACTATTGGCCCAGCCGATTTGCGCGTCGCTGGTCAACTGAAAATATCTTTGAAAAAATGGTTTCGCACCGCCGATGACGACCCAATCCCAGCCGAATAAAAGTCCGCCCATTGCCGCGACACTGGAAATGAGCCAGACATAGCCGAGGTTGTAACTCGCCTTGAGCGTGGAAGTTTCGGTTTGAGTTGCAGTGATCATGTCAAATTTTTTATGGTCTTTTCCTCACTGGCATTCTGCCAATTGTGGTGCCAATAAAAAGCCCGAAAACAACCTCGATTTTGACTTTCATGTCAAAGAACCGGAGGCATATTCGTGGGAGTCCAGGTAAGATTCCAATAATAGCTCCAAAGATTTGGCAATTTTACCGGCTCAACGTGTCCGTCATAAAATTGCACCACGATGCTACCGGGCAAAGTAGTTGTGCCAAACTTAAGCGGACCTCTGGGCGCTGAGCTTGCCGGTCTATCGCCGTGCCGAGCTATGAACACTCGCGTCAAGCCCTGTGTGTAACTACTTCCTGGATTACTTATAGGATCATATAGATTTAAAGCAGGTTTGTCTTGTGACTCGTCTGGCCAATAATTAATAAAAACGCTATCCGTAAAAACCGGAGTCAGTGTCGGGTGTTGAATAGCTGCTTCCTTGTCATAATTGCGAGCATCAAAACCGTAGTATTGATTGCTTTCAAGATATTTATTGTAGCCATAGCTGCCGGCATAATAAGGCGGACCACCAGACGTCCAATGCCAAGCAGAGTCACTGGTTCCGGACGTATTACCGCCACTTGGATTTCCTTTATCAGGAGCGGATGGACAAAAAATAAGGTTGGTCGCATTGCCGTAATAGGAAATCATTGTTCCCATCCAATCGCCATGGCTTAAGTCGGGATTGATTGCGTTGGTCGGACCAATAAAAGTTTGATTGTCGTCGTAATACATTTGAGCGGCCAGACCCAGTTGCTTGAGATTACTAACACAATTAATCTGATGTGCCCGTAATTTTGCGCTTGCCAATGCCGGCAACAATAAAGCCGCCAAAATGGCGATGATGGCTATCACCACCAATAGTTCTATTAGAGTGAACCCTGCCGTCCGCTGTGAATCAACATTTTTTCGCGCAGAGCTTCTCATGTTTTTTATTGCGTACGGATGATATAGAACCGTTGCGGGGTGGCGGGGTTGATGG
>DASYAA010000206.1:0-11450 GCA_036501565.1 Verrucomicrobiia bacterium
GGCCTGTTCGCCCGGATCAACGAAAATGACGCACGTGGACAAAAACAGCACGGCCAATTGTGCCAGCAAGAGCACAGGCAGATTTTTTTGGAGCAACTGGAAAAACCACGTTTCCGAAACCTTGAAGCCGAATTGATAATCCAGCGCCTGCGCCGCCGTCGTGAACAGGCTTTCCGGCTGCGCGAGCAGGCCGACCACGCGGCTGTCGTAAAGCGGACGCGCGATTTTTCCTTTGAGGCGCGGACGATAAATTTCCAGCAGCAGCGTCAAAAGGATTTCCAGCGCCATCAAACCGAGCAGCACGCACAGCGCGCGCGCGAGCCATAAATCCATTTTCGGAAATCCGATTTTGATTCCCGCGATTCCCAGCGCGGTGAACGCGCAAACGTAAGCGCCCGCGAGCAAAAAACTGGAGCCTGGCCGCAACAGCCGGTAGCCGCCAAGCCGCGCAATCGTCACAGAAAATCGTCCGAGCAAAAACAGCAGCAGCGCGAAAATCGCGAAGAGTGCAAGCGAGGGCATCGCACGCTCCGGCGTGATGCCGCCGGTCGCTTTGCCAGCCCAATGCCAGAGCAGCCACGCGCCGCCGGCTTCCAGAATGAAAAGCAAAACCGCAAAACCGGGAACGAAAAATCTCTCAAAAAGTTCGCGTGAACGCCGCGCCGGAAAAACTTCCGATTCTTTCGCGTCGAATAAAGCCGATTCGCCCTTCGCGCGCGCGAGTTCGTCAATCTCCAGTTTTTCGAGCCGTTCATTTTCCTCAAGCCGCACTTGGAACCAGCTTGCGAACGCCACCAGCGCGCCGAGTCCGAGGAAAACGGAGGCCGTCTGTCCCGCCAGTGAATTGACGTAGCAGGTGACGACAAACGCGGCGATGAAAATCATCACCGCGGCGAGCAAATTCACCACAGCGTTTTTTTGGAAATTACGTTCCATTTATTTTTCGTTAAAGTGTCGAATGGTTGAAACAATTCAACTTTTCACTAGCTCAATTCCCGTTCTTCAAACAGCGTTGCGCCCACTGCCAGCGCCGCGCCCGCGTAACAAACCGCATAGGCAAACGCCTTGCCGACATAAGCCCATTGAAAAGTATTTTTGCCTGTTTCAATCGCGTCGGCGAGCCAGAAAAGTTGCCAGTTCGGAATAATGCTGTAAAGCGTCGAAGCCCACCATTCGCCGTTTTCCGCGCGGCGACCGAAAAAATAATCCGACATCAGTCCGACCAAAAAAATCGCCGAGCAAATCGCCAGCGTCGGAATCGTGTCCAGCCGCGTCGAACAGGCCAAAGCGACGGCGGCCAGAATCCAAAGCGCGAACAAAATTAAAATTCCAGCGGGCAAAAGATTCCAATTCACCGCCGCCTGCGTGCCAAGACTTTGCAATTGTTTGGTGAATTGAAAAACCAAAAATGCCGCGAGCGCCGTGAAAATCAGCATTGCAAAAACCGCGTCGCTCACAAACGGACGGCGCAAAAAGAAATTGCTGAAACCCGCCAGCGCATAAGCCAGCAGGATTCCGCCGCCGAAAATTTCAATCGCAGGCATATCCGTTTTGCCGTAGGCGTCGAACGCCATGCGGCTGGCCAGCAGCACGCCAATCATATTCACATATGTCAAAACTGTGAGAGCCGCCGCCAGTCCGGCAAATTTCGCCAGCAAAAATTGCGCGCGCCCGACCGGCTTGGACAAAACCGCCAGCGCCGTGCCGCTGCGGATTTCCCGCGCCAGCGACGACGACGCGCTCAACACCGCGCCGAATAAACCGGACAAAAATGCCACCGCCAGCGTGGAATTTTCCACCAGCTTCGGCTCGTCGCCGAACGCGAAGTAATACGGCACGGCCAGGAAAATCTCAAACAGCACGGAGCCGGTCAGCAGCAGCAGAAAAATCGGCTGCCGGATGAGTTCCATGAACGCATTGACGGCGATGGTAAAAAATTGTCGCATTTAATCGGCTTGAAGATTACAAAACCGCGCCTGAAACCGAAAGCAATCTTCGTGAGAATTTGAAAACATTTGGCGATTTGCGTTCAAAGTAAAATTACACCATCGCGCGGGCGATGGAATTCCACCACGCGTCGTGCAATTCAGTCAACGGCGATGAGAATTCTCCATTCGGAAATTTAACCGCCAATTTATAGCCGCCGACTTTTCCGATTTGAATCGCCGGAACACTCATGAGCTTGGCGCGTTCGACGACTTTCACGGCGTCAAGCGGTTTGCAAGTGATGACGATGCGCGATTGCGTTTCGCCGAACAACAACGCGTCGAGGCGAACGTCTTTGATCGCGCTCAAATCAATCTGCGCGCCAATCAAGCGCGGTGTTTCGCGCGCGACGAGTTGTGAAATGCAACTTTCGGCGAGACAAACCGCCAAACCGCCGTCGCTGCAATCGTGCGCGCTTTTCACGAGGCCGGATTGAATCAAGCCGAGCAATGTCGTGTGCAAAGTTTTCGCTGTTTCCAAATCGCAACGTGGCGGCGAACCGGTTTTCTTGCCGTGAATGACTTGCAAATATGCCGAACCGCCAAGCCCAAAAATTGGATCGCCTGCGTCCACAATTTCTCCAAGCAAAATAATCGCGTCGCCTTCATCCTTGAACCATTGCGTCGTGACATGGTCCAGTTTTTCAACGATGCCGACGACCGCAACCGTTGGCGTCGGGTCAATCGGACCGCTGGGATTTTGATTATAGAGCGAGCAATTGCCGCCGGTAACGGGCGCGTTAAAAAATTTACAAGCTTCGGCGAGTCCACGAACGCTTTCGCGCATCTGCCAGAATAATTCCGGCTTGTGTGGATTCGCCATGTTCAAATTATCCGTCGCGCCGAGCGGCACGGCACCGGAGCAGGCCAGATTGCGACACGCTTCCGTCACAACCGCTTTTGCGCCTTCATACGGATCGAGATAAACATAAGTGCCGTTGCAATCCACGGTCATGGCGATGAGTTTCTCGGAAGCTTTCGCGTCGCCGATTTTTGCTTTCAATTCAGCGGTCATCACAGGAATTGAATCGCTCTTGATGCGGATGACCGCCGCGTCGCTGCCGGGCAAAACAACCGAGCCGTCGCGCACTTGATGATCGTATTGCCGATAAACCCAGTTCTTCGACGCGATGCTCGGCCACGCCAGAAGTTTTTTCAGATCTTCGGCGGGATTTTTCGTGTCGGCAATTCCATCGAGACGAAACGCGCGGACGGCTTTCAGATATTCCGGCTCGCTCGACTCGCGCTGATAAACCGGCGATTCATCGGCGATTTTTTTTGCGGGAATGTCGGCGACAATTTTTCCGCCGTGGCGCACGACCATCCGTCCGGTGTCCGTCACAAAACCGACTTCCGCCCACGGCAAATCCCATTTGTCAAAAATGCGTTTCACCTCGGCCTCGCGACCTTTGTGGACGATGATGAGCATCCGCTCTTGCGATTCGCTCAACATGATTTCGTAACTCGTCATGTTCGGCGCGCGTTGTGGAACTTTGTCCAACTCGATCTCGATTCCAGTGCCTGCGCGAGCCGCAGTTTCACAAGTCGAGCAGGTCAAACCAGCCGCGCCCATGTCTTGAATTCCCGCGACGCAACCCGTTGCCAAAAGTTCAAGGCACGCTTCGCAAACCAATTTTTCCATGAACGGATCGCCGACCTGCACCGCGCCGCGTTGTTGCTCGGCGGATTCTTCCGTCAAATCTTTCGACGCGAACGCCGCGCCTGCGAGTCCGTCGCGTCCGGTTGCCGGGCCGACGTAAAAAACTGGATTGCCAATTCCTTTCGCCGCGCCGCGCGCGATTTGTTCATGCCGCAAAACGCCGAGGCAAAATGCGTTCACGAGCGGATTGCCTTCGTAAGATTTGTCGAAATAAACTTCGCCTGCGATGGTTGGAATGCCAAAACAATTTCCGTAATGCGCGATTCCGTTGACCACACCGCTGAACAAACGCTTGTTGTTTGCGATTTCAGATTTTGAACTGGAGAATTCGGAGTCGTTGCCGTTGGTGATCGGCCCGAAGCGGAGCGAGTTGACCGCGCAAACCGGCCGCGCGCCCATCGTGAAAATGTCGCGCACGATGCCGCCGACGCCGGTGGCCGCGCCTTGAAACGGCTCGACCGCGCTCGGATGATTGTGCGATTCGATCTTGAACGCGATGGCCAGTCCGTCGCCGATGTCAATGATGCCGGCATTTTCCTCGCCCGCGCCGACGAGGATTTTCGGCGACTTGGTCGGGAATGTTTTCAGCAGCGGGCGCGTGTTTTTGTAGCTGCAATGCTCGCTCCACATGACGGAAAAAATTCCCAGCTCGGTGTAGCTCGGCTCGCGACCGCCGAGGATTTCTTTGGCGTGCGCGTATTCTTCCGGCGTCAAATTGTGTTTGGCGACGAGTTCGGGTGTGATGGCGGGTTCGGTCATGGGAAATCAGTTGGAAAAACTTTGAATGTGACTTATGGCAATTGCTTCAACCGCATTGCAAAATTTGGATTCTTGGTCTTGAACCAATCCAAACTTGGGATGATAACGAAAGTCTGAATTGTCTTTTGCGACTGCGTCGAGCGCAATCTGCGCAAATTTTCTAGCACTTTCAGTTTGTCTTTTATGCGCTGCTATGATGGCAAGGATTCCATTTTTTTTATAAATTTGAACTGGAAACTTTTTGCCCGGAAGTTCCATTTCGTCCAATACAGCCAACGCTTCGTCGTAAAGCGACGTCATCTTGTTTTCGACAACAAGTTTCCCAAAATCATAAACTGCCTGAGTTCGATGATTTGGGTGTTGCCGTTCGACATCAAGGGCGCGACGATAAAAAGCAATAGCCTGATCCAAATTACCAAGTTTTACAAAGATTTCCGCTTTAAGTTTGCATACAAGCGGCAACCAGTATGGTTCTGGAAATTCGGTTAAAACTTTATCCAAAAGCATCATCGCTTCGTGTGACAGTCCGACCTTGTCAAGTTCGCGGGCTTGAACCCACAAATAATTCGCCTTGTTATGCGCTGCACGGCTTCGTTTAAGGCGCGCGAAAAAATCAGCCTGATCGGCTTTGCTCCAAGTCGTTTTGCTATACCAATCGTCTGACATTGCTCAAATTTTTTAAGCTGCTTTCGTCGTAATTTTATTTTGCAGCGCAGCAATCATGCTTTCAAAAATAAATCTGCCGTCGGCGCTGCCGAGGATTTCCTCGCTCGCGCGGTCGGGATGCGGCATGAGCGCGGCGACGTTGCGGCGTTCGTTGCAGATGCCGGCGATGTTTTGCAGCGAACCGTTTGGATTTGCGCCGTCGGTCAGATTTCCGTTTGCGTCGCAGTATTGCCAGAGGATTTGTTTGTTCGCTTTCAATTTCGCCAAAGTTTCTTCGTCGGCGAAATAGCAGCCTTCGCCGTGCGCGATGGGGATTTTCAAAATTTTCTCCGCCGGAATTTTGCCCGTGAACGGCGTTTCAAAATTATTCGTTTTCAAGAAAACTTGTTCGCAATGAAATTGCAGGTCGCGGTTGCGGATGAGCGCGCCGGGCAACAGTCCGGCTTCGCACAAAATCTGGAAGCCGTTGCAGATGCCGAGGACGAGGCCGCCGGCGTCGGCGAATTGTTTCACGGCCTGCATGACGGGGCTGAACCGCGCGATCGCGCCGCAGCGCAGGTAATCGCCGTAGCTGAATCCGCCGGGCACGATGACGGCGTCGGCGTCGCCGAGCGAGGTGTCCTTGTGCCAGATAAAATTCGCGGTGTGGCCGAGCACGCGGACGGCGTGGATGCAGTCCTGGTCGCAGTTGCTGGCGGGAAATTGGAGGACGGCGAAATTCATTTTATTTTTGCCACAGAGTCACCGAGGCACAGAGAAGAAAAAATTAAAACTCTGCGTCTCTGTGGCTGAAATTTATTCTATTTCCAATCTGTAATCTTCAATCACGGGGTTGCTCAAAAATTTGTGCGCGGCTTCGTCGAGCGATTTGCGCGCGGCTTCCTTGTCGGTGGCGTCGAGTTCGATCTCAAGATATTTGCCGACGTGGACGGCTTTGATGCCGCGGTGGCCCATGTGTTCGAGGGCTTTCAGGACGGTGATGCCTTGCGGGTCAACGACGGCTTTCTTCGGGGTGATGATGATTTTTGCTTTCATGCGCGCGCAAAAGATTTTGCGGAAAAATTTCCCTGCGCGCGAGTCATTTTTGAAACATTGAAATTTCCAGCACATTGCGCCATTGTTGCGACGTGAATAATTCCATTTCATTCGACGAGGGGCAAATCTGCACCATCGGCACGGAACGCAAAATCACCGAGCCGAATTCCATCATCATCTTCGGCGCGAGCGGCGATTTGACGTCGCGCAAACTGATTCCCGCGCTCTACCATCTTTTCAAGGACAAGCAGATGCCGCCGGATTTCCGCGTCATCGGCTTTGCGCGGCGCGAAAAAACGGACGACGAATGGCGCGCGGAATTGCGCGCGGCGCTCGACCAATTTTCCCGCACAAAACCCGTGGACGACAAAGTCTGGGCGGAATTTTCAAAAAATGTTTCCTATTGCATCGGCGATCTGACGGACGCGGCGGCTTATCAAAAGCTGGAGCAAAAATTAAATTCCTTCGGCAATCCGAAACTGCGCGAAAATCTTTTGTTTTATCTCGCGACTTCGCCGAGCCAGTTCGGCGGCGTCATCGAGCAATTGCACAACGCGAAATTGCTGCACAAGGACGACACCGGCGGAAATCAATCTGTCGTCATCGAAAAACCGTTCGGCCACGACCTGCAATCCGCGCACGCGCTGAACAACGAACTCACGCGGTTCGCGCACGAGCGGCAGATTTTTCGCATTGACCATTATCTCGGCAAGGAAACGGTGCAGAATATTTTGATGTTCCGCTTTTCCAATTCCATTTTCGAGCGGCTGTGGAACCGCGATTCCGTTGACCACGTCGAAATTACCGTTTCGGAAAAACTCGGTGTCGGCGAGCGCGGCGGTTATTACGAGGAAGCCGGCGCGCTGCGCGACATGGTGCAGAATCACATGCTGCAAGTGCTCTCGCTCGTCACGATGGAACCGCCCGTGACTCTCGAAGCCGAAGCCGTGCGCGACGAAAAAGTGAAGCTGCTAAAATCCATCCGCACACTCACGCCCGAAGATGTCGCCAAACAAGTCGTGCGCGGACAATACTTCGCCGGTTCGGTGGACGGCGAACCGCGACCGGGTTATCGGCAGGAAACGAAGGTGAAACCGAATTCCAACGTCGAAACTTACGTCGCGCTGAAACTGTTCATTGATAATTGGCGCTGGAGCGGCGTGCCGTTTTATTTGCGCACGGGAAAAAACCTGCCGCAAAGCGCGAGCGAAGTGCGAATCCAATTTCGCCCCACGCCGAATGTTTTGTTCGCCGCGCAATGCGGAAATAAATTGGACGCGAACGCACTGACGTTGCGCCTGCAACCGAACGAAGGAATCTCGCTGCATTTCAACGGCAAAGTTCCCGGCATGAGCCTCGCCGTGCGGCCCGTGCGGATGCACTTCAGTTACAACGCCGAGTTCGGCGCCTACACGCCCGAAGCTTACGAACGCCTGCTGCTCGAAGCTTTCGCCGGCGACGCGACGCTCTTCATCCGCCGCGACGAAGTCGAGACCGCGTGGGGCATCGTGGATTCGATCCGCGCCGGCTGGCAGAACAAACCGCTGACGAACCGCGAATTTTACGCCGCCGGAACGTGGGGTCCGATTGCCGCCGACGACCTGCTCGCGCAAAGCGGCCACGAATGGCACGAGCCGCAGGTGATAAAATGAAAGGCGAATTATGAATAAAAAATTCGTATTTTGGATGGCATTTTCACTTTGGGTTGGCGTAATAGGAGCAGTTATCGGCGCACGGATGAGCAATCGAATGTCTTCAATTAACACTGAATCTGCAAATGTCACTCGTGTGATTTTTGATGTTAATACATTAAATGCTCTGCAAACAAATAAGACGGCGAAAGCAATCGAGAATCTGCAGAACCTGCTTGATTTAGATTTAGTCGCCCTTGGTCATTCCATCAGCAACGCGCCGTCATCGGAAATTGTTGATCCATTTATTGTGAAACTCGTCGGAGATGCAAAAAAATATCGCGAACGATTTCCATATACAAATTGTGATACAAACATGGAACAAGAAATTTCAAATTTATTTCTACTCGTTAATTTGCCGACGAATAAATGAATTTTGAACTGATTTCCTTCGCCAGCGCCGACGAACTGGCCGCGCGTGCCGCCAGCGCGTGGCTGGACGAAATCGCGGCGGCCAACCACGCGGCCAAACCGCATTGCGTCGCGCTTTCCGGCGGACGCATCGCGCTGAAATTTTTCACGTCCGTCGTCGCGCAGGCCAAGGCGCGCGAAATCTCGCTCGGCCTCGTCCATTTTTTCTGGGCGGACGAACGCTGCGTCCCGCCGGACGACGCGGAAAGCAATTTTCGCGCGGCGCACGAACTCCTGTTCGCGCCGCTGCGCATCAACGACGCGCAAATCCACCGCATCCACGGCGAAGATTTGCCGGAACTCGCCGCGCAAAAAGCCACGATGGATATTTCCCACGTCGTGCCGAAAAATCCCGACGGCCAGCCGGTTTTGGATTTGATTTTTCTCGGCATGGGCGAGGACGGCCACGTCGCGTCGCTTTTTTTGCATCAGATCGAAGGGACGTTTCCGAAGGCCATTTTTTGCCCGATCAGAAATTCGCCCAAACCGCCGCCGAACCGCGTCAGCCTGACTTACGCGACAATCGCGGCGGCGCGCGAAGTCTGGGTGCTGGCATCGGGCGCGGGCAAGGAAGCGGCCTTGCGCGAATCCATTTTTGAAAATGGCCGGACGCCGCTGGCGCGGGTGATTCAATCGCGCCCGCATACCAAGATTTTCAGTGATATTCGGCTGGATTGAACGGGTTATTGAGAGGCTAAAAAAAATTTGATTTTTTTTGAACAAACGGTAAGCTTGCTCGTCTTATAGATGTTGAACGAATGGATTTCGCTGTTCGTTTAGGGTTGGCAGAGAGGTTTTGCTCGCGGCGCGGCTCGAACAGCGACCCCAAGTTGGTCGCGTCGCCCTTCTGAGCGCCTTGGTGAGGGCGTATAAACCTCGTCACCGCAAGGGCCGGACGCAAGTCCGGCCTCTTGCTTTTGGGGTGTGAATTCGCATTGATTCAGCGAGAAAAACAATTAAACTTCCCAACGCATGAAACATCAGCTCGATTTCGAGAAGCCGATCATCGAACTGCAGTCCAAATTGGACGAACTTCGCCAACATCCGGAAAAACATTCGCTCGGCATCAGTTTCGAGGAAGAAATCCAAATCATCGAAAGAAAACTGGAAGAAACCCGGCGTCACATTTTCACAAACCTTAATGCCTGGCAGCGCGTTCAGCTTGCGCGTCATCCGAAACGTCCTTACACGCTGGATTACATCAATCTCGCCTTCACGGATTTTCAGGAATTGCACGGCGACCGTCTTTTCGCCGAGGATCGCGCGATGGTCGGCGGTTTTGCGAAACTGGGCGAACATCGCGTTGTCGTCATCGGCACGCAGAAAGGCCGAGACACGAAGGAAAATATTTTGCGCAATTTCGGCTCCGCGCATCCCGAAGGCTATCGCAAAGCACTGCGTCTGATGCGGCTCGCGAACAAATTTTCACTGCCAATCATAACTTTAATTGACACGGCGGGCGCGTATCCCGGCGTCGCCGCCGAAGAACGCCACATTGCCGAAGCGATAGCCGTCAATCTCCGCGAGATGACGTTGCTCGAAGTTCCCATCATCGCCGCTGTCATCGGCGAAGGCGGTTCGGGCGGCGCGCTCGGCATCGGCGTCGCGGATCGCGTTTTGATTTTGGAGAACGCCTATTATTCCGTTATTAGCCCGGAAGGTTGCGCCGCGATTTTATGGAAGGACCGCGCCAATGCTGCCAAAGCCGCCGCCGCGTTAAAAATCACCGCAAAGGATTTGCTTCGCTTAAAACTCGTGGACGAAATTATTCCTGAACCGCTCGGCGGCGCGCATAGGGACATGGCATTGACGGCGGCAAATCTAAAAACGCATTTACTTAAGCACCTCGAAGAAATTCTTGCGCTGCCAATCGCCGAACGATTGAAAAAGCGTTACGAAAAATTCCGCGCGCACGGGCATTTCCACGAAAAAGTCGAGCCGGTGGAAAATGGCGTTCCGCAAGCCGCCGCGTAAAAATTCCCGTGCTCTACCCGCTCACTTTCCATCCGATTTTCAAAGAACGCGTCTGGGGCGGCCGCGAAATCCAAAAATTATTTGGTAAAAAATTGCCGCTGGGCAAAATTGGCGAATCATGGGAAATTTCCGACCGGCCCGGCGACGAAAGCATCATCGCCAACGGAGAATTTGCCGGAAAAAGTCTGCGCTGGCTCATGGAAAACCACGCACGCGAATTGCTCGGCGACGCGAAATCCGCAAACAGAAATCGTTTTCCACTTTTGATTAAAATTCTCGACGCGCGCGAAAAATTGTCGCTGCAAGTCCATCCGCCTGCGAATAAAGCTGCCGAACTTAAAGGCGAACCGAAGACTGAAATGTGGTTTATCGCCGCCGCTGCGCCGGGCGCGGAATTATTTGTCGGTTTGAAACGCGGCGTGACACGCGCGGAGCTTGAGAAAAAGATTTCCGACGGCAGCGTTGCTGACTGTTTTCATCGCGTGCCCGTGCGCGCGGGCGACACGATGTTTCTGCCGAGCGGTCGTGTTCACGCAATTGGCGCGGGGCTTGTGATTTTTGAGATTCAGCAAAATTCGGACACGACGTATCGCGTATTCGACTGGAATCGTGTCGGTTTGGATGACAAGCCGCGCGAGTTACACATTGAGCAATCGCTTGCGAGCATTAATTTCAACGACTTCGAGCCAAAACTGGTTTCGGAGAAATTTTTGGGCGATGAAAAAATCAAATCTCGTTCGCTGGTGCGCGACAAGCTCTTTAACGTCGAGTATTTGGAAATGAAATCCGGCGCAATCGCAAAACTGAAGGAACATAAATTGCAAATCGTGGCGGCTGTAAGCGGACAAATTGAAATCAAAGACGATTCGGAAACTGTGAATTTATCCGCCGGACAATTTTGTTTGATTCCGGGGAGTTTGGAACGGACGGAAATTTTCGCGAAGTCAGATTCAACTTTGTTGCGCGTCGAAGCAAATTAATTCAGCGATAAATCATCCGGCATTTGCGAGAGCAGTTTGTTTCTCCAGCCGCCCTTGCTTTTCAAAATTTTCTGCCAGAGCTGTTCGGGCGGCGTTTCAAAAACGAGTTCGAGCGAGGCTGGAAACGTCAGCCACGATTTGCGTTTCAATTCTTCTTCGAGCTGTCCCGGACTCCAGCCGGCGTAACCGGCAAAGAGCCGGACTTTTTTCGCTGGCGAAAAGGATTCGCCGACATCCACAAGTTCGTCGAGCGAATGGCCGAGTGCGAGGTTCGGCAGCACGTCGGCAT
>DASYAA010000207.1:0-7799 GCA_036501565.1 Verrucomicrobiia bacterium
CCCAATGCGGATGTTCGCGCGTCACATGAATCACCGGCACATAAGGATCGTAATACGCCGCCTCGGCTCCGCGCGTTTTCAACAAATCCAACAGAACATAACTCGGCGATTCGCGGTCATCGTCCACATTCGGTTTGTAAGCCAGCCCCAAAATCAGCACGCGACTGCCGTTCATCGGCTTCTTCTTTGCGTTGAGTGCCTCGGCGGTGCGATTGATAACGTGTACCGGCATCGCCGTGTTGATTTCGCCCGCCAACTCGATGAACCGCGTGTTTTGACCGAACTCGCGCGCTTTCCAAGTCAGATAAAACGGATCAATCGGGATGCAATGACCGCCCAAACCCGGTCCCGGATAAAAAGCCATGAAACCGAACGGCTTGGTTTTCGCAGCCTGAATGACTTCCCAAACGTCAATGTCCATCGCGCCGTAAATGAGTTTCAATTCGTTGACCAGCGCGATGTTGACGCTGCGGAAAATATTTTCGAGCAGCTTCGTCGCTTCGGCGGCGCGGCAGGACGACACCGGCACGAGCGTTTTGATGGCGCGACTGTAAAGCGCCTTCGCGCGTTCCAAACACGCGGGCGTGTAGCCGCCGATGACTTTGGGAATAATTTCAACTTTGCTCTGAACGTTGCCGGGGTCTTCGCGTTCCGGCGAAAACGCGAGGTGAAAATCCGTTCCCGCTTTCATTTTGGAACCTGATTCAAGCACGGCGCGCAAATCTTCGTCTGTCGTGCCCGGATACGTTGTGGATTCGAGAACGACCAAAGTTCCTTTCGCCAAATGCGGCGCGATGGATTTTCCGGTCTCAATAATAAATGAAATGTCCGGCTCACGGTTTTTGTTTAACGGCGTCGGCACGCAAATAATGACCGCCTCGACTTCCTTGATGCGACTGAAATCAGCAGTGGCGGAAAATTTGTCGGCTTTCACTGCTTCGGCAATGGCTTCTGTAGAAATGTGCTTGATGTAGCTCCGCCCGCCGTTGAGCGATTCCACTTTGTTCCGGTCAATGTCCAAACCCAGAACCGTCACTCCCGACCGCGCGAATTGAAGCGACAATGGAAGTCCGACGTAACCCAAACCAACAATTCCTATTTTCATTAATTTATCTCCTTGTTTTCAATATCAGTCTCTGTGTTTTCCTGAAAGTAATGGTTGCCAAAACGCGACAAAATCAAACGATGGTATTTGGCGATGCCAGCCTGAAAAAAATAATTATCCGTCGAGCAGATTGCGGAAATCGTTCCAGTGGAATCAAAGTGCAAAGTGTTTTCAGGGAATAAATTCCCGTCGCTACTGTGGCTACCGCACCAAGAACGGCTGCCACCAGATGAGGAAGAACATACCATGCGGTAAAAACGGCGGCGATCAATGGCACGAACAGGAGAGCCAGCCGCCGATTTGCTACCGACCATTGAAATCCGCTTAATCGGCGGACAATCAAGTAATTAAGGCTCAAGCTGACAATGTAAACGCCAAAGAATGCCATGCCGGCGCCTTTCAATCCGAATTTCAATATGCCGATCCAAATGAGTCCCACATAAGTTGCATTGCAAATAACTTCGGCCCAGAAGAAAAGATTCCGTTCGCCTTTCGCTAGAAGGATGAAACCGAGCGGCCAACTGGCCACTCGAAGCACCATGCCGAGGCAAATCCAACGTAGAATTTCAACGGCTGATCCGAATTTGCTGGAATAAAATAATTCAATGACCAACGGCGCAAAAGTCAGTGTCGCTATGATGCCGGGACAGGCCATCAACAAGCCGACCTCGGCTTGTTCGTTCACTAGCCGGTTACATTCAGGATTATCGTTGGCAATGGCCGTCAAACGCGGATAAAAATCCGCGCCCATCGCCTGAACAATGAAATTAAGGTAGAGGCCGCCCAACGTCCACGCCGCCGTATAAACTCCAACCGCTTCGAGATTCATCTCATGGCGCAGAATAATGCGAACCAGATAAGCCACTCCGAAGGTCATCAGTCCGGTCGCCATAAAAACGATTCCCAATTTCAAAAGAGCGGAGACTTCGCCAACAATTTGCGGCACGGTCATCATCACTCGTTCCACTTTTATTTTTCGCGCATACCACCACGAAGTGACGATGCCCATCGCCGCCACGCAGACGAGCGACGGAACCACACCTTGCTCAGCCGCGCCGCGCCGATAATAAAAATAAATAATTGGAATGCTGAATATCGTTCCATAAAGCGCTCCCAAGACGCCCATCCGGGCAAGGTCGGCAATCCGTCGCATGCCCTGCACCAAAGCTCCTTGTCCCGCGGAAACATCGCCGAAAAATACAGCCAATGACAACAAAGCCACCGCGCCAGCGTGCTGATCATTTCCAAAGGTCAGCCGTGATACCTGTTTGCAGAAAATCAACAGCAGCAAAGCTCCCAACGCGCCGGAGTAAAACGCCACACGACGCAAAGTAGTCACCGTTCTGGCAATCCGTTGCGCATCCCCACTGCCAACGGCTTCGGCAATCTGGCGAACACCGCTGGTGTTCACACCCAGTCCGGCAACGCTGCGGGTCAGGTCAGAAATTGACTGATAAAGGCTCATCAATCCATAACCAGTCGTTCCCAAAAGCAAAGCCATCGCCTTGGTCCGTATAATTCCGAGACCAATGTTCAACACTGAAGAGCCGCCGATGAGCGCGGACGATTTCAGTATTTGCCCGTAAGAATGTTTGCCGGTGCTACTCAATTTTTCGAATGACTTTGGCCGGAATGCCGACTGCAATACAATTTGCCGGAATATCTGAAGTAACAACGCTCATGGCACCAATGATTGAATTGTCTCCAATGCTTGCCCCCTTCAAAACCATTGCCCGACTCCCGATCCAAACATTGTTACCGATGTTCACGGGCTTGATCACTCCCACGCTGTTGTCGCGCGTGGCCGGATTGATTTCATGAAAATCCGCATCTGAAATCGAAACACCATCGCCAATCCGGCAAAAACTTCCGATGCGAATGCTTCGCACTGCACAGAGAACTGTGTTGTTGCTGAATATGGTATTTTGCCCAATGACAATTTCGGCATCGGGCGTCCGGGCTTGCAGCATGATTTCCCCGCTTCCCAAACGATGAGCCAACGGAAAACCAAAAGTTGTTTTATCGCCGACTTGCAACGTTCCTTGTCCTCCTCCGCGCACAGGCACGAGAAAAACAACGGCTTCTCCCAATTCAATGCGCTGATGCCGCAGACGCTCGGTGAATAAAAATTTTCCACGATACCACATGCTGCGGATTCGCTGGGAGTAGCGTTGATAGCGGTTAAGAATAACCAGTAGCGGCTTCATTAGGCGAAAGTGTTTTTGGCGCATTCCACTATTCGACCAATCACCTGTTCAACCTGCTGGCTTGGCAGATGCGGCCCCATCGGCAAACTTAACACCGCATCGGCCATGCTTTCCGCAATCGGAAAATTTCCGCGTTTCCATTTTGCGTCCGCGTAAGCGCCGGACAAATGCGGCGGCACGGGATAATGAATCAGTGTGCCGATTTCCGCTTCAGTAAGTTTTTGTTGCAACAAATCGCGTTCTGGATGCCGAACTACAAACAGGTGCCAGGCGGGTTCCGACCAAGCCGGGACGAATGGCAATGTCAAATCGGCTGCGCCGCGCAATCCTTGCAAATAATTTTCCGCCACCGCGCAACGACGCCCGTTCCATTCGTCCATTTTTTTCAACCTCACGCGCAGAAAGGCCGCTTGCAGTTCATCCAAGCGCGAGTTGTAACCTTTCACCTCGTTGTAATATTTTTTCTTCGAGCCGTAGTTGCGCAGCACGCGCACTTTTTCGGCCAGCGCGTCGTCGTTAGTTGTCACCGCGCCAGCGTCGCCAAACGCGCCGAGATTTTTGCCAGGATAAAAACTGTTGCCCGCCGCGTCGCCGAGCGAACCCGTCCGCCGTCCTTTATAGCGCGCGCCTTGCGCCTGTGCGTTGTCTTCGATGACTTTCAATCCATGCTTTTGCGCGATTTTCAAAATGGAATCCATGTCCGCCGGTTGTCCGTAAAGATGCACGGGCATGACGGCTTTTGTTCTTGGCGTGATCGCCGCTTCAATCCGGTTTGGATCGAGGTTAAATGTTTTTGAATCAGGCTCGACGGGCACAGGCACGGCATCGGCGTAAGAAACGGCCAGCCAGGTGGCGATGTAAGTGTTCGACGGAACGATGACTTCATCGCCCTTTCCGATGCCGTAGGCGCGTAAAATCAGATGCAATGCTTCAAGTCCGTTGCCAACGCCCACGCAATGTTTCGCGCCGCAATAATTTGCAAATTCCTGTTCAAACGCCTCGACTTCTTTGCCCAAAATGTACCACGCCG
The DNA here is from genome assembly GCA_036501565.1 of Verrucomicrobiia bacterium. Classification (GTDB taxonomy): domain Bacteria; phylum Verrucomicrobiota; class Verrucomicrobiia; order Limisphaerales; family UBA11358; genus UBA11358. The sequence continues at coordinate 4,343 of DASYAA010000207.1, forward strand.
AGCGCATGAAGCGAAAATACGCTTCATCCAGTTCGGCTTTGAGTTCTTCGTAAGGAGCGATGAAATCGAGAAACGGCACTTTCATGGACCGACGCCTCCCATTGCCCGAAGATATTCGCGATAATCGCGATAGTAATCATCTTCGCTGTATAATTCTGAAGCCAGCACCAGACAAACGGAACCGGAAGAAAAATTATCCATTTCGCGCCAAATCATCGGCGGCAGGTAAAAACCATTGTAAGAACGGTTCAGATGAATGCGCTGTTTTTCCTTGCCGTTGTATGTGATGACATCGAAGCTGCCCGACATCGCAATCAAAAATTGCTCGCATTTTTTCAGCGCGTGACCGGCGCGTTCGGCGCCGCCCGGCACGTCGTAAAGATAAAAAACTCGTTTGATGGCAAAAGGCACATGACGTCCGCCTTCAATGAAAGTCAGATTACCGCGCGGGTCGGTGATTTTTGGCAGATTAACAATGTTGCATTGATTCAAGTCCATAATAAAAATTGTTAGATTTTTTTAGCGGCGCGTTGTTCTTTTTCCCATTGGATGATATGCGTTTCGGCATATTGAGCCAATGGCAATAAATGTTCGCGGGCTTTGTTCCAATCCTGCGGCGTGAGAAGAAATTGCACCAAATCCACGGGCTTGCCGTCAATGATTTGAGCAGCGCGCGCGATTCCGATCTGTTTGAATCCACATTTTCGATGCAGCGAATGAACGGCAACATTGGTTGACACAGAAGTCGCTCGCAATTCAGTCATTCCCAATTTTCCGAACGCCAAATCGTTGGCTAACATTGCAGCGGGAATTCCCGCCATGACTTCCGGACGCATAACGTGCCGACCTTTTTCAGCGCTGGTCCCGCGCACGTCGTAAATGCCGTGCGTGCCCAATGGAATTCCGCCGGGCGTCTCGGCAATAAAATAATAATCGCCTTCCCGCTCAAAATATTTTTTTAACCATGCTTCCTGACCGACCACATCGGTAGCCGAATCACCGACCTGTCCTTTAACGTAGTCCAGATTGCGGAGCCACACGATAAAGGCGGCGTCTTCCAAACGCACCGGACGCAGGCGCACGCCAAAACCTTCTATTTGTAATGAATGTTGCATTGGTATTTGAATTACAATCGTATGATTACTTCGCGCCGATAGAAAAAAATCACCTGTTTGACACCGGCTATTCGCGCGGCAATTTCCTTCACTTTCTCAACCAGAACGATTCCCAATCCAATTCCGACGTGTTCGCCTTGCAGAGAATAATTCGGATGCACCGCGACGTGCATGATGGCGACTTCCGCCGGAGATGTTCGCAGGAAAACCACAACACCAATCGGATCATTGCCCAGACGATCTTTATCGAAAACAAAAAGTGTTTGCACCTCGTGATCTGCGACGCGCACGGACAACCCATCATTTGCCTCCACAAGCCGCGGATGACCGAATTTTTCCAAAGAGTTGACGATGCCTTCCCGCGCCCGAAACTGGCGCGGGTTGAAAAACATCAATTCTTCCAGCGCCGCACGGCTTTGCTTTGAAACTTTCGAAGAAAAAATAAAATTCACAAATCAAAGCCGCCGCTGATTACACGGATTGCTTTTGGGAAACATTTTTATTTGTCTCGCATTCACTGGGAACTGGAGAAAAAATTGAACGTCCGCCATCCACGACAATTTCCTGACCGGTGATCCAACGGGCGCGGTCGGAGGACAGGAATTCCGCAGCATCGGCTATGTCTTCAGGCCGACCAAAACCCAGCGGATAAAGCGCCACGAAATCTGCATTGGCAAAATATTCCTTCGTCATTTCCGTTTGGATGATGCCCGGCAGAATTGCATTCACGCGAACCGCCGGCGCGAGTTCCACAGCGAGCGAAAGCGACAGCGCGTTCACCGCGCCTTTGCTTGCGGCATAAACGGAATAACCGCTTGCACCCACGCGGCTGGCGATGCTGGAAATGAAAGTGACGCTTCGCAACGCGCCTTTGTTGGTTCTTTTTTGAACCAGCGACCGGATGATTTCCATGGCGGAAAATAAATTCACGTTGAAAATCCGCGTGGCAAATGTCATCTCGGTGGCGCGCGCGAGTTGAATGCCAGTAACTCCCGCCGAATGAATGAAATGGTCAATGCCAATATTTTTTGCGACCAAAAACGAAGCCAGTTCTTCACCGATTCCGTCCACCTGACTCAAATCCAGCACCCACAAAAGATGCTTTTCAGGAGTTTCAAAAGTTTTTCGCACAGCTTCCAGTTTTTCTGCACTCCTGCCGACAAGCACAAGCTTCCGGGACGAAGCAAGTTTCTGCGCAATGCTCCGGCCAAAGCCAGAAGAAGCGCCAGTGATTAAAGTGTAATGTTCGCCCATAATCCGGTTCTAGGATAAAGGAGATTTTTTTGCAAATCGGCCGCCGTCCACAACAATTTCTTGGCCGGTAATCCACCGTGCACGGTCGGAAGACAAAAATTCCACCGCATCGGCCACGTCTTCGGGACGCCCGAAACCCAATGGATGAATTGCCCTCATGGACGCCACAAAATCAGGATTGGCAAAATGTTCCTTGTTCATTTCCGTTTCGATGGTGCCCGGCAAAACCGCATTTACGCGAACCGCCGGAGCGAGTTCCACGGCCAAAGAGAGCGAAAGCGCATTCACCGCGCCTTTGCTCGCGGCGTAAACGGAGTAACCTTTTCCTCCCAGCCGGCTGCCGATGGCGGAGATAAAGGTAATGCTTCGCAGCGCTCCCTTGTTCACTCTTTTCTGCACCAGAGGCCGGATGATTTCCATCGTGGAGAATAAATTTATGTTGAACATCCGGTTCACAAACGCCATCTCGTTGGCGCGAATAAATTGAATTCCAAAAACCCCGGCTGAATGGATGAAATGATCAATGCCGATGTCTTTCGCGGCCATGAACGAAGCCAAATCATCGCCAATTTCATCCAACCGGTTCAAATCTCGCGTCCATAAAAGATGTTTTTCAGGAGTTTCCAAAGTGCTCCGCACCGCTTCCAGTTTCCCGGCGTTTATGTCGGCAAGGACAAGTTTCCGGGAACGCGCAAGTTTCTGCGCGATGCTCCGGCCAAAGCCGGACGAAGCGCCTGTGATCAGTGTATAAGTTTCTCCCATGCCCAATCAGACTGGTTCGTAATCCACGACCTTGCAGACTTTCAGCGGCCCCACATCCATGACCATTGAAATCCAAGCCAGCCCGACACCAAATGCGGAAAAGCATATGCGACGGGATTCGCGTTGCAGTTGCTCGCCACAATTAAACGTGATGTTCATCGGAATGGTCACTGAACTGCAATTGCCGAAGAGGCTGACGATGTTGTTCGGCAATTTTTCCTGCGAAATTTTCATCTTGTCCGCCATTTGTTTCAAAATGAAAGGATTTGGCTGATGAAGCAAAAAGTGTTCGATGGAATCTCTGGTATCGCCGGAAAAAGCGAGTA
>DASYAA010000208.1:0-7280 GCA_036501565.1 Verrucomicrobiia bacterium
TCGCAGGTTCAAACCCTGCACCGCGCACCATTTTTTCTCGCCAAGTATTCATGGTGTTTTGAGATGTATGGCCGACGATGTGTTGCCCAACATCCGGCTGTGAAAATCCTGCGAATAAGAAAAAATAACTTCTATTTGCATAAAAAGTTTCAAGCTGGAAGATGACGACATCAGAACCCGCACGATTCATCTCCGAGTCGTATTGCTCATGCTTCAACAAAAGCGTCATGCCTAAACGCATCGTTACAATAAACGAGCCGTTGCCGGGCAGAATCGCATCCGATTCGAAGCTGTATGAAATCATCGCGAAACTGCGAAATGCCGCGAGCATTGACATCGCCACCGGCTATCAAGACGAAACGGGATTTCATTTGGGCATCAAGCCGGTGGAAAATGAAATCAAGTGGCCGCCGGTTTGGTAACTAAATTGGTTTTGCACGGACGCAAAGGAATTTATTGCTGGCCGTTTTGTGAAGTTGGCGGCGGATGCTGTTGAATTACCCATTGCATTGCGGGAACTTCGCCGTAAATTTTTACGCGCTCTTGATAACCGAGCATTTCAGAGTCCGTTAGGTCGGATTTAATGGCTTCATAACTTTGTTCGATTTGGAAAAGAGATTTTTCTTGTTATTTGAATCCCTGCAAAACTTGATTTGGAGTTTCACCACTAAGAAAATCATAAGTTGTATTTTGATCTAATTGTTGTAACGCAATTTCCTTGTTGACCATGCCGACAAGTTGATTGAGGAGATACTTTCCGCTGTCTCCGCTATTGATTTGATTGCCCAGATTCATTCCCATTTGAGCAAGACCGACGGCTGAATCGGAATCACCGGAGTTTAATTCTTGTTTTTGCAAATCAGCTATTCCATGGACGAGTCGTTTGAGCGTTGTTAATTCAGGAATGTCATCCAAGGACATGCCAGCCATGCTTTCTTTTGACGATTCGAGTTGTGAGTATCCTGAAGACAAATATAAATCTTCTTCGTCCAATCTGGATTCTGTTTGAAAACTATCGAACTGTGATTTGCCGGATGCGGCCCGAAGTTCCTGAACGGCTGCGTCAGGATTTCCATTTTTGAAATAATCCTGCGCGGACAAATAATTCGCCAGCGATTTGCTCGGTGACGAATTTTTGAAAAGGTCCAGCCATTTGCGCCGGTCTTCGGGAAAAGCGTTGCGTGCCAGAATTGTCCATTCCACTTGCGGATTGTTCGGAAAATTGGTCGCCGCTTCGTTCAAATAATTTGTGTCTTCCAGCGCGTGAAATGCGGCCAGCAAACTTGCGGCGTTGCGATGATGCAGCGCGAGCCATTCCTCGACTTTATCGCGCGGAATTTTTGGTTGCCCGGCAAGGTCAAGTTCCGGCGGTTGCGGTCTTGGCACGGACGGCGCATGAAAATGAAAAGTCTGTTGCGCGATTGAATTTGTCGGCGGCAAAACCGAGGCGGAAGAATTCAGCGCGGTTCGATTCAAAAAATGCAAAGCGACGGCAAGCACGACGATTAAAAAAATCAGCGCAGCAAGCAGTTTGCCGGGATTTTGCATGAAGGGAGCTTAACGAATTTGCCGGTATTGTTCACGCATTTTTATTTCCTTTCGCCGGATTCGGGCTATGATTTTTCGTTGTCGGGGAAAATAAAGTTGGATTGCACCGTCAAATCAAAAACGAAAACTTATGCCATTAACACACACGAAGGAACTTTTTGCGAAGGCGTTGAAGGGCAAATACGCGTTGGGCGCGTTCAACGTCAACAACATGGAACTCTTGCAGGGAATCATCGAGGCGTGCGAAGAAGAAAAGGCGCCGGTGATGCTACAAATTTCCAAGGGCGCGCGCCAATACGCGAATCCGATTTATCTCAAGAAATTGATCGAGGCGGCGGTCAGCCTGTCCACGATTCCAATCGCGGTGCATCTGGATCACGGCGATTCGTTCGAGCTGTGCAAGGAGTGCATTGACGAGGGTTTCACGAGCGTGATGATTGACGCGAGTCACGAGCCGTTTGAGAAGAACGTGGAAATCTGCAAAAAAGTCGTGGACTATGCGCATCAGCACAACTGCGTGGTCGAGGGCGAACTCGGAATGCTCGTCGGCGCGCAGCACGACGACGGCGAGGAAGGCGGCGGTTATTCCAAGGGCGGCGCTTACACGCACCCTGACGAGGCGGTCGCATTCGTGAAAGCATCCGGAGTGGATTCGCTGGCGGTGGCGATTGGAAATTCCCACGGTGCGTATAAATTCAAAGGCGAGCAGCATTTGGATCTGGAACGATTAAAGGCGATCAAGAAGGCGTTGCTCGACGCGGGCATGGGCGATTATCCGCTTGTGCTGCACGGTGCGTCCAGCGTGCCGAAGGATTTGGCTGACGAAATAAATAAATACGGCGGCAAGATGGGCACGGACACCGCCGGCGTGCCGGAAGCGGACATCGAAATCGCGCGGCGTGTGGGCTGCACGAAGGTCAACATTGACACCGACCTGCGCATGGCGATGACGGCGGCCATCCGAAAAGTTTTCTTCGAGAACCCGAAGGAATTTGATCCGCGCAAATATCTCGGCCCGGCTCGCGCGAAAGTGAAGGAACTCGTCCGCCATAAAGTGCGCGACGTGCTTTGCTGCGCGGGACATGCGTTCGACTGAAAATAATTTGGGACGGCGAAACGCCGTCCATCCCGTATTACAAAAGCCTCAAGCGATTTCGCTTGGGGCTTTTTGTTGCCGGAATAGAAAGTGAATTTTTGGCGCAGTTGGCACAATCGTTGTGCCAGAATTCTCCGTCGCAGCACCAGCCGAAATAATTTCAAATCATAAAACACGTTGGTTTTACAATGGATTTTCGCTGACCGCGCAGTTGGCATCTCTCAAGCTAAATATGTCCCTGTAGGAACAACAACAATTGAACCAAAAAGGAAAGTTATGAAACTGATACATTATGAAAGACCCGGACTGGCTTGGCCGACGTTTGACCGGCTGGCGAACTGGCAGGACGAACTTGGCCGGCTGTTGGAATCGCCATTGCGCGCGTGGGCTCCGACGCTCGACGTGCGCGAGGACAAGGACAATTTTGTCATCCGAGTGGAATTGCCCGGTCTCAAGCGCGAAGACATCGAAGTCTCGCTGCAAGACGGCGCGCTCGTCATCTCCGGCGAACGCAAGTTCGAGAAGACGGAAGAAGGCACGGAGGTTCATCGGCAGGAGCGTTACTACGGAAAATTCCAGCGCGCCTTGACGCTCTCCGAACCCGTGGCTGCGGACAAGGTGAAGGCGGATTACAAGGACGGCGTCCTGACAGTCACGCTTCCGAAAACCGAGGAAGCCAAGCCGAAGAAGATTGACGTGAGTGTCAATTAAATTGGTTCGGAAAAGTCACGAACTCCCGCGAGAAACATTTGCGGGAGTTTTTCTTTTTTAGAAGGACGGCGAACCATTTTAAAAATCCCTTTGCGTCCTTGCGCTTTTGCGTGAAAATAAATCGTGCAAGCGCGATTTCTCCTCGGACCCGCCGGCAGTGGCAAGACCTTCCGCTGCCTCGCCGAAATCCGCGCCATGCTGGAAAAAAATCCCGAAGGCGCGCCGCTCGTTTTTCTCGCGCCAAAACAAGCCACCTTCCAGCTCGAACGCCAATTGCTCGCGGACAGCTCCTTGGACGGCTACACGCGATTGCGAATTTTCTCCTTCGAGCGGCTCGCGCAATTTGTCTTTGAAAGGTTGAATATCGCGCCGCCGAAACTTTTGTCAGACGAAGGCCGCGTCATGATCCTGCGCGCATTGCTGTTGCGACATGAAAACGAATTGAAATTATTTCGCCAAAGCGCGCGACGACCCGGCTTCGCGCAACAATTGAGCCAGTTGCTCGGTGAATTACAGCAGCACCAGATTACGCCGGAGAAACTCCGCACCCTCGCGCAAAACAAAAACCTCCGCGCCGACCTCTGCGACAAGCTGAACGATCTCGCGTTGCTTCACGAAAACTATTCGCACTGGCTTGAAGAACAAAAGTTACAGGACGCAAACCATCTGCTTGATTTTGCGACCAATGTGCTTCGTTCCGAACTCAAAATTCAAAATTCAAAATTCAAAATTGAAAGTTTGTGGCTCGATGGTTTCGCCGAAATGACGCCGCAGGAACTGGATTTGCTCGCGACAGTTTCGCCGTTTTGCGAAAACGCAACGCTCGCGTTTTGTCTCGATAAATCCGGCGAAAATGAAAATTCCTGGCTCTCGATTTGGAACGGCGTCGGCAAAACGTTTCAGCAATGCCGCCAGCGCGTCGAAAATCTGTCAGGCGCAAAAATTGAAGTCGAATTCCTTAAACGCGATTCGGTAAAAAATCGCTTTGCCGGGAATTCTGAATTTGAGCATCTGGAAAAATCCTGGGCGCAACCATCGCGCGGGCCGGAACAATTCAAAGTTAAAAATTTAAAACTTAAAATTGTTCGCTGCGCGAACCCTGAAGCCGAAGCCGTTTTTGCCGCGCGCGAAATCCTGAAATTCGTCCGCGCCGGAAACCGTTTTCGCGATTGCGCGATTCTTGTTCGCAATCTTGAAAATTATTACAAACCGCTCGCTCGCGAATTTCGCCGTTACGGAATTCCGTTTTTTCTCGACCGGCGCGAATCCGTCGCGCACCACCCGCTCGCCGAACTGACGCGCAGCGCGCTTCGCACAATTGCTTTCGACTGGCAGCACGACGATTGGTTCGCCACGCTGAAATCCGGCTTTTGCGCCGCCGAAGAAACTGAAATTGACCGATTGGAAGACTTCGCGCTTGAATTCGGCTGGCGCGGCAAAAAGTGGCGCGAGCCGTTGCCGGACGAATTCGCAGAACGCCTTCGCAAAAAAATCCTGCCGCCGTTTGAAAAACTTTCCGGGCGATTGGCCAAACTAAAATCCCAGCCAAACGGAAAACAATTGGCGGAAATTTTGCGCGAACTTTGGGATGATTTGAAAGTTGAGCAACAATTGGAAAATTGGAGCGCTGAATTTTCCGCTGAATCAACAATTCAACAATGCAACAATGCAACGCATTCGTCTGTTTTCGACCAAATGAATTCGCTTCTCGAAAATTTGGAACTCGCATTTCCACGCGAGCAACTTTCATTGCGCGAATGGCTACCGATTCTTGAATCCGGCCTTGCAAACTTGACCGTCGGCGTGATTCCGCCTGTCCTCGATGAAGTTTTGATCGGCGCGGTTGACCGTGCGCGCAATCCCGATTTGAAATTCGCCCTCGTCCTCGGCGTCAACGAAACGATTTTTCCTGCAATGCCAAATGCGCCGACAATCTTGACTGAAAGCGACCGCGACGAATTGCAAATGCCATGTGGATCGGATTTGCGCGAACAGATTTCGCGCGAGCGCTTTTATGGCTACGTCGCCTGCACCCGCGCGAGCGAGAAACTCGTCGTGACTTTTTCGCGCGGCGACGCGTCTGGCAACATTTTGAATCCGTCATCGCTCATTGCGCATTTGCAGAAAAATTTCCCCGCGCTCGAAATCGAGGAATTTCACGGCGAAATCAAATTGGACGAGATCGAAAATTCGATTGAAATTTTGCCGCTGATTTTTGAAACTCAAAATCGGCACGAACTTTTCAAATTGCCCGCGCTTGCCAAGCTCAAGAATAGCGTGGACGAATTGCGCGAGCCGAATCCCGGCGAAAATCTGTCTCTCGCGTTCGCCGAAAAACTTTACGGGCCGGTTTTGAAAACGTCCGTCAGCCGGCTGGAAGAATTTGCGTCGTGCCCATTTCGGTTTTTTGTCCGCAGCGGTTTGAAAGCCGAAGAACGGAAAATTTTTGAGTTGGACGCGCGCGAACGCGGCAGTTTTCAACACGATGTTCTCAAAAAATTTCACGAGCAAATTGTTGCCGAAGGAAAGCGTTGGCGCGATTTGACGCCGGAAGAAGCGCGCGACCGAATCGGAAAAATTGCGGCCGATCTGACGCAAAATTTTCGCAGCGGCCTTTTGAGCGAGACGGCGCAATCGCGTTTTGCCGCGCGCGCGATGACCGAATCGTTGCAGGATTTTGTCGCCGTGAGCGTTGCGTGGCTGCGCGAACAAAATGAATTTGACCCGGTCGCGGCGGAATTGGATTTCGGAACAAAAGAATCGCCGCAAACGGCATGGGAAATTGATCTGGGAAATGGTCGCAAGCTCGCGCTTGGCGGCCGGATTGACCGCGTGGATTTGTGCCGCGATGAAAATGGAAACGCATGGGCAATTGTCCTTGATTACAAATCCAGCCAGAAAAAATTGGACGCCATTTTTGTCGAGCACGGAATTCAATTGCAATTGCTCGCGTATTTGAGCGTGTTGCGGCATTGGGAAAATCCGCGCGAAATTTTTGGCGTGGATAAATTAAAACCTGCCGGAGTTTTTTATGTCAACTTGCGCGGACAATTTGAAAATGGAACGCGCGAAGACATTTTATCAAGCTTGGATGAATCGCGCCGCGCGGCTTACAAACACGCCGGAAGATTTGACGCGAGCGTTTTGACAAAATTGGATTCCAAATGCGTTCGCGACCAGTTCAATTATCGTTTGACAAAAGACGGAAAAATTTATGCCAATTCCGTCGAAGCGTTGCCGCGCGCGGAATTTGAAAAATTGCTCGACCGCGTGGAAAATCAGTTGCGCGATTTTGGCCGCGCGATTTTTTCCGGCGTCGCGAATGTGAATCCGTATAAAAAAGGAAAACAAGTTCCGTGCGAATTTTGCGATTACCGCGCCGCGTGCCGGATTGACCCGTGGACGCATTCCTATCGCGTGCTGCGTGCGGAAAAGTAGTAGGATAGGCTTCCAACCTGTCCAGCGACGAGCGAAGCGAGGAGTGCTGTTGATTGTATGCTCGCGCTAACGCGCTCGTTGGACAGGCTGGAAGCCTATCCTACTTTCTGGCATTTGCCGCGCGATAAATGCGGAACACGCCGTAATCGAATTTGTTGCCAAGCGATTCGCGCGCGCCGCTGATGTTGCCGAAACCAAATTTGGAAAATGCGGTTGCAATTTCTTCCTGCTGCGCCGCGTTCAAAAATTGATTTAAGTCTAAATTTTCTCCGGCTTCAATCGCCGTTGCCAGATGACCATAAATCGTGCTGACGGCAAAGCCGCGACTGGCCGCGATGTGTTCGACAGATTCGCTCGCGCGAAAACGACACAACGTTTCGCGTGTTGTGTCATTCAAACTGGTTTTGCGAATTGGAGCGGCAACAAAATCGTCTGTAAAAATTTGTTTTGCGTTCGATTGCAAATACGCGGAGATTTCCGCGAGAAA
>DASYAA010000209.1:0-7250 GCA_036501565.1 Verrucomicrobiia bacterium
AAATTTGGCGCCGGAATTTTTTAATCCGAATGGCGTGGAATTTTACGGCCAATTAAATTGCCTCAAGGCTGGAATCGTTTTTGCCGATGTCATCACGACGGTCAGCCCGCGTTATGCGCGCGAAATCATGACGGAAGAATACGGCTGCGGACTGGACGGCGTTTTGCGGAAACGCAAAACTTCTTTTCGCGGAATCCTGAACGGCGTGGATTACGAGGAATGGAATCCCGCCGGCGATCCGTTTTTGGCAAAAAATTTTTCGGTGACGCGGCTTGCCGGAAAAACCGCGGACAAACTGGCGCTGCAAAAAGAATTTGGATTGCCGGAAAACAAAAATGTTCCCTTGTTCGGAACCATTTCACGATTGGCGGAACAAAAGGGTGTGGACATCCAATTGGGCGCGCTCGCGGAAATGTTGAGTGCGGACATTCAATTTGTGCTGCTCGGCAGCGGCTCGACGACTTACGAGCGCGGCTATCACGAATTGGCGCGGCGCTTTCCGAAAAAAGTCGCCATCCACGTCGGCTACAACGAAGGGCTGGCGCATCGCATCGAAGCCGGCTCGGATTTTTATTTGATGCCGTCGCGATTTGAGCCGAGCGGCTTGAATCAAATGTATAGCCTGCGTTACGGCGCGATTCCAGTCGTTCGCGCCACCGGCGGATTGGACGACAGCGTGGTGGATTTGACCGAAGACGCGGAGCACGCGAACGGAATTAAGTTTTGCGAATACTCAACGCGCGCACTGGCCAAAGCGATTCGCAAGGCACTGGCAATTTATCAACAACCGGAATTACTTTTGCGCTATCGGCGAAATGCAATGAAGGCAAATTTTTCCTGGGAACAAACTGTGGGCCAATACATCAACGTCTATAAAATTGCCCAAAAATTCGAGTAAATTTTTAAAACTTATTAAATATAACAAACATTGTGTGACTATAATACTTGGTCAAAAGCCGTTAAATTTCCGGACGATTTTGCGAATGAACTTTCGCGGCATCAATCGGGCAAGATAAATCACAAACTTATTTTGCAAACCGGGAATTGAAATCGTTCGTCCGTGACGAAACGCCGCGTGTCCATCACGCGCGACTTTTTCGGCTGAAGTGCCCGGCACGCGGATTAGCCGCACTTTTTCACTTCCGGCCACGTTGCCGAAATTCGTTGGTGTCGGGCCGGGACACAACGCCGTGACTTTCACGCCCATGCCTTCGAGTTCGGTGGCCAGCGCCTCGGTGAACGAGAGAACGAAAGCTTTGGTCGCGTAATAAATCGCCATGCCAGGTCCGGGCACAAAACCGGCGACGGAACTGACATTAAGAATTCCGCCGCGACGACGCTCAATCATGCCGGGCAAAAATAATCCCGTAAGTTCCGTCAACGCAGCTATGTTGACTTGAATCATTTCGATTTGCCGATCTAGCGGCAATTGCGCGAACGCGCCAATCGCGCCGAAGCCGGCGTTATTGACCAGAACATCAACGGAGATTTTCCGCGTGGATAATTCTTGGAAGATTCGTTTCGGAGTTTCGGACAACGACAAGTCCGCGGGTAGGACAATTGCTTCAATTTTATTTTTGCTTCGCAACTCTTCGGCAAGTTTTTCCAGCGCGTCCTGATTTCGGGCGACAAGAATCAAACGGCAGCCGTCGGCGGCAAAACATTTGACGAGTTTAAGTCCGATGCCCGAAGACGCGCCTGTGACTAAAACCGTTTCACTGTTCGCGCTGGAATTCATTCGCGCGTCATTAATGGTTATCCAAGCCGAATCGTTGAGTAATCGGCCAATAAACGAAGAACGATTTGCCGATGACATGGTCGCTTGAAAAATCGCCCCAATAGCGCGAATCCGAACTGTTCATGGTGTTATCGCCCATCACAAAATAATGATTTGACTCGACTTGAAAACTATTGCCCGGAGCCAGCCCTTCCAGCATCCCATGTTCATAATATTGATTATCCTGATACGCCGCAGCTTGGCCTTCGTGAGTGTTTGCAAAGGCATACAAATTTTCAAAATGCGGTGTCGAGGCCGACAGCGGCTCGCCATTTACAACCAAATGTCCGATGGGAACCGTTCCCATGCGCGGCACGTTTTGAACTTCGCCATCCTGCTTGATTGACAACGTCTCGCCGCCAAGTCCCACAAGACGCTTGATGTAAAACGTGCCCTGCTCACTTTGCGGCAGACTGTCTATGCCTTGAGTCGCAAAAACAATAATTTCTCCGCGCTCCGGTTTGCGAAAATTATAAGTGAACCGGTCCACGAACAAATGGTCGCCCGCGTGCGAGCGCATTTTCACCACGTCATCGCCTTTGTGATAAAAATGTCCCCGGCTCAAACCGGCGCGATATTGCAGCGCGGCTTCACCATAATCCGGCGGAAACCAAATCGTGTGCGCCACCCCGCCAATCACCAGCGTTTGCTTGATGTTGAAAATTAAAATTTTGAACGGCGGATTGACCGCCTGCAGTTCGCCGTCGTTTTGCGCCACCACATGAACATAAGAATATCCCTCAAACCATTCTTTGATGCGCTCCAGCCCGGTTGGAATGATGATTGAGTTCTGCAATTTTAGCTGTGCTTGAGCCGCAGCCTGAAGTTTGGCTTTTAGAGTGTCATCCAATCTTCCGTAAGCCTCGGCATTTTCGGCTTCAATTGTAATGGCGGAAAAATCAGGCTCCGACGTGACGCCGTAAAGCGTCGGCTGCATCGAGCCGGTGGGAATTTTGAACGGCTGAATAAAAAAAGTGCGGATGGCCATGGCGACCGCGAGCGCGACCAAAAGCACCTCGACGTTCTCGCGCCAGACGGCGTTTGGATATGGCTTGAGCCATTTCTCGGCGGCGAATTGAAGCTCCTCGGTTTTGATCCGAATTTTTCCGGCATTTGCTTTTTCTGCAATGGCCGTGTTCAATTCATTTATCTTCAATTGAATGGCGGCGATGGCTTGCGGCGAAAGAATGTCGCGCTGTGCGTTGAGCAGCCGTTGAACGTGTTTGCGCATCGCGACGGCTTCGCGAATCGTTTTGGAAAATAGCCAGCGGATCATAAATGTTTTGCTTTGACACGGATTACACGAATTTTCACAAATTAATTCGCAGGACAATATCCGCAATGCAGGCGAATGAAAGATAATTCCCCTGACTCTCGTCAAATTGTGGCGTGGCATTTGCTAAAGAATCATTGAAATGAAAAAAATATTGCAATTTGCCTGTGTCGGTCTTTTGACTGGAAATATTTTATTATGCTCCGGCTGCGTAGCCACGGTTTCCACACCAGGAGCGGAAGTTTATTACGATTACGATTATTATCCGGGCATGGGTGTTTATTACTATCCACGCGGCCATGTTTATTATTGGAACGAAAGCGGCGCATGGCGTTCGGGACGTGATTTGCCATCGCACTATGTCATCCATGGACAAAGTCACGAAAATTACCGCAGTCACAGCCAGCAACCGTGGACGGAACGGCATTAAAAAGGCGAACGAAGTAGGCAAGCAAGCAGGCCGCGATTAATTCGCGCACAATTACGCTTTGAGAACTTCAATAAACGCCTCTTGCGGGATGTTCACGTTGCCGATGGACTTCATGCGTTTTTTGCCTTCTTTTTGTTTTTCAAGCAACTTGCGTTTGCGCGAGACGTCGCCGCCGTAACATTTTGCCGTCACGTCTTTGCGGAACGCGCTGATGGTTTCCGATGCGACAATTTTCCCGCCGATGGCCGCCTGGATTTTCACCTGGAACTGCTGGCGCGGGATGACTTCCTTCAACTTTTCCGCCAGCGTGCGTCCCCTGCCCTCCGCCTTGGTGCGGTGGACGATGCACGAAAACGCGTCCATCGGCTCGGTGTTCACGAGCATGTCGAGCTTCACCATGTCGCTCGCCATGTAATCCGCCGGTTCGTAATCCATCGAGCCGAAGCCGCGCGTGATGCTTTTGATGCGGTCGTGAAAATCAATCAGGATTTCGTTCAGCGGAATCAGGCTGGTCAGCATCACGCGCTTCGCGTCGAGCGTTTCCGTGTGGTCAACCGCGCCGCGTTTTTCAGAAATCAACGCCATCATGTCGCCGATGTTTTCGTTCGGGCAGATCACGAACGCCTTCACCATCGGCTCTTCGATTTTCTCAATGTAAGTCACGTCGGGCATGAATGCCGGATTATCCACTTGTTTGCGCGTGCCGTCCGAAAGCGTGACGTGATAGACCACGCTCGGATAAGTCGCGATGATGTCCATGTCGTATTCGCGGCGCAAACGTTCTTGAACAATTTCCAAATGCAACAAGCCAAGAAAGCCGCAGCGAAAGCCAAAGCCAAGCGCGACGGACGTTTCCGAGGAATAAACGAACGCCGAATCGTTCAGCTTCAATTTGCCCATCGAAGATTTCAACGCCTCGTAGTCCGCCGTGTTGATCGGATAAATGCCGCTAAACACCATCGGATGAATCTCCTTGAAGCCCGGCAGCACCGGCGACGGATTTCGCGCGTCCGTGATCGTGTCGCCCATTTTCACTTCCGCCGCGCTCTTGATGTTCGCGGTGAAATAGCCAGTCTCGCCGACTTCGAGTTTCTCGCGGATGTATGGTTTCGGATTGAAGCTGCCGACTTCCTTTACCTCGACAGTTTTGCCGGAGTGCAACAGCTTTACCATTTGTCCGGCCTTCAATTCACCGTTGAAAACGCGCACGTGCGTGACGACGCCTTTGTAAGTGTCGAAATAAGAATCGAAACCCAGCGCCTGCAAACTCGGTTCACCCGTCGGCTTCGGCGGCGGAATGCGCGCGACAATCGCCTCAAGAATATCCTCGATGCCGATGCCTTCCTTCGCGCTGCACGGAATCGCGAGTTCCGCCGGAATCGCCAGCACGTCTTCCAACTGCCGCTTCGCCTGCGGCACGTCCGCGTGGCCGAGGTCAATCTTGTTGATGACGGGAATGATTTCGAGATTCAGTTTCGCCGCGAGATGATAATTCGCCACCGTCTGCGCCTCGACGCCTTGCGCCGCGTCAATCACCAGCAACGCGCCTTCACACGCGCTCAAGCTGCGCGAGACTTCGTAGGCGAAATCCACATGGCCCGGCGTGTCAATCAGGTTCAACTCGTAAGTCTCGCCGTTCTTGGCCGTATAAAGCATCGTGACCGGATGCGCCTTGATGGTGATGCCGCGCTCGCGCTCCAAATCCATCGCATCGAGCAATTGCTCCGACATGTCGCGCGTGGCGATCGTGCCGGTGCGATGCAGCAGCCGGTCGGAAAGCGTCGTCTTGCCGTGGTCAATGTGGGCAATGATGCTGAAATTTCTGATGTGCGCGGCGTCCATGTTAAATCCGAGCGCAGCAGGATAACTGTAAAACGACTGAAGAAAAGAAAATTTGAAAAATGATTCGTTGGAAATGCTCAAAAAAACTCCGCCCGCAAAATTGAACTGAATCGAACTGGCTACTGTCAAAATTTTATCATGAGACGTTCCACGGTTATGATTTACCAACGCGAGGGATTGCATCTCCGCATGGCGGCAAGACTTGTGCATTTGAGCAAACGGTTTCGCTCTACCATCTTTCTGAAATGCGGCAAAAAGATTGCGGATTTGCGGAGCATTTTGAGCATTCTTTCACTGTGCGCCACGATGGGAACCATCATTGACATTGAAGCAACAGGCGAAGACGAGCATGACGCGACCTGTGCGGTTGAACAAGTGCTCTCCTCGCATGAGGCTGGTGATGCTCACAATTTGATGCCGGAAAAGGAAGTTCGCCGATGAACGAACGGCATTCCCCTGCCCTTCAATTTTGACTGTGGAAAAAATCAAGCGGCTGTGCTAACTGTGAATTTATGTATAACGCAAAAGCTTTTGCCGCCTTGTCCCAAACCTCGCCGCTCGCACCTTTCGACTTTCAACGCCGTGATCCCGGCGTGCGCGACGTGCAAATCCAGATTCTCTATTGTGGCGTCTGCCACTCGGATTTGCACACCATCCGCAACGAATGGCGCGGCACCACTTATCCGTGCGTGCCCGGCCATGAAATCATCGGGCGCGTCGTGAAAACCGGCGCGGACGTCAAAAAATTCAAAGAAGGCGACATCGCCGCCGTCGGTTGCATGGTGAATTCCTGCCGCTCCTGCGAAAATTGCAAGGACGATCTCGAACAATTCTGCGAAAAAGGACCGGTCTTCACTTACAATTCTCCCGACAAAATTTCCGGCGGCATGACCTGCGGCGGATATTCCGACAGCATCGTCGTGGATGAAGCGTTCGTGTTGCGCGTGCCGAAGCATTTGGATCTCGCCGCCGCCGCGCCGCTTCTTTGCGCCGGTATTACGACTTATTCTCCTTTGCGCCACCACAAAGTTGGCAAAGGGCAAAAAGTTGGCGTCGTGGGACTCGGCGGACTCGGTCACATGGGCGTGAAGCTCGCGAAAGCCTTCGGCGCGCATGTCGTCGTTTTCACCACCTCCCCAAACAAAATTAAAGACGCTTTGCGGCTCGGCGCCGATGAAGTCGTCAATTCCAAAAACGAAGATGAGATGAAAAAACATCTTAAGAGTTTTCATTTCATCCTCGACACCGTGGCCGCGCAACACGACATCAACGCCTACATTGTGCTGCTGAAGCGCGACGGCACCATCACGCAAGTCGGCGCGCCGCCCGAACCGTTGTCGGTTCAGGTTTTCAATCTGATTTTTGGACGGCGAAATTTCAGCGGCTCGCTCATCGGCGGCATCAAGGAAACGCAGGAGATGCTCGATTTTTGCGGCAAACACAACATCACCTGCGACATCGAACTCATTCCCATCCAGAAAATCAATGAAGCCTACGAACGCCTCGTGAAGAATGACGTGAAATACCGCTTCGTCATTGACATGGCGTCGTTGAAGTGAAAATTACAACGCAATCAGAAAACCACAGTTTATTTCCGAGCCAGCACGGCCTTGTTTTTTTTCAGAAATTTTTCCACCGTGGCCTTGGAGCTGACGGAGTTTGGAATTCGGACGGCATCAGGCTTGGCGAGTTTGTAATGCACCAACAGTTTGCCGACCATTCCCACTTGCAGATTTAATTCTGCCATGCGCCAGAGTTGGCCGGTTTCAAGGGGTTGCGGACGTGCGCGGCGGGCGGGCTTTACCTTTTGCATACCGAAGTTTGCGCAGAAACGCCCGGTTAAACCAGTTAAATCGCATCAACGCGGCGCGGCAAAATCAATGGCTTTCCTTCGAGCCTCTTTCGATCAGCCGTTTCGTCAGAAAAAC
>DASYAA010000210.1:0-7779 GCA_036501565.1 Verrucomicrobiia bacterium
CGCGGGCGGATTTCGTCACGGAATTTCACGCTAATCTGGTAAAAATTCTTCGGCAACTGGCGGTATGAATTAATTTCGCCCGCCGCAACCACCGTGATGACTTCTTCCGCAGTCGGACTCAAAAACCATTCGCGATTCGCGTTGTCTTTGACTTTGAACAGCACGTCGCGCGCGGTTTCGGCGCGCCCGCTCTGCTCCCAGATTTCTTTCGGCTGAAGCGTGGGCAAGAGAACTTCAATCGCGCCCGCTCGATCCATTTCCTCACGAATGATTTGCTCGACCTTGCGCAACGCGCGCAAACCAAGCGGCAAAAAAGTATAAACGCCGCCTGCGAGCTTGCGGATAAGTCCGGCGCGCAGCAAAAGTTTGTGCGACAAAATTTCCGCGTCAGCAGGAGCTTCGCGAAGAGTCGGAATCAAGGTTTGTGTCCACTTCATTTTGAAAAAGATTAACCACAAAGTCGCAAGGACACGAAGAATTTTATTTCACCTGTGAACAAGACATTGTTGCCGTTGAATTATTTTCAGTTAGATTGTTCCCGTGAACAGGCTGACGAAACAGGAACAATTGTTTCTGGTTATCGTTTTAGGATTGTTGCTGACAGGCTGGGCAGTGAAATCATATCGCACCGCGCATCCGGCGACGACGACGGTTCAAGAAACCAAACCTTAAAATGCAAGAAGTCAATTTTGACGAAGCCGTGGAGAAAATCCTCGCGAAAGATTCGCGCTTTTCGCGCGAAGCTTATGCGTTCGTCCGCGAGGCGCTCGACTTCACGCAGAAGCTTATCGGCAAGGAAAGTCGCGGGACAATCCGCCACATCACAGGACAGGAATTGCTCGACGGCATCCGGCAGTTTGCGCTCCAGCAATTCGGCCCGATGGCCGTGACCGTGTTCGAGGAATGGGGCGTGAAGAACTGCCGAGACTTCGGCGACATCGTTTTCAACATGGTGGAGATCAGCCTGCTCGCTAAAACGGAAAATGACACGCGCGACGATTTTCAGAACGGCTACGATTTCACCGAGGCTTTTCGAAAACCATTCCGACCGGCGGCCAAACCTGTAGTTGAATCCTCTGAACCCAAAATCACCGGCGCATGATTTGCGCGCGTCCATTTTCTCATTTTTGAATTCACCGCATGAGTGACACCGTTTTGTCCGCCCGCAAATCAGCGATGAAAATGCCGTCGCTGCCAGCCGGCATTACTTTGACCACGCTGGAAAACGGCCTGACCATCATCGTGCGCGAAGATCACAGCGCGCCGGTCGTCTCCGCGCAGGCGTGGTGCGCGGCGGGCAGCATCCACGAAGGCAAATGGCTTGGCGCAGGACTATCCCATGTTCTTGAACATATGCTTTTCAAAGGCACGACGACGCGGCCCGGCAGCCGCATTGATCAGGAAGTGCAGGAAGCCGGCGGTTACATGAACGCCTACACAAGTTTTGACCGCACGGTTTATCATATTGACGTGCCGAACACCGGCGCGCGCACGGCGATTGATATTTTGTGCGACATCATGCAGCACGCGACGTTGCCGCCGGACGAACTCGCGAAGGAATTGGATGTCATCCGCCGCGAAATGGACATGGGTCAGGACAATCCCGCGAGCCGCTCCGGTCGCCGCCTGTTTGAGACCGCCTACACGAAAAGCCCGTATCGCTTCACCATCATCGGCTATCCCGACATCTTCAACGAACTGAAGCCGGAGAACATCCGCGATTACTACACGGAAAAATACGCGCCGAATAATTCTTTTTTTGTCGTTGTCGGCGACGTGAAAAGCGACGAAGTAATCAGCCAAATTCGCACGGCTTACGCAAAATCCAAAACGCGCCCGTTGCCATCAATCGTTTTGCCCGAAGAACCGAAGCAGACCGCACCGCGCGAAGTCATTGAGGAAGCGCCGATTGAACTCGGCCATTTTCATTTCGCCTGGCACATTCCCGAAATCCGCCATCCGGACGTTCCCGCGCTTGACGTGCTCGCGGTGCTGCTCGGTCACGGTCATAGCTCGCGGCTTTATCAAGAAGTCCGCGAGCGCCAGGGTCTCGTGCATCATGTAGACGCATGGACTTACAATCCCGGCCATTCAGGATTGTTTGGCATGAGCGCGATTGCGGACGGCGAAAAATTTTCCGCAGCACGCGGCGCGATGCTCGATGAAGTTGAAACCATGAGAGCCGCGCCGGTTCCCGCGAGCGAACTCGAAAAGGCCGTAAAACAATTTGTTTCCGCCATGCTCGCCACGCGCAAAACGATGGAAGGCCAGGCCGGCGATCTCGGCGGAAGCTGGCTGGTCGCAAACGACCTGACGTTCTCCGAACGTCATCTCGCCGCCGTCAAACGCGTCATGCCCGCCGACGTTCAGCGCGTCGCATACGAATATCTTACGCCCGAAAATCGCACGCTCTATGCGCTATTGCCTGATGGCGCAACGCCAAAAATTTCTACATCGCTTGAAGCAAACAGCGATCAGCCGGTTCAAAAATTTGAATTGCCCAACGGTCTGCGCCTGCTCGTGAAGGAAAATCATCGGCTGCCGTTTGTTGAATTTCGCGCCGCGTTCAAGGGCGGCGTGCTCGCTGAAACCGCCGACAATAACGGCATCACGCAATTGCTCGCCAAGACGCTCATCAAAGGCACGAAGCGGCGCAGTGCCAGGGAAATCGCGCGCGAAATCGAATCCGTCGGCGGCAGTCTGGACAGCCACGGCGGCAACAACAGCTTCGGCGTGAACGCGGAAGTGTTGAGCGGCGATTTCAAAACCGGCTTCGAACTCGTCGCCGACGTTTTGCTTCATCCGATTTTTCCCGCCGATGCGCTCGAACGCGAACGCGAGGTGCAAATCGCCAACATTCAGGCGCAAAAAGATGATCTGCTCAAAAGCGCGAGCCGCGCCATGCGTCACGCGCTGTTTGGCGAACTTGGCTATGGCCTCGATTCGCACGGCACGGAAGAATCGGTTGGAAAAATTTCCGACGCCGACCTGAAATCGTTCTGCCAAAAGCTTGTCGTGCCGAACAACTGCGTCCTCGCCATTTACGGCGACGTGAAAACTGCGGATGTAAAATCAGCCGTTGAAAAATCATTTGCAGGCTGGAAATCAAACCCGGCTTTGCCAACTCTCGATTCTCAATCTTCAACCTTAAGCGCGGTAAAGCGCGTCGAAGAAACCCGCGACAAAAAGCAAGCCGTGCTTGTGATCGGTTTTCGCGGCACGACTTTGTTTGACGACGACCGTTACGCGCTCGAACTGATCCAGGAATCTTGCAGCGATCTTGGGTCACGACTTTTTTTGAGAGTGCGCGAGAAACTTGGACTGGCGTATTACGTCGGCGCGCAAAATTTCATGGGACTTGCGCCGGGTTATTTCGCTTTTTACACCGGCACAGAGCCGACGAAAGCTGCGCAAGTGGAAACTGAATTGCTGAAAGAAGCCGAGTTGCTTCGCAACGAAGGTTTGAGCGAAGAAGAATTGAAACGCGCGAAGGCTAAAATCATCGGCCAGAAAAAAATCGCGCGACAGGAACTCGGCGGCCTCGCGCAAGCGCAGGCGCTCGACGAACTTTACGGCCTCGGTTTCGCCTATTCCGACACAGAGGACGCGAAGTTTGAAGCCGTCACGCTGGAACAAGTCAAAGCCGCCGCGCAAAAATATCTCAAGCCGGATGCGTTTGTGGTTTCCATCGCGAAGCCGGAATAAAAAAAATTCCGCCCCGTCATTCGCAAAACCGGCGCAAAACTCTGTTCACAAAACCGAATCTCGAAATTGAAACGGCTTGGTCCAATTCCTTCTGTTCTTCAACGTCAATTTTTTGAAGAACAGAATCATATTTTCCCTCGTCCTTGGCCAAATCCGACTTCCAACCGTCAACGACTTCTTCAATTTTCGTTAGTTGGTCTTTGTCCATCCAAATGCCGTCGCATTCATTGCATTTGTGCAAAATAATTCCGCTCGTGTCGCCGTAATTGAAATGCTCCATCCGCACGTCGCCGCACGCAGGACAATTCAATTCGTCGCAATCATCTTTTTCCGCCGTAAAAATTTCTTTATTCACCGCGTCGAGTGAAGCGATTTCTTCCGGCGTGAAAACTTCGTCGTGATGCTCGACGATTTTTTGAAGTTCGCCCGCGAACAGCCACTCGCCTTTGCAAGTCGGGCAGACTTCAACTTTTTGATTGTCGTATTCGACCGATTTCAAAACGGAATTTTTACAGCGTGGGCAGTTCATATTTGATTTCAAAATTATGCCTTCGTCACCAATTGCCGCAACACAAAAGGCAAAATGCCGCCGTGCTGGTAATAATCAATTTCAATTGGGGTGTCTATTCGGCATTTCACGGAAACATTTTCATTTTGGCCGTTTGCGCGCGTGATGCGCAAAGTCAAATCCTGCTGCGGTTTTAATTTTGAATCCAAACCAAGAACGTCAAAAGTTTCCGTGCCGTCGAGTTTCAAACTTTGCGCGCTCACGCCGTCTTTGAATTGCAACGGCAACACGCCCATGCCGACGAGATTGCTGCGATGAATGCGCTCAAAACTTTGCGCAACGACAGCTTTCACGCCGAGCAAATTTGTTCCTTTCGCCGCCCAATCGCGCGACGAACCAGTTCCGTATTCCTGCCCGGCAAAAACCATCAGTGGAATTTTGGCAGAGACATATTTCATCGCCGCATCATAAATCGGCATTTGTTCGTTTTGAAATTTCGTAACTCCGCCTTCGACGTCGGGCACCATCAGGTTTTTAATGCGGACATTCGCAAATGTTCCGCGCGTCATCACGCGGTCGTTGCCGCGACGCGAGCCATAGCTATTAAAATCTTCCGCGCTCACGCCGTTCTCAATCAAATATTTTCCGGCGGGCGAAGATTTTTTAATCGAACCCGCGGGCGAAATATGGTCGGTCGTCACACTGTCGCCAAAAATCGCCAGCGCGCGCGCGTTTTTGATTTCATGGATTTCGCCGGCGAGCATCGAAAAATTTTCAAAGAATGGCGGTTCCTGAATGTAAGTGGATTTTTTGTCCCACTCATAAACGTTGCCAGTCGAAGACGGAATTTCATTCCACTTCGGATTTTGTTCCGCAAAATCTTTGTAAAGCTTTTTGAAAACTTCCGGCTTCAAAGCGCTTTGCATCTGATCGCGAATTTCCTGCAACGTCGGCCACAAATCTTTCAAGAAAACTTCCGTGCCATTTTTATCTTTGCCGAGCGGTTCGCTGTTCAAATCAATGTTGACGCGACCTGCGAGCGCAAACGCGACGACGAGCGGCGGTGACATCAAAAAATTCGCTTTGATGTTTTGATGCACGCGCGCTTCAAAATTTCGATTGCCGGACAAAACGCTCGCGGCGATCAAATCATTTTTTGAAATCGCTTCGTCAATCGGCGCGGCGAGCGGGCCGGAATTGCCGATGCACGTCGTGCAGCCGTAGCCGACGAGATTGAAACCGAGCGCATCGAGATATTTTTGCAAACCGGCTTTGTTCAAATAATCGCTGACGACGCGCGAGCCGGGCGCGAGCGAAGTTTTGACGAGCGGATTGACTTGCAGTCCGCGCTCGACGGCTTTTTTCGCGAGCAAACCCGCCGCGAGCATCACGCTCGGATTTGAAGTGTTCGTGCAACTTGTAATTGCCGCGATCAAAACCGAGCCGTGCCGAATTTCGCCGCCGCAAATTTTTGCTATTTCGCCGTGCACCGAATCGGGCGTCGGACGATTGTTTGCCATTTCCAATTCCGTGAACGGATTAGTATTTTGCGATTGCGCCATTTGCTCCGAAACCGGCTCCTGACTTCCGCCGCCGAAACTATCGCCGTCGCGACATTCAACGCGAAAGGTTTGGTTCAAAACGTCAGCCGATTTTCCAAAACCATTTTCCGCAACCGGCTTTGAAAATGTGGAAATAAATTCCTGCTTCAACTTTGGCAATTCAATTTTATCCTGCGGACGTTTTGGCCCGGCGACGCTCGGAACGACTGAAGTCAAATCCAGTTCCAATTCCTGCGAGTATTGGATTTCGCCGCGCTTTGGAATTCCAAAAAGATTTTGTGCGCGATAATAATTTTCGTAGAGCTTGCAATGTTCCTCGCTGCGGCCCGTTGCACGAAGATAATTCACACATTCGGCGTCAATCGGGAAAAAGCCCATCGTCGCGCCGTATTCCGGCGCCATGTTTGCAATCGTTGCGCGATCCACAACCGGCAATGCCGTCGCGCCTTCGCCAAAAAATTCCACAAATTTTCCGACGACTTTTGCCTTGCGCAAAAGTTGCGTGACGGTCAAAGCCAAATCCGTCGCCGTCACGCCTTCGCGCAAACTGCCGGTCATGTGAACTCCGACAACATCCGGCGTGAGAAAATAAACCGGCTGGCCGAGCATTCCGGCTTCCGCCTCGATGCCACCGACGCCCCATCCGACAATTCCCAAACCGTTAATCATCGTCGTGTGTGAATCCGTGCCGACGAGCGTGTCGGGATAATAAATGCCGTTTGCTTCGAGAACGCCTTTGGCGAGATATTCCAAATTCACTTGATGAACAATTCCGATTCCCGGCGGCACGACTTTGAACGTGTCGAATGCCTGCATTCCCCACTTCAAAAATTGATAACGCTCGCGATTGCGTTGAAATTCAATTTCGAGATTTTGTCGCAGCGCATCGGCGTTGCCAAAAAAATCCACTTGCACGGAATGGTCCACGACCAAATCCACCGGCACGAGCGGCTCGATGATTTTCGGATTTTTGCCGAGACGCGCGACCGCGCTGCGCATCGCCGCCAAATCCACAAGCAAGGGCACGCCCGTAAAATCCTGCAAAACAATTCGCGCGACGACGAACGGAATTTCCGCCGTTCGATTTTCGGTCGGTTTCCAATTCGCCAGCGCGCGGACATTTTCTTCCGTTACTTTTTTTCCGTCGCAATTGCGCAAAATGGATTCGAGAACAAGGCGGATTGAAACCGGCAATTTTGAAATCGCGCCGACACCGGCTTTTTCCAGCGCGGGCAGCGAATAAAAATTCCCTTGTTTCCCGTTGCCGAGATCAAACTTCTGAAGTGAGTTGAATAAATTATGTGCGCTCATGTCATTTTCCTTGAAAGAAAATGACGGCGAAGCGCGAACGTGTCAAGCGAAGGGCGAGTTGAAAATCATTCCGTGAGTGTCTCGTGATGCAGCAAATCCGCGATGCGGCGCACGAGGCGCGGCAAATCCAGCGGCTTGGTGAAAAAATCGTCCGCCTGCATCGCCACCGTGCGCTTGGTGACTTCGCTCGTGAGCGCGCTCATGAAGATCACCGGGATTTTTTTTGTGGACGGCTGGCGGCGCAGGATTTCGCAGACCGACAGGCCGTCGAGATCGGGCAGCAGGATGTCGAGCAGGATCAAGTCCGGCTTGAACTGCCGCGCCTGGCTCAATGCCTGCACGCCGTCGTTGGCCACGATGAAGTCGTAGCCCTGCCCCGCGAGTTTGTATTGCAGCAACTCGATGAAATCGTTCTCGTCATCCACGAGCAAAATCCGGTTCGCCATACTGCCAAGTTAGCCGGAAGCGCGCCAACCACAATGACGGCAAGGTTAAAGTGGAGTGACGAAATGGAAACGGAAAATTGTCGCGCTAAGGACGTGAAGAATTTTGAATTCAGATGGACAGCGTATGCGAGGTGTCCAACACTCAAGAATAATTTTATGAAACACGACAACAATCCTCGAAATCTTCACGATGGCCGTTTTATGGCTCATGTTGGCAATTATTCCACATTCAGTTTCTTCTTGTCAG
>DASYAA010000211.1:0-3525 GCA_036501565.1 Verrucomicrobiia bacterium
GTAATTGTTCGTGACGGATGCACAAATCAAACGTAAATTCAAATTCGGCGAGCAGTTTTACGCCGGCGACAAATTCCTGCCGCAAACAAAATTCTGCGGTGCGTTCGCCCTGCAAATTTCGCCGAATGCCTTTCACGAGCGGATTGGCTGCCAGTATTTCCAAATCGGCGCGGACGGATTCGCCTTTTTCCAAATCAGCGTGCGCGACAACTCCTTTTATTCGCGGCTCGGTTTTCGCCAAATCGGAAATCCAATTCACTTCGGCAAGGCTTTGCGCCGGCTCGCAGCCGCACTCGACAAAAATCATTTTGCCCACGTTTGAATTCACGCTGGCCGATGCAAAATCCGCCGGAAGAAATGCACGGTTCAAAGCGGGCAATCCGTCGATCCACGAATAACGAAGTTGCGCGGGATTCCACAAATGAACGTGCGAATCAACTATAGACAATTCACTCATCGTTCAGTCCGGTTTCAAATCGCAGCTTGCGCCGGCTTCCTGCGGGGTTTGATAAACGCCGCCTTCGACTTTGCACGGATGGACAAAATGTTCGCGCAGATGCGGAATGTGTTCGAGAAAAATGGCTTCGTGGTCGAGGGCGATGTGATTGAACAAAACCAAATGTTGATGCAGTTGTCCCATGTCGCCGACGTGCGGCACGACGGGAATGCTAAATTTTTTGCAGAGCAAACTGACGGCGAGAAATTCGCTGACGCCAGCCACGCGCATAGCGTCCACTTGAATGAACCCGGCGCATTTTGCCTGCAAATAATTTTTGAAAACGACGCGGTTCGGGACGTGTTCGCCGAGCGCGAGTTTTGTTGGCGCGATGGCGTCGGCCAAAGTTTTGTGGCCGAGCACGTCGTCGGGATGCGTCGGTTCCTCGATCCAAAATGGATTGATGACACGCAGCCGCTGGCAGATGTCGAGCGCCTGCGGCAAAGTCCATTGCTGATTCGCGTCCACCATGACGCGCGCCTTGTCGCCGGCAACTTCGCGGACAATTTTGGCGCGGCGCAAATCGCGTTCGGGATCGCGCGAGCCGACTTTCAATTTCATCGCGGTAAAACCGGCGGCGACGGCGCGTTGGCAATTTTCGCGGACTTGGTTGTCGTTGTAATTGAACCAGCCGACGGATGTGTCGTAACCGGGATAGCCGGTTTTCAAAATATTTTCGCGCGAAGAACGGCTGGATTTATTTTCATTGAGAATTTTCAAAGCCGATGGCGCGGTGAGTTCATCTTCGAGATAGGATAAATCAAGCATGGCCAGGATTTGTTCCGGCGAAAGGTCGAGCAGCAGTTTCCAAAGCGGCACGCCGCGCGTTTTGGCCCACAAATCCCAGCAGGCATTTGTCACGGATGCAAGCGCGAGTTGCACGACTCCTTTGTGCGGGCCGAGCCAGCGAAATTGTTGTTCGTCGGCCATCGCGCGTTGGAGCGCGCCGAAATCGGCCATGATTTCTTCAATGGATTTGCCGACGAGACGTTGCGCGTAGAATTTCGCGGCTTCGCAAACGAGTTGGTTGCCTTCGCCCAGCGTGAACGCGAGTCCAACGCCAATTTGGCCTTTGTCATCGTGCAATTGCGTGACGGCGTAGGAATAAACCGGGTCTTTATGGATCGCGTCACTGCCATGGCCGTGGCCGATGGGAAAACGCGCGTCGCGGGTGGAAATTTTTTGGATCATGAAATCAAAGCAGGCGACGATAGCCGAGTTCCGCGCCGCCGCTGACATTCATGAGGTGGCCGGTGATGAAACGCGCCTTTTCGGAAAGCAAAAAGACGCACGCATCGGCAATCGCGTCGCTGGTCGGACAATAGCCGAGCGGATGGATTTCGTTCAAGTAGCGTTCGGTTGAACTTGGATCAGGTTGCTCGGCGCACCATTGGCGAAGCATCGGCGTCCACACGCCGGCGGGGCAGACGGCATTCACGCGAATGCCATGTTTGGCATAATCGAGTGCCATGGATTTGGTCAGCGCATTCATGCCGCCTTTGGTCGCAGTGTAAGCGGCGTGAATTTCTTGGCCAATGACGCCGACGAGACTCGACGTGTTGAGAATGCAACCCTTGCTCATGGCCAAAGCCGCGAACGCATGGCGCGTGGTGTGCAAAACGCCTTTCAAATTCACGTCGAACAGCGCGTCCCATTCAGCATCGGTCGTTTCGTGAACCGGCTTTGACGGATTGGAAATGCCGGCATTGTTGTGAACGGCGTCCAATTTACCGTAACGCAACAAGGTTTTTTCAACCGCACTTTTCACTTCGGCATCGCGCGTCACGTCGCAAACGATGCCGAGATGATCAGCGCCAAGTTCAGCCGCGACCTTTTCAATGCCAGCCTTGTCGCGAGCGATGACGACCACTTTCGCGCCTTCAGCGGCATAAGCTTTCGCGCAATCGCGTCCGATGCCGCACGAGCCGCCGGTCAGAAAAATGACTTTGTCTTTGAGCAGTAAATTCATTTTAAGAAATAAACCTCCTTCGTGTCCGACCAGATTTTTCCTTTTGCCGCTGCGTCCGGCAACGGCAACTGGCATGGATTGGTTTCCTTCCACCAGCGCTGGGTTTCAGGATCGGCAGCCATGCGCGCCATGTCGGCGTCAAAATTGGTGCCGGTGTATTCGAGATAAGAAAACAGATAGAGCTGGCCGTTGATGTTGCATTCGTGAATGGAATAATTCTTAACATGGCACGACTTGATCATCCTGTTGACGCCCGGCCAGGCGTGCGCGTGCAAATTTTCATAATAAGCCGCCTTGTCCGGTTTTAAACCCGTCACCCAAGCATAACGTTGCGGCGATTTTTGCGTCGCGCAACCGGCAAGCAGAGCGACGCACAACAGGACAAAAATTGTTTTCATAATTATCAATTCATCTTGTCAGCGGAAAATAAAATAAAGCGTGATGAACACCACCAAAATCAGAACCGCCAGCACGCGGTAATTGCCGAGGCCGCGCCCGCCCGCTTCGCCGCGCAACGGCTCCCGCCAGTTTTCCCAGACGAGCAATTTCGCCCCGGCTTTGAACGGCTCTGGAAACATAAACGTGGTCACGACCATGATGACGATGCAGATGACCAGCAGCACGAACGCTACCAGCATGAAATCCTTCAACGCTATATTATAGATAAAATTTAACAATGGCGAGGAGGCGATGGATTCGGGAGTTGCATCCGCACCGACAATTTTGGCCTTGAAGAAATCAAGGACAAACGTCAGCGCGCCCAGACCCATGCCCGCGATGAGCGTGATAAAGGCGGATTTTCCCGACGCACGTTTCCAAAAAACGCCCAGTAAAAAAACAGCGGTGATTGGCGGCGCGACGTAGGAAATCAATTTATTTATGCCTTCAAAAATCGTCGTGTAGTGGCCGAATAGAGGCGAGGCGACAATGGCGAGGATTGTGCCGGCAATGGTTGTGATTTTGCCGATTTTGACCAATTGATGGTCGCCGAGGTTGGGTTTGTGGCGTTTGAATAAATCATAGGCGACGAGCGTGGCGGTGGAATTGAGCGCGGCAGAAC
>DASYAA010000212.1:0-4308 GCA_036501565.1 Verrucomicrobiia bacterium
ACAAATTCATTTCCCTGACGCGGAATGACCGTCGCAATGCAGCCGCGATCCACGCCGTCAATGCGTCCGACTTTGAAAGTTGCCGCCGCGAAAATGCCCCCGGTGTTGCCGAGTGAAACAACTGCGTCGGCTTCGCCGTCATGGACGAGTTCGGCGGCGCGGGCGATTGAAGAATCTTTTTTCTTGCGAAGAGCGACGACGGGTTTGTCGTCCATCGTCACCACCTCGCTGGTGTGAATGACGCGCACGCGATGGTCGCGAAAACCGCGCGGAGGGAGTGCCGCATGAATTGCAGCCTGATCACCGACGAGATAAAGGGCGGTGATTTTTTTGTTGGCCTCAAGCGCCAGCTTGGCGCCCGCGATGACCACTTTGCAACCGTGGTCGCCGCCCATGACATCCACTGCGATTCGCATAGATGAAATGAAAAAACGCGGAAATTTTCACCGCGTGCAATTAAATTACGCCCCCGCCGTGATGCTCAAAACCTGGCGGCCTTTGTAATAACCGCACGCCGGACAGACCCGGTGCGGCACATACGGCGCGGCACATTGCGGGCAAACGCCCAGTTGCGGCAGTTTCAGCACACTGTTGTAAGCGCGGCGCATACGCATCCGGCTTTTCGATGGTTTACGTTTTGGGACGCCCATAAAATAAATTCCAAATTACAATTTTAGTTTGTTTAGTTCAGCCCACGTCGGCGAAACAATCTTGCTCTTGCCGGCGGTTTTGGCGTTGCCAGTGGAGATTTTCTCCAGCCCGCGACAGTCCGGCTTGCACAACGGATGTTGCGGAAACTCAAGGAGAATATCTTCGCGCGCGAACAACGTCAAGTCCACGCAATCGTTGTCAACGGACACTTTTTCGTCGCCCGCGAGCGGCAAATGCAACGTCCAATTCTCAAGATTCAATCCGCACTTGAATTTTTTCAGGCAGCGGACGCATTCACATTCTAGCGTGACACGCAATTCGCCTTGAACCAGAAGCGCATCGTCCAATTTTTCAACCTCAATGTCGTATTCAACCGGCTGCATGACCCGAATCATTTCGTCGCGAACGTCCAAATCCAACTCGGCCAACGACAATTCGCCGCGCAAAGTCGCGTTGCGAGTTTCCAACTGGCGAAGATTGACGGACAGGGACATGGATTTCTCCTTAAATCTTTTTTGCGCTGGAAAATTTTTTCGTGAGCGCGGCTTGCACGTGCGCGTCCACAAATGGACTCACGTCGCCGTTGAGCCGGGCAATTTCCTTCACGATCCGCGAACTGATGAATGTGTAAGTGTCCTTGGGCATCATGAAAATGGTTTCTATATTTTCGTTCAAGTTGCGGTTCATCAACGCGAGTTGAAATTCAAATTCAAAATCTGAAACGGCGCGCAGCCCGCGCACAATCGCCTGCGCTTTTTGTTTCACGGCATATTCGACCAGCAGTCCGTCAAAACTGTCAGCCTCGGCATTTGGCAGATGAGCAATCGCCTGCTTCACCAGCGCAATCCGCTCGTTGATGGTGAACAAAGGCGATTTGCTTTCATTCTTGGCGATGGCGACTATGATGCGGTCAAATAACTTTGTGGCGCGCTGAATCACGTCCAGATGGCCATTGGTCAGCGGATCAAAACTGCCGGGATAAATCGCCGTTCGCATGAAGACATTTTAGCAGGCGCTAAAAAATTGACGAGTAGGAAAAATCATTTGGCAGTCAGCAATTGCCACGGCACTTCATAAATCCGCACGGCGGCTTTGATGCCTTTGACGGTGACGGGAGGCATTTCGATGCACGCCGCCGCAAGCATCGGGTCTTCACGCAGCAACTGATTGTATGTCGTATAACTGATGATGATGCGGCCGCCACCGGAAACGCCTTCAAGGCGACTGGCCAGATTCACTTCGCCTCCAAAAACGGTGTAATTCAAAATATGCGCGTCCGACCCCATCAGGCCGACATTGACAAGTCCGGTGTTGATGCCGATGCCAAGTTGCAGCGCGGACAACGGCGGCTTGGACGGGAGACCGGCGGAAATTCGGATGCGATTTTCAATTTCTTTTGAAGAACTTTTTTCCAATCTCTTTTGGTTTAATTCATTTATGGCACGTTGCGCGTCAATCGCCGCGCGGACGCAAGCCAGCGCGTGTTTTTCATTTGGCGTGGGCGCACCCCAAAACGCCATGACACAGTCACCGATGTATTTATCGAGCGTGCCGTCGTGCTTTTTCACCGCGTCGGCGACAGCTGCAAGATAAAGATTCACCGTTTCGAGGGTTTCGCGCGCGGATTCATCGAAACATTTTCCGGCGGCAGCGGCGTCAAGCTGCTGATGTCCCACAAATTCCATCGTGCGCTGCTGCATCCCATCGGTGAACGTGGTGAAGCC
Organism: Verrucomicrobiia bacterium; assembly: GCA_036501565.1. Taxonomy (GTDB): domain Bacteria; phylum Verrucomicrobiota; class Verrucomicrobiia; order Limisphaerales; family UBA11358; genus UBA11358. The sequence continues at coordinate 2,376 of DASYAA010000212.1, forward strand.
GCGCACGTCGGCGAAGAACACGGTCACTTCGCGGCGCGCGCCGCCGAGAGAAAGTTTTTTGGCTTGAAGCAGTTCGTTCACCACGTTCGGCGAAACGATTTTTGAAAAAATGGATCTGACGCGGCGCTGTTCGCGTTCTTCAAAAATGACGCGATAAGTCACGAGCATGATGTGTTCGATCAAAATCGCGCCGCCGACCGGGAATATAATCGGCAGCCAGAGGCGAAATTTGACGAAAACAAAAAACGCGATGCTGATATAAACCAGCATCAGCAACAAAGTGCTACTCGACGCGGAAAACGCGCGCAGTTGCCATGTCAAAAACGCCGTCAGCACTCCGAGAAAAATGATCAGTGCAAGTTCAGTTGGCAGCGATATGCGCCGAATGAATTGGCCGGTGATGATCGAATTGGCGATGTTCCAATGTTTGCTGACGAGCAGAGTGTCTCTTTCCAATGGCGTTGCGCCGCGGTCAGTCAGGTCGTTGCCTTGCGCCGCCGAGCCGACCATGACAAGTTTGCCGCGAAACTCGTCGCTCAATCCGTTCGTTTCGCCAGACAGCCGCTGGTGATCCTGCCAAAGCAAACTTTCAATGGACGCGCGCGTGAGTCTTGGATCGTTCGGCGTGAGTCGCCAGTCAATGTAAAAATACCCGTCAGCGTCCACGGGAATCACGCGTTTGACACCATTTGCACCATTTAACGTGATGCGTCCATGCGGCAAGTCCACGTCTGCATGCGCCAAATCGAGTTTCAATTCCTGCGCGGCAAGCACGATGCCCATTTGCCAGACACGCTCGTCCGTGAAGGCTCTGGCTTTTGGCGCGACGCCGGGCGGCAATTTGTCGCCAATAAAATCGGCGATCGAAAAATTCGTTTCCGCGTCAATCGGCACTTTGATTTCCTCGCCATTCGACCTTGGCAAAATTATTTGTCCCGCCACAACGCGCGCCCGGCGGAGATCAACTCCAAATTCAGGATCAGCTTCGACCTTTCGAAAAAGCGGATGCCAGCGCCGATAAACATTAAAGGCTTTGGCTCGCCGCAAAATTCCATCGGAATCTTTTTCCGTGGAAATGCCGCCGAGCGCGAGCGCGTTGGTGGCGAATAAATCAGGCGGTATCACGTCAGGCGTGGCGGCAATAATGGTGTTGCCCGCGCGCCGCATTTGCAGCGCAAAAAAATCGTCGGATTCCATCAGGCTTTCGTCGGCCATTTGCACGGGCGGATGGTCGGGGCGCAACTCGCCGAACAAGATGTCGAAAGCGGTGGCTTTGTCGCCTTGCGCCGAAAGTTCCTCCACGAGCCGGCCATAAACCTGCCGCGGCCAGTAAAGACCGAATCGGTAGCCGAGTTGCCCGCTTTGAACCGCCGTGATGCTTGACTCTTCAATCGAAACAAAGGCAAGGTTGGTGGCAACCGGCGCGGAAAAATTCAGAGCCGCCTTTGCGCGCAAGTCGTAGGTCATCCATTCCAATCGCTCGAAAAAATCAAATTGCCACAATCGAACGACGCAGATGAGCGTAAGGGTGAGCGCGGCCACCAGAACTGCCGTGCGTTGGAAGGATTTCAACTTCACCGCGCTGAATTAAACAAAAAAACCAGAGCAACTCAAGGCTGCTCTGGTTCAAAAACTGAAACAAAACCCGATTTATTTCAAAACAGGTGAAACGTAGCACTTGGTGAAATCATTCACGAAAACCTGATTAGGCGGCAAAACTGTAATAAGTTGAGGAGTAATCTGCCCCAAAAACGTCAAGACGGACGGGGACAAGGGAACTGGTTGGGTATCCATTTGTGGATTGTAACCAAATCCGCCATTAATTGTAAAAGGTCCAAGTTGCTGACCGTTCGCTCCTGTCAAGGCAAGCACCACTTGACCGGTTTTCCACTGCACCACGCCATCTGCGCCAATGAATCCCGAAGAGCCGCGA